>JBCDAG010000001.1:0-70025 GCA_039186165.1 Cyanobacteria bacterium P01_F01_bin.53
CGTTTCTGTCGCAATCGAGCGAACCGTGCGATGTCCCGGCTGGGAGAGAATGGCTGAAACCTGCTGGCGGCGTTGCCGTATATTGATCATCGTATCCTTGGAATTGCATTTGAGGATACAGTATCTGCCCTAGCGAGTTATTGCATGGCTTTTCCTATGGTCTTGTCCCGCTTTATGGCGGTAGCCGCTGAACTTATCATTTAGAAGCTTGATAGGACATTGAATTCACGAAATTTGACGCCTGTAATCCTTATATATCAATGCCTATGAGCTAATTGCCCCTGGTGTCAGCTTCGCTTCAATTACCCCTATTGGAAATGCTCGATACTTTAGGGGATGAGGAGTTAAAAGCGCAGGCAATGGCCGTGTCTCATTCGGAGAGTGTCTCGGACTGGGTGAGGGCTCTATCGGCTAGACAATCAGATGTGCCGCAACGATTGGTTGATATTCAGGCCCAGTTGAATATGCCGATGGTGGAGGTGTGGATCGCGGCATTGCTAGGTGGATTTTCACTCGAGCAACGAGGTAGTTTTTACGAGACGCACGAAGTTTGGGTAGGGACCAATCGTTGAGGCGAGCTTTATGCAATTTTTCAGATCCGGGTAGCCAAATTCCACTCAACGGTCATTGAGACACGCCCACTCATCCTGTGAGTGATCAAGCTGCTTGCAACACAGCCATATTCTCTCCTCAGCTATTTTTCTCCACAGAATTTGTAGCACCTCTACGAAAGTGAAAGCACGTATTTCTCTAATTCAACAATGTTTCTTATTTTGATTGGCACATGTGATGTGCCGGGTCAATGAGCTCACGGCGGCTGTGGGTAAATTTATCCAGGGTATCTACTGCGCAGCTTTGGTTAAATCGAAGGCTACCACTGTTTGCACCGCCAAATTTTTCGCAGACAGCGCGATGGGCGCTGGCAAGAGAAGAGTAGGCTTGGATGAAGTCTTGATGCTGAGCCTTTAGCTCCATGGGTATATTTTCAAAAACTGGGCGTAGACGCTTCCAAATTTTCATGAGGGCGGCATGCTCCCATGACATAAGACCACTGAAGTTGTGAGAGCTTACTTGGGGTGGAGCCATCGTAGGGCGTACGGTTTGCTCATATTGGGCATGGCTAAAGCTACCTGCAAGTTTCATCGATGCGCCGGAAGCGTTCATTAGAACTGTGGCGGTGGCAAGTTCTTCTTGGGCTTCGGCAATGTTGCCAAGGGCGAGTTGGGCTTCGAATCGGCGAAGGCTAATGATGAGACCTTGGACGTTGATAAAAAAGGACCAGTGGAATCCTTGCCAGATGTCTTGAGGGGAAGGGGACATGGAGCGGTTGGGAAATACTAGGACAAGTTGTTTATGTGGAAGACTCGGAATAGGAGGGTGATGTAGCTGATGAAGCCTTGTTTTTGTTGAGAGACTTGTTTGGGTTCAAGATCAGGACTGTCGCAGCAGAGAGAGATAAATTTATAACAGTTGGAGAGAATGCCTTGGGTGAGGCTAAGACCAATATCGTCAGAACCTTCTGCTTGGATATGGGTAATGTGAAAATAGGTGTCGTAATCTTCTACGGCGGCGTTGCTAAGCGCAGTTTTAGTGCTTTTGACTTGGGCAGGATGAGTGTTAGGTGTGGGTAAGGTATTGATGAGCTGGAGGATTTGAAGACGAGCTTGGACGAGATCTGGGTTGTTTAGGGCTGTTATGAGCGATCGCAAGCTTTCTTCAATCTGTTGTTTGACGGGCTCGCTCAACTGGCACTCTAAGGGGATATCCCAAGGTACTAGCAAATCGAGTGTGTCTAATGAACGCTCTGATGGATTTTCCGGTAATGGTTTCACAGCTCGTTCTTCAGCACGGTCGTCAAGGTTGTTCGATAGGGTCAGTAAGTTAATCATGGGTTGCCTGCTCTTGATGTTGCTCTGCCATGGCAGCTTGTATGGGGAGGGGCCGCATGTCTGTCCAGGTTTCAGAAATATAGTCGAGGCAGATTTTTCGAGGGCCGGTTTTTGCGGCGGCACGCCAGCCCCAAGGGATGTCTTTGTACTCTGGCCAAATGGAATAACGTCCTTCATCGCTGATGACAACGCGGTAGATGGGTTCGGTAGATTGGGTCATGGTGTTGTTCCTGTTTGAGTGAAAAGTTAGGCTGCGCTGCGAGGCTATAAAGCTTTTGGTTGTGCTCAGCTACCAAAAGGTAAAACCAATAGCTGTAGTCCCAATGACTGTATTCCTAACAACTGTAGCCCTAGAGGTATTCGACTTGTCTAAGGGCAAGGAGGCCTTCTTGGAAAGCCTGGTAAATGGCCTCGATGTCTTCTGGAGTGTGCGCAGTGGATAGGAAGCCTCCTTTATCACCGCCGCGTAGATGAATGCCCTGGTTAAGGAGATGGTAGGAAAGTAGGGTAGTGGCTAACGGGGAAAGGTTGCTTTGGGAGAGGGCGATCGCAAAAAATGATCCAAACTGTGTAAACCTGACGGGTAGATGAGCCCCTGCGGTAAATGTATTCAGGCGTTCAACGAGTATCTTTGTTTTTTGGGTGAGGGTGGCTTGTAGTGAGGGGCCTTCTTGTTTGAGATGGCTAAGGGCGGCGTGGGCTGCGGCCAGGGAAAGGGGATGCTTGCAAAAGGTGCCTGCAAAGAAGGTTGTGGGTACTTGGGGGGCAGAGTTATCTCCAAATTGCCACTGGCCACCGTCGATATGATCCATAAAGCGAGACTTGCCTGCGATGATAGAGAGCGGTAGTCCGCCACCAGCGATTTTGCTATAGGTGGCAATATCGGCAGCGATGCCAAAGTGAGCCTGAGCCCCACCCGGTTCGACTCGGAATCCGGTGACCATTTCATCAAAAATGAGTGCGACGTCTAGGTCTTCGGTGAGGAGCCTTAGCTGGGTCAAGAAATTCTGGGGTTGCAGTTCTGGACACCGGCTTTGGACGGGCTCTACGAGGACGGCAGCGAGATCTTTTTGGTGAGCCCTGATGGTGGCTAGGGACTGAGGATTGCCATACTCTAGGACGATGACATTGCGGGCACTCCCCTTCGGAATACCCATGACTGCGGGCACCGCACGGGTATTAATGCGTTGTTTTAACAGCCAGCTCAATGGGCCTAGCCAGGTTTTGGTTTCTGCGATCCGCACGGCCTTTTTGCGAGCGTATTCACTGAGTGGGGCTCGCATCAGTGCAGCGTCAAAGTGGCCGTGATATGAGTTGGTGAAGACGGCAATTTTGTTGCGTTGGGTGGCGCTGCGGGCGATGCGCACGGCCGTCATCACCGCTTCAGTGCCTGTGTTACTAAAGGTGACCCGCTCCATTCCCGTTAGCTCGCTGACAAGCTGCGCAGTGGCACCGACTAACTCAGCCTGTGGGCCAATTTGAATACCTTTTTGAAGCTGTTGTGCTATTGCTTCTTTGATAAAAGCGGGATTGTGGCCGAAGAGGTTGGTTCCTAACCCCATGAGAATATCGATATATTCATTGCCGTCAATATCCCAAAGTTTGGAACCTTGCGATCGCGCGGCCACCACCGGATAACACATCTCTTTCGTTTCAGGAGAGAAGTTGAAGCCAATGGAACTTTTATCAGCAAGGACAGCCCGATGTTCGGCTGCGAACTGCTTTGACTTAACCGTTCTCTGGGTATATCGATCGATGACGGACTGGAGGTGTTGTTTTTGAGTGGGTGGAGAGGTTGTCGTCATAGGTCAAAAGGGTGTTAACGGGGCGTGGATGACTGCTTAATTTTGAAGACCTGCAATTTTGAAGACCTGCAATTTTTAAGATCTAAGGTTAGGTAACTGAAGGTTAGGTGACTGAGGTGGTCTGGCTGGTGGAGCTTGACGGTGACACTAAGGAGCGTTTTGTACAAATGAAGTGGGCCGAATGATGGGTGTCTATGGTGGGTGCTCCATCAATGGTTTGGATGGAAATATCTTTGAAGCCCGTTTGCTCTAGGGCTGCTTTTACACTGTCGAGATTGTGGCCTTTAATCGGGTAGGTGAGTTCACGGCGTTTCCATTGGGGTTCAACGGTGGCCATATTTTGTATGAGCTTAAGGCGTAGGCCGATAAAGCGAGGCCAGCTTAATACTTTATAGACCAGTCGCTTTAAGGGAGAAAGCATCTTCGCTAAAAGGCCAGGGACTTGGGCTGGGGCTTGGAAAATGGTGACCTGAAAATGGCCTTTTGCCAAGCCAGCATCGTAGTGAGGGGTGATCATCCAAGCGTAGTAGCGACTGAGTTCACCTTCAGTGGGCTGGCCTCGCCACCATCGTTGTAGCTGCTGGGGATGGTTAAGATCGAAAACAAAGAGTCCCCCGTCTCTCAGTGATGCGTGCACACGCTGGAAGACTTGGGTCAATTCTTCTAAGGTCATCAGGTGATTGAGTGAGGCACTGGTGGAAAAAACGCCGTCAAAGTGGTTTCCTAAGTCAAAAGTGCGGGCATCTTCCAGGCAGTAGGTGGCCTGGGGGGCATTTCTCTGGGCGTAGCTGAGCATGTCTTCGGAGCCATCTAGTCCCGTCACTTGGTAGCCCAAGTCTATGAGGGGTTGTATGAGCTGCCCAGTGCCACAACAGAGATCGAGGATGTTTCCTTGGGCGGGGATATGGGGTATGAGAACTCGCTTGAGCAGCTCTAGCTGAGGTTGGCTGTACTCTGGCCCCATGGTTTGGTTATAGAGCCAGGCCCAGCTGTTGTAGTCAGAATATCGGGAGGTCATAGAACGCAGGGGAAAGAGGTTGGCTAGGGGTTTCTCTCGTATCTCGAGGTTGCCAGATTAGGAGTTGCCAGATTAGGTGAGAATGGGGGGTGGGGAAAGTGTCTTATTCTTTAGCATGGCTTTGATATAGGTATCGAAAAGAGATTGGTTGAGCTCAGGGAGATGGAAGGGGGCGTTTTGTAGGTAGGTGTAGGTTTGGGTTGTGTCGAAAGGAATGTCTGGAATGGATTGGTCGGGTTCGTCGGGGGTGTTTTGGCGGGAAGAAAACAGGGCGACTAGTGGGTAGAGGGGGTGCGTTTTATCTCCTTGGGCAATGTGCATAAGTTTTTGGTGCCATGTGTCGTAGGGCACGCGTTGGATGGGATATCCTGCGGCTTGGCAGGCTTCAAAAAGGAGATCGGAAGAAGCTGAGTGGGGGTGGATGAGGTGGAAGGCTTTGCCGAGGGCAATGGGTTGTTGTGAGAGATAGACAATGGCGTTGGCCGCATAGTCTACAGGGAGAAGGTCGAGCGGGGTTTGGCCGGTTGGGGCCATGCCAGACTGGACATACCCTTGCATCAGGCGATAGAGGAAGTCGTTGGGGTTGAAAACACCGGTTTGACTGTGGCCAGAAATGGGGCCAGGCCGATAGATAGTGGTGGCAAGGTGGCGATCACGGGCCTGGGCAACCAGTTGTTCGGCGACCCATTTGCTGCGGTTGTATCCGCCCACGGGTGCTGGATATTGGCTTAAGTCAGCCTGTTCGTAGATTTTAGTTTGGCCGGGGAGTGGATTGGTTGGCAGGACGCTCAGTGTGGAGATGTAGTGCAGGGCCTTAGGCGAGCCGTGGCAGGCCAGTTTGATAATTTCTTGGGTGCCGAGGACGTTGGTGTCTCTGAGTTGGGCGTAGGGGGAAATGTGGTGAACCTGAGCGCCATTGTGGTAAATGGCATCGATTTGGTCTGCAAGGGTGTAAAACTGTTGTTTTGAGAGTCCTAAATATGGTTGAGCTAGATCACCCGTGATGGGCCTAATGCGTGATTGAAAAGACTCTTGCCAAATTTGGTAATCGGTGAGACGTTGCTTGAGTTTGGCCAGTCCGTCATTTGGCGTGTTGGCCCGGATAAGACAGTAGACAGTTGTTTCGGTTTGGGTTAGGAGTGCCTGTAAGAGAAATGCGCCGAGAAAGCCTGTTGCGCCGGTTAGAAGAATGTTTTGGTGAACGCGTTTTGATATTGCGGAAGAGTGGGCTGGCTCCTCTTGGCTTTTGGGGGAATTTTGGAAGTTGGGGTGAATCTCGGAGGGCAGATGACGATCTTGTTGCCAGTCTATTTTTCCTGCTGTTGTTCTACTGGGTGTCGTTTGAGTAGGTGTTGTTTGAGAGGTCTCTGGCGGCTCGATCTGTTGTTGAGAACTGGCAGGTTGAGAACTGACAGCGTTGCCTTTGAGAAGGGCAATAATGGCGGGTTTATTCTCTTTGAGCTGAGCGGTTAAATCTGGGGCGAGGGCTCCTTTCGGGGCGTTGCAGCGCAGCGTATCGCCGTCTAGCCATAGGCGGATATCGAGGGATTGGAGATGGTTGAGAAAGGGGGTAAGGGTATCGGTGGGGGAGTCCATGCTGGGTTGTTTGGGGGCAGTATTGATGCGTTTTTTGGTGGCTGTGGCTGTGGCTGTGGCTGTGGAGGAGTGACTAGGCCGCTTTACAGGGATAAGATGGGCGGTTCTGAATTCTGAGGACTGAGGCGAGAGTTCGATTTGGTGACGACCCAAGAGGCGATCGCACACCTTTCCTGCTTTTCGACAACTGTCCATTAACTGATTGGATTCTAGAATCGGCGAAGCATCTGGGGCGTAGTCAATGGATGTGATGTAGGTAAGCCATGGCTCTTGGCCCATGGCGTAGATATAGACTTCTGTTGGATTGAGTTGTTGTACTAGGGCGCTGGCGCGTTCGGCATTTGAGCCATCTAATCGACGGGCTTGGGCTTGACTGTGGGGGACTGGGTTGGGGAGCAGGGGTCCGTAGGCCCAGGTAAAGGGGGCACCGTCGCATTCCATCCCAAGAAACAACACATCTAAGTCGTCGAAAAGGTGGTGGATATGGGCATAGAGGTCTGGGTCTAAATTGTTGGAATCAGCGGCGCAGAGGATGGAACGGCCTTGCAGCGTGATCCAGTAGGCGTTTTTGGTGGCGATATTGAGATCACCATGTTCTCCAAGTACGGGAATGCTGATGATTTGACCGCTGTTTTCCCCGTCGGTTAAGGGGATGCTTTCTAGTTCGTCTAGGGTGAGGATGTTAGAGAACCCGATTTGCTGGAGGGCAAGCTTCAGGGAGGGGTCGAGGAGAGAGCCTTTTTGACTGCTGGGCACGACGACATGCTTGATTTTGTGCCGCAGTTGCAGCAAGGTTTCGAGCATGACGTGATCCTGATGGTTGTGGGTGATCAGGGCGTAGTCAATGGTGGCGGGGAGGTCGGTATAGCTGTAGCGAGCCATGCCGCTGGGATGCTCGTAGCTGACTAGCGGATCGCAGAGGATGGAAATATGGGCGGTTTCGATCAGGACGCAAGCGTGTCCAAAGTAGCGAACTCTAAGGCCTTTTTCTTGGCTGCCTTTTTCTTGGCCAGGGGCTTGATCTTGTCTAGGGTCTTGATCTTCTTGGTCGGAGGCTTGATAGGGCTCTGGCGTTTGGGGCGCGTCAGGGGTGAATAGGCTATAGAAGAAGGGGCGGCTTTGTTCCGGGATATTGAGGCGGTTGGCGATCGCACTGACAGATTGCGGCGTATGGCGCATCCGAAAGAGGTCATCTAAGCGAGCATCCGCAAAGGGAATGGATAAAAACAAACTCTCTTCGTCGGGTAGGCGAGGTGTGCTCATCACAAAAGCTCGCTGATCGCAATCAGCGATGCGAAGTGCGATGCTTTGACTATCAGGGCTGTAGTATTCGCTGCGGTAGAGTAAGCCTTCGATGAAGCGAATGGAGGCACTGTTATGGGCATCGTATACCAGTTCTACGTAGCCCTTAAGAGGGTCGGGAATTTGGGCATAGAGGGGTTCTAAGGAGTGGCCAGGGGGATGGGCCTCAAGTTGGGCACGTAGTTGGGCGATCGCATCACTTAAGGCCAGGAGTCGGCTTTGTTCTGATTTTGTTTTTTCAAGGAGCGCATGAACCTCATCCACCCGGCTGGCTGGATGCTGAATAAAGGGGCCACCCATCATGGCTGGATCGCGCAGGGTGGTTTCGTGGACCTCAGGGGCATCAATGAACGACTGCATTACCTTAAACTGCGACTGGGTAAGATACCGCGAGGCAGTCGCCGGTGGAATCAGGGCACTCCAGGCGTACCACTGGTTAATCAGTGGCTCGGCGATGACATCGGGTTTCAAGTAGCCGAGAAAGTCTTTCATCGGCTGATGTTTGGATGTGCTGTTGGTTGTGTTGCCTGCCGGTAGTGTCACAGTGCAATCTCCTCCCGTTCTTCGTCACCACTCACTGGCTGCTGCATTTTGGCCAGCTGTTGTTTTTGCTCAATGCGCTGTGCTAGAGCAGCTACCGTGGTGGCTTCAAATAAATCAATCACGGTAATTTCTACTTCAAATACGCTTAGCAGCTGTGCAACGAGCTGCGTGGCAAGCAACGAGTGACCTCCTAATTCAAAGAAATCGTCATAAATGCCCACGGATTCTAGGGACAACACTTGAGCAAAAATCTGTGAAAGAGACTTTTCAGTATCACTGCGTGGTGCAATGGCAGGCTGAGAAGAGATGGCCACGGGCGTAGGCAATGCCCGCATATCCACCTTCCCATTGGGGGTAAGCGGTAAGGCCGGTAACCACATAAATACAGAGGGCACCATGTACTGAGGTAGGGTCTCAGCTACAAATTGGCGCATGTCGTTAGGTGTCGCGTTCTCTTCATTGGCAACTGTTGGCACACCATAGGCCACCAATCGTTTGTCACCTGGGGTGTCTTCTCTGACGGTCACCAGTGCGGTCTTCATGTGTGGGTGAGATTGCAGGATTCGTTCTACCTCACCTAGCTCAATACGGAAGCCGCGTATTTTTGTCTGGGTGTCGATGCGACCGAGAACCTTAATGCGACCGTCGGGGAGGTAGGTGGCGAGGTCGCCGGTTTTGTAGAGGGTGTTTGGGGTTCGACTACGCTCACCCCCCGTAGATTCTGAGGTTGAGATTTCTGCGGGGTAGAAGGGGTTGGGAATAAAGCGCTCAGCGGTTAGGTCTGGGCGGTTTAAGTATCCTCGGGCGATGCCAACGCCACCGATGTGGAGTTCTCCAACGACTCCGACGGGCAGGAGCTGAAGATTGTTGTCAAGAATGTAGAGCTGTTTGTTGGTGCTTGGGAGGAGGGTTGGTTCTACAGGGTGTCCATTGCCGCAGGGGACCATGCTGGCGTTGACGGTGGTTTCGGTGGGGCCATAGGCGTTAATGAATAAACGATCTTTGCCCCAGGTTTTGACCAATGATGGGGCAGGTGCTTCTCCACCGACGAGGACCATGCGGAGGTGGGGGAAGTTGTCATAAAGGGGACCAGAAGGGACGCTGGTGAGGGCGGAGGGGGTAAGGGTGATGTGGGTGACTTTGTGGCACGCAATCAGATCGCTGAGATCGGGGCCGGGGAGAAGTGTGGTGGGTGGTGCTAACAACAGTTGGGCACCACTGCCCAGAGCCATGATGATCTCGGGGATGGAGGCATCAAAGCTGAAGGAAAAGAACTGTAGAATGCAGTCGCTGGGGCGTACGCCGCAAACGCGAATTTT
Organism: Cyanobacteria bacterium P01_F01_bin.53; assembly: GCA_039186165.1. Taxonomy (GTDB): domain Bacteria; phylum Cyanobacteriota; class Cyanobacteriia; order Phormidesmidales; family Phormidesmidaceae; genus Phormidesmis. Next base: position 9,473 of record JBCDAG010000001.1, read on the forward strand.
GTCTTCGGTAAGGTTAACCAGGCCACCGTGTGGAATGAGGACGCCTTTGGGTTTGCCAGTGGAGCCTGAGGTGTAAATGAGATAGGCGAGATTGGCAGGTGTGACGGCGTTCTTTGGATTGGTGAGCGGCTGTTCGGTGGGCCACTCTGTGTCGAGGTTAATTCGTTGAGTGGTGGTGGTGAGTGTGAGTTGACTGTTAGCGAGATGACCGTTAGCGACGTGGCTGTGGGTGAGGAGAATAGGGACTTGGGCGTCTTCTAGCATGTAGGTGAGACGCTCGGCAGGATAGGTGGGGTCCAGGGGTAAATATGCACCGCCTGCTTTCAGGACTGCGAGGAGGGCGATGATCATATGGGGCGATCGCTCGATGCAAATGCCCACAATCGTTTCCGGGCCGACCCCAAGGGATTGGAGCTGATGAGCGAGCTGGTTGCTGCGTTGATTTAGCTCGGTGTAGGTGAGTTGTTCAATAGACGGCTCAGTGCCGGAGCTTGTATCGTTGCTGCTGTTGTCGAAGGTGAGTGCGATCGCATCTGGATACTGCTCAACCTTCTCTTCAAACAACTGATGAAAACAACAATCTTGGCGATAGGGCCGTTGAGTATTATTCCACTCCACCAGTTGCTGCTGTTGCTCTTTATCCGTGAGCATAGGAAGCTCAGAAATTGGACTTTCTGGCGTTGCTGCAATTGAGGCGAGCAATGTTTTAAAGTGCTCCACCATACGCTGGATGGTTTCGGGCTTGAAAAGGTCGCTGTTGTATTCAAAACCACCCACAATCCCCTCAGCTGTTTCATACAAGTCAACACTGAGATCTAACTTGGCTGTGGTGATCGATTGCGGCAGTCGCTTGAAGGTCAAACCTGGTAGGGTAATCGTTTCCTGCGGTGGATTTTCTAGGCGAAATTTAACCTGAAAGAGTGGGCTGTAGCTGAGGTCTCGTTCTGGTTGTAGGGCCTCGACAAGTTTTTCGAAGGGGAGCTCTTGGTGATCGTAGGCGGCCCAGGTTGTGGTTTTGATATGGTCGAGCAGGGCCGTGAAACTCGCTTGCGGGGTAAGGTGGGATGGCGCACTCCCGCCCAGGGAGGTTCGCAATACCAGCGTATTTACAAATAGTCCAATCAAACCTTCCACTTCTGCCCTATGTCGATTGGCGATGGGGGTTCCTACAACTAAATCTGTCTGCCCTGTGTAGCGATACAGCAGCACCTTAAACGCTGCCAGCAGTGTCATAAATAAGGTGGCAGATTGCTGCTGACCAAGGGTTCTGAGCCGTTCACTCAGTTCTTTGGACAGCGAAAACTGTTCTATCGCGCCGCGATAGGTTTGTACCCGTGCCCGAGGATAGTCGGTTGGCAGCTGTAGCACGGCCTGATTGACATCTAGCTGTTTTTTCCAGTAGTTGAGCTGGGTGTCTAACTCCTTGCCTTGCAGCCAGTTTTGTTGCCAAATGGCAAAGTCGGCATATTGGATGGGGAGTGCCGGTAGAGACGTTGTTTGCCCGATGAGTGCTGCTTTATAGAAGGTGGCCAGCTCCTGGATTAAAATCTCCTGTGACCAACCGTCGGCAATAATATGGTGCACGGTGAAGAGCACAACAGATTTGGTATCGCTTAGGGAGAGTACGGTGACACGGAGTAGCTGATCCTGACTGAGATCAAAAGGCTTTTGGGCATCGTCGAGCGCTGCCTGTTTTACGGCGTCTTCAGGGTGAGCGCTGTCTTGGAGGTTTATATGCTGTATTTCAATGGGGGCAGGCTCTTGCACTTTCTGTACGGGCTGGCCCTCCACCGTGACGAACCGAGTGCGCAACACCTCATGACGGCGAACAATTTCGTTCAGACTTTGGCTAAAGGCCTCAGTTTCTAAAAAACCTTCGACTTGAATTGCCATCGGCAAATTATAGACGGCCAAGTCTGGCTGCATTTGATGGAGGAACCAAAGGCGCTGTTGGGCAAACGATAGGGGAATTGGCCCGCCCTGGCGAGGGGCTGGTGAAATAGTCGGTACAGCCCGCTTGTTAGGGAGCTGTTGTAGAAATGCGATGATATCCGGTTTCCGGGCCTTTAACTGGGCGTTTAGTTCATCAGTTAAAACCGCTTCTGGGCCGCTACAGCGCAGTCGCTCCCCGTCCATCCACAGTTTGACCTCTTGGCGGGATAGCTCGGCCAAGAATGTTTCGATATTGGTTAGGGTGGTGGCAGTGTTCATCGGGTTCATAGTTCAATCTCCTTATGCCCGATGGGCTGTGTAGTATTTGCGTTGGGGCTGACGTTAATGGTTAGGGCATCGATGTAGTTGGCGAGGGCTTCGAGGGTGGGGTATTCAAAAATGCTTTGCAAGGAGATGGGACTATCAAAGTGTTTTCTCAAGCGCGTATTGACCCTTGTGGCACTCAGGGAATGGCCGCCTAACTCAAAAAAGTTGTCGTTAATGCTGATGTTCTCAAGTTGGAGAACATCTGACCATATCGCTGCGATCGCCTGTTCTGTTTGATTGCGAGGTGTCACTTTCTGAGCGATCCCTATGTTCTGAGGTTGAGGCAATGCACGGCGATCCAGTTTGCCATTGGGGGTAAGCGGTAGCGCGTCTAAAACCATGAACTGTGCCGGTACCATCACATCGGGCAGCCGTGTTTTTAGGAAGGTCGATAGCTCGCGCTCCAGATGGGAGAAATGATTGGCTTCTCCCACGACATAAGCAATTAAGGTGTTCTCTCCATCTCGTATTGTTTGCGTCATGACAGCGGCTTGGCGGATAGCTGTATGGCTGGTTAGCGCCACCTGGATTTCCCCCAGCTCAATCCGGACGCCTCGCAGCTTGATTTGACTATCTCGGCGGCCCAGATATTCGATAGTGCCGTCGGGGCGGTGGCGGGCGAGATCCCCTGTTTTATACAGGCGGGAAGCCTGAGTAAAGGGATTCGGAATAAACTTCTCAGCGGTCAATGCGGGGCGATTGTGATAGCCTCGGGCAACGCCGATGCCGCCAATGTGGAGTTCTCCCGGAACACCCATGGGAACAGGATTGAGATCGTTGTCTAACAGGTGAATTTGAGTGTTGGCGATGGGACGACCGATGGGGACGACGTCGGAGCCAGGATGGCACCGCCATGCAGTGACATCGATAGCGGCTTCGGTGGGGCCATAAAGGTTGTGGAGCTGGGTGCTGGGGAGCTTTTGGAAAAATTCCTCCTTGAGGGCAGGCGGGAGCGCTTCTCCACTGCAAATAACGTGTTGAAGGGTTTTGCAGTTGTTGACCTCGGGGGCTTCTAGAAACGCGGCCAACATGCTAGGAACAAAGTGAAGAATTGAAATGTGCTGGGCCTGGATGAGATCAGCGAGGTAAGCGCTGTCTTTATGTCCGTCAGGTTTGGCGATGACAAGGGTGGCACCGTTAAGCAGTGGCCAAAATATCTCCCAGACGGAGACATCGAAGCTGAGAGGGGTTTTGTGGAGGATGCGTTGGCCTATCGTAAGGTTGTAGGTTTGTTGCATCCAGCACAGTCGGTTGACGAGTCCTTGATGCGTGTTGATGACGCCTTTGGGTTTGCCCGTGGAGCCGGAGGTGTAGATGACATAGACGCTGCTGTCGGGAGAAAGGGTGCGGTGCGGGTTGCCGGTAGGCTGCTGTGAACTATCTGGGATCTCCTTTAAAACAGCAGACACCTCAGCATCAGTGAGCATGTAGGTAAGCCGTTCCTCTGGATAGCTCGGATCGAGGGGGACATAGGCTGCTCCTGTTTTGACGATGGCCAGGAGGGCGATCGCCATTTCCAACGAACGGTTAAGATAAACGGCCACGCGATGCTCTGGGCCAATGCCTTTGTTTTGTAGCGTATAGGCCAGCTGGTTGGCTTGCTCATTTAGGGCTTGATAGGTGAGGGATTGCCCCTGAAAAATGAGTGCGATCGCCTGGGGCGTTTTTTCAACTTGTGCCTCAAACAAATCTGGCAGTGATTTATCTAAGGGGTAGCTTTCCACCGCTGTGTTATTCCACTCGGCCAGTTGCCTCTTCTCTACTGAACACAGTAAAGAGATATCTCTTAAGTTGCTTTCTGGTTTCTTTATAAGGGCTGCAATGACGTTCGTGAGGTGTCCTAAAAAACGATTGACGGCCTCTGAGGAAAGTTCTTCAGAACGGTGCTTTGCCGTGAACGTGAGCTGTTCTTCCCCGGAAACGAGAATAGTCAGGGGGAAATGGGTCCACTCATTGAACTGAATATCGTCTAGATGGAGAGCGGTTTGGACACTAAAGGTTTCTGCCGAAATTGGATAGCTTTCAAAGACAAGCAAGCAGTCAAAGAGGCTTTTCCCGTCATTCACCCACTGCTGCAATTCTCTCAAGGAGATATAGTCATAGTCCGTTGTAGCAGCCTGCTGATTACCCAGCCCTTGCAACCAGTCCACCACTGGGATGTCACTATCTAATTGGACCCGCACCGGCAGTGTATTGATAAAGAGCCCAACCATGGACAAGGCCCCAGCCAACTCAGCCGGCCTGCCAGCGCAAGTGGCCCCGAACACAATATCTTTCGTATCGCAGTAACGGCTAAGGACAAGCCCCAAAGCGGCTTGGACAAGAGTGTTGAGAGTGATTTGATGGGTTCGGGCAAAGGCTTTTATGCGCTGAGTGGTTTTAGCAGATAGGGGACGCTGCTGTTCTTCAAGTTGAGGGGGCGCAGGTTGTGTTTCTGATTGTTTGGCCGTTTGGGGCTTGAGGATTGGCAATGACGTTGGTCCTTCCCATCCGTCAAGATAGTCTTTCCAGAAGCTTTGGGCTACAGCGATATTTTGTTGATTCAACCAGGCAATGTACTCGCCGTAGGCACGGGGAGCTGATCTGGGTGTCAAAGAAAGATTGCCTGACGAAACAAAATATTGTTGAAAAACCTCTTTTAAGAGTTGGCTTGCCGACCAACCATCGAGAATTAGGTGGTGATAGCACCAAATGAGGTAGTAGCGATTCTGAGCCGGAGCGGTTTGGTGATCGCACCCACGGTTTATCCAAGTCAACCGCATAAGGGGCGGTTGGTTAAGGTTGAACGGTTCACTGCGATTGCACGCCAGTAAAATCTGGAGTTTAGCGGCTTGCTCCGCCGAGGATAGCTGCTGCCAGTCCTGCTCTATCCAAATTTTATCCGTCCAAGTGCTGGGTCCATTACGGTAAACAACCTGGAATGGATTATCCCGTTGCTCCCAATAAAATCCTGTGCGCAAAATACTATGCCGCGTAATGGCCTCTTCCCAGGCTTGCTTTAGTAGCTGCCCATTGATGGGGTTTTCTGGCTGACTAGAAAACGACAGGACAACTTGAGGAACATAGGCCCCTGAGGTAGGCGATAGCAGTGAATGAAACAACAACCCTTCCTGCATCGGAGAGAGTGGGTACATATTCTCAATATTGCTACGCTTACCGGCTTTTGGGGCGGCTTTTGATGCGGATGCCTTTTGCCCATTTATCTGAGTATTCATGACATCTCACCTCCTGACATCTCGCCTTCTGACATTTCACCTTCTAGGCTAGCGAGTAAATCATCTAGTTCACCCTGCTCTAAGCCCATTTGAGGGAAGTCCGTTGGGCTATAGCCTTGATCGGTGTCTGTCGATAAACAATACTCAATCAATGTGATGAGCTGTGTGAGATAGCTTTCTGCCCAGCCAGAAATGGTTGCTTTCTTATGGATTTCTCGACTAAAGGTCCAGTGTAATGTCAGCATTCCTCGGCTAATAACAGCATTGATCTCTATCAACACATCGCGGGGGTCTTCTCCACTGCGAGCGGCTCCGGCTGATTCGCTAGCGGGTGCTAGCCAACTATCCTCAGTAAAGAGTTGATCGGTTTGGCCCAAATAGTTAAAGCGAATAGGCGTATCTGTTTCCAAAGATTTCTTTCCACCTGAGGCCTGTAGATATCGCAACACACCATATCCCATGCCTTGCCTGGGCACTGACCTCAGTGTTTCTTTGACGGATTTAATCACTTGCCCGGTATCGATCTCTTGATCTTGATTCGGCATGGATGGCATCTTAAGCAAAACGGGATAAAGCGTTGTTAACCAACCAACCGTTCGCGACAAATCCTGATCCTCTGGGCGACCATGACCTTCCAGAGAAATTCTCAGGGATGGCTCTGTTTGTGCGTCTGTCGTTTCTTCTCCCTCTTGTTGCGTACCCTTTTGTTGCGTACTTAAAGAAGGCGATAATGCAAGGAGCAATGCCGTGAGCAAAATATCTTCAATGCGGGCACTGTAGGCAGTTGGAACTTTCCTAATCAGCCTTTGAGTTTGTTCAGAGGTTAACGAAACCGACACGGTATCTGCGGTAGCCATTGCATTGTTCCCCGCTGGAAAGTCTCGCAAGAATAGCGGTAACTTAGCGGCTGCAATACTTTCCCAGTACGGCAATTCTGAATTGAAATCAGTAATGGTTAGTTGCTTGACCCAGTGCTGACAAGAGAGTGTTTTGGGCGGCAACAGCAGTTGACTATTCTGGTTGGACGGTTCACTAAGCTGTTGATAGAGCCGTTGCAGGTCACTGAGTAAAATTCGCCAGGAGATGCCATCAACCAACAGGTGATGGCAGACGATCAACAACCTCCGTTCAGGCCCCGCAGGGGTGGTTAGATCGTAGTAAACAACGTTTAGGAGTGGACCTTCTTGCAGCTGAAAGCTTGCTTGTGCAGCAGCGGCCTCAGTCGTAATCACCGAGGAAACCTCTTCACCCTCTGCATCTTCATTCTCTGTAATACTGCGCTGAATAACCCTCAGTGGGACCGTTTCTGAAGGACCTTGATAAGACTGTTCCCAACCTTTTTTCGTCTGTTTAAAGGTTGCTCTTAGGGCATCATGATGATGCATGAGTTGTCGTAGCGCCTGTTCTAGGATGTCAGGTCGGAGCGCTTGCTGGACGGAGAGCAAAACAGATTGATTCCAGTGGTGAGGGTGCTGTAAGGGTTGCGTGAGGAACCAATGCTGGATGGGTGTAAGGGCAACAGGCCCCACAATCGGGGTTTGCTGAGCCTGATTAGAGGTCTGCGTGGTGGTGATCGCAGCGAGCTGTGAAATAGTGGAGTATTGAAAAAGATCTCGGGGTGAGAAATATAGCCCTATGTTCTGGGCTTGGGCGATTACTTGAATCGCTAGAATTGAGTCGCCACCTAGCTCAAAGAAATTGTCATGAATGCCTACTGGTTGGCCGAGCAACGCTTGCCAAATCTTGACGAGCGATTGTTCTGTTGCCGTTAGGATCTCCTTTTTTCCTTTTAAGGCTGTTTCAAAAATGGGGCTCGGTAAGGCTCGGCGATTTATCTTGCCGTTAGGCAATAGGGGAAGTGCTTCGAGGGGAACGACTATTGCCGGGAGCATATAGTCGGGAAGAGACTTTTGGAGGTGCGATCGCAATCCTTCAAATGAGGCTGAAATCGTCGATAATGCTTTGCCGAAGGCTTCTTTATCAGGAACTCCGGCGAAAACGACATAAGCGACTAATCGTTGATTGTTTTGGGTATCCGTCCAGGCCTTAACCGCTGCCTGCATGACCTGTGAATGCTGTAATAGCGAAGATTCTATCTCACCTAGCTCAATGCGAAATCCGCGAATTTTTACCTGATTGTCCAGCCGGCCTAGGAACTCAAGCTGTCCATCGGGTCGGTATCGGACGAGATCTCCAGTTTTGTAGAGTGTGGGTGTTTTCGGAGAGAGAACTTGGGGGCAGTCAATAAAGCTTTCAGCCGTTAATGTTGGTTGATTCCAATACCCTTGGGCAAGGCCTTTCCCTGCCAAGTAGAGTTCACCCGGCATGCCAATGGGAACCTGCTTTTGCTGTTGATCTAATACGTAGGCTTGGGTATTAGCGATGGGACTACCGATTGGGACAGTAGCGTCCTCTGGGGAGAGCAGGGTGTAGGTAGAGTAGGTGGTATCTTCGGAGGGGCCATACAGATTGGAGACTTGCTCTACAGAGGCCAGGGCGTAGAGTTGTTTCACCAAGGTTGGCGGAATGGGCTCGCCTGCAAGGTTGATGGTGGTGACGCTATTGGGGATGCCATTAATGCGAGCGAGTTCTGCGAGCGCAGTGGGTACCGTATTAATTAAGGTCACCTGCTCAGCGGCAGGTAATGTCGGTAGCTGCAACACATTTTCTGCGAGGATGATACTACCGCCGCTGCTGAGTGGGACAAATATTTCGAAAATAGAAAGGTCGAAGCACACTGAAGTGGCAGCCAATACGCCGGATAACTGATCTGGTGAAAAGACTTCGTTGGCCCATTGCACGAGTGCAACCGGGCTGTGGTGTTCAATCGCGACGCCTTTTGGCCTGCCCGTGCTGCCACTGGTGTAAATGATGTAGGCGAGATTGTGCTCTCGTGTGCTGTGGGGTATAGGCGCGTGGCTTATGGATGTTGTAGTGGGTGAGGCTTGCTCCGTCAGGACATCTGTTAGGACAACTGTGTGAGGGGTTGATGCTGTGATGTTTTCATACTCAGGTTGAGTGATGACAGTGGACACCTGAGCATCGTCGAGAATATAAGCGAGCCTGCTCGATGGATAGTTGGGATCTAGCGGTACGTAGGCGCCACCTGCTTTGAGGATTGCGAGAATTGCAATAATCAGATTCGCTGAGCGATCTAGGCAGATGGCGACGCGGGAGTCTGAGCCAATGCCACGTGAGTGTAGTTGCTCAGCAAGCTGATGAGCTCGGGTATTGAGTTCTTGATATGAGAGCGTTTGGGTTGGGGTGACGAGGGCCTGGGCTTGGGGAGATCGCGCCACTTGCTGCTCAAATAGTTGATGCAGACATAACCCCGTTGGATAATCACGAGCGGTATCGTTCCACGCCCGTAATTGTTGTTCCTGACGTTCGCTCACCAGGGGCAATTCAGAAATAAGTTGTTCAGGTGATGTTGTAACCGCGTTGAGTAAGGTGCAGAAAGTATCTGCCATCGCCTCAATAGTGCCGTGTTTGAACAGATCTCGGCGATACTCAAACTTGCCACTTAATCGAACCCCATCTTCTGCGTTCTCTTCTGCCATAGACAACGTGAGATCCACTTTTGTGGTGTTGCTATCGAGTGTTAGCGGAGACCATGTGAGATCATCAACCGCAGAGGTAGCATCCAACTTAGCCGCTTGCCAGACGAACATCACTTGGAATAGGGGCGAGTGACTCCAGGTACGCGGTATATTCAGCGCATCTATAACCTGCTCAAACGGCACATCTTGATGGGCGTAAGCCGATAGGGCCGTCGTCCGTACCTGATGGAGTAACTCAGTAAATGTTATGTCTTCTGAGAAATCACCGCGCAGTACCAGCGTATTGACAAACATCCCTAATACGCCTTCTAGCTCAGCCTGTGGCCGATGCGCTATGGGCGTCCCAACGACCAGGTCTTCTGCGCCGCTGTATCGATGTAGCAAGCTTTGAAACGCTGCCATTAACGTCATAAAGACTGTCGCTCTGTGCCGTTGACTAAGCTGCTTCAGTGCGGCGGTTTGCTGTGCTGTGAGGGCAAATCGATAGCTCCCACCTTCAAACTGTTGTATAGCTGGTCGTGGGTAGTCGGTGGGTAATGACAGCAGGGGCGGTACCTCTGCTAATTGTTGTTGCCAGTAGCTAAGCTGCTTGGAGGTGTCAAGGCGCTGTTGCCATGCGGCGTAGTCCACATACTGCACAGGGAGTGGGGGCAATACGACGGGGGACTCTGCCCTTCGCTGGGCCCTTCGCTGGGTATAGACAGAAACGAGTTCACGTACCAGCATGTCCACAGACCCCGCGTCGGCAATGATGTGGTGCAGTACCAGCAAAACAATATAAGCCTGCTCTTCGGTGCGAATCACCGTTACCCGCATCAGGGGAGCTGTTGTGAGATCAAAAGGCTTTCGCGATTCAGCGATTAATCTATCTGTGATTTGTGACTCAGAAAGCGCGTTATTTCTGGCCTTTTTATTTCTAGCCTCTATGTATGAGACTTTAGGTACTAGTGTGGGCGCCAGTGTGGGTAGTATCTGTAAGTTAGCTTCACCCTCTACTGATTGGAATGTCGTGCGTAACCCTTCGTGGCGATCGCACAAAAAGGCCAGACTTTCTTCTAATACTGGGATTGAGAAGTCTCCGACAAGTCGTACCGCCGCAGGGATATTGTAAAAGGGGCTGTTGGGTTCTAATTGTGCGAGGACCCACTGTCGCTTTTGGGCATAGGATAAGGGTAGAGAGCCCTCCCTATCAATCAATTGAATAGGCTCAAAAGTTTTGTTTTGCAGGGTGGCGTCTATAGCGGTGGAAAAAGCAGAGAGTGTGGGCTTCTCGAAGAGCGTTCTTAAGGGCACCGACATGCCCAAAACTGGCTGAAGTCGAGCAATGACACGTGCAGCCAAAAGAGAGTGCCCGCCTAGTTCAAAGAAATTATCAGTAGCCCTGACAGCTGGGATCTTTAACGTATCTGCCCAGATATTGGCTATGAGCTGTTCGGTTTCGGTTTGTGGCCCTAATGAGTCTGTTGTGGGCTGACCACTGAGCTGACCTATCTGGGGCTTGGGTAGTGCTTTACGGTCAATTTTTCCATTGGGTGTGAGGGGAAAGTCTGCCAGTAAAACATACGCAGTGGGCAGCATGTAGGTCGGCAGTTGACCACTGAGGTTTTGACGGAGCGTGGTTGGATTATTCACTAGTTCGACATCGGGCCATACCTTGCAGTAAGCGACCAGTTGAGGCTCGTGATTTTCACCGTTGCGATAGAGCATCACTAACGATTGGTCAATGTCAGGATGGTTATTAAGGATAGATTCTATTTCACCGAGTTCGATGCGGAATCCGCGAAGTTTTATTTGGTGATCGAGACGACCTAGGTATTCGAGGGTGCCAGTGGAATGGCGACGGACGAGATCTCCCGTTTTGTAGAGTGTGGTGATGTGTGGGATGTTGTTTGGGGTGGTGTGTGGAATGCTAGGAAGCTCGGTATTGACAAACTTCTCAGCCGTTAGCTCTGCGCGATGGAGATATCCAGTGCTGAGACCAGCCCCCCCGATGTGAAGCTCTCCCGGCACACCCACAGGAACGGGTTGTTGTTGTGGGTCGAGAACATGAAAAATCGTGTTGTCTATGGGTCCGCCAATAGGAACAAATCCGTTGGCTAGCACTATCTCGTCAATGCGGAGGGCACTTGACCAGATAGTGGTTTCGGTAGGGCCGTACAGGTTCCAAAGTTCGTGGCAGCAGGGAAGTAGTTGTTGGGCGAGGGGAAGATTGAGCGCTTCGCCGCCGCAGAGGATTTTGAGCTTGGACAAGCCTTCCCAGCCCGCATCTAACAACAACCGCCAAGTGGCTGGTGTTGCCTGCATGAGGGTGATATCGTCGCTTTTTAGCTGGGCGATGAGGCGCTCGCTGTCACGAACGGTTTCGGGTGTGGCGATCACAAGTCTTGCCCCTACTGTGAGCGGTAATAATAGCTCTAGCGTTGCAATATCAAAGGCAACAGTGGTGACGGCTAACAAGGCGTCTTCGGTACCAATCCCTGGAGCCTTTGCCATTGATGTCAGTAAATTGACCAGGCTACGATGCTGGATTGGAACGCCCTTAGGCTTTCCGGTACTGCCGCTGGTGTAGATAATGTAGGCGAGGTCTTGGGGGCTGACGTCAACTGCAAGATTCTCGATGAAGTGTTGATTAATGGCTTGAGAATTTTGCTTGAGATCAAGAATCGGAACTTCAAGATCCGAGATTAGCGTTGTTAAGGATGCCTCTGACTCCAAAATAAGAGAGACGCCTGAATCTTGTAAGATGTGCTGCAATCGCGCTTCTGGATGGGTGGGATCAAGCGGAATGTAAGTGCCGCCAATCTTTAGAATTGCGAGCAGGGCTATCACCAGTTCGGGGGAACGGTGCATGGCTAGAGCAATACGGCTATCGGGGTTCGCACCTTGGCTAGCAAGATATTGTTTGAGATAGTGTGCGAGTTGGTTGGCCCGGTTGTTGAGCGCTTGATAAGTCCATGGCTCTTCAGGTGGAAAGGACTGGGAGCGCCCATTATCGGCTGGGATGTGGCCAATGGAGAGTGAGATCGCCTCTGGGGTCTTTTCTGCCTGAGCTTCTATGAGCTGATGCGCACACTGTTCAGGAATCTCTACGGTTGTCTGGTTCTTGATGCTTAAGTCGATTAGCTCTGTAGATGTCAGTAATGGCAGTGCCCCGATGGGTGTTTCAGGCTGGGCAACAATCCCTGTTAACAACGTTTTAAAGTGGGCAACCAAGCGATCTAATGTGCTAGTCGTAAATAAATCAGTGTTGTATTCAAAGACGCCCGTTAGACCCGATGGCCCCTCATACATATCTAAGCTGAGATCAAACCGAGCGGCGCTATTGCCCAGCTCTAGTGCGGTTACCTTAAGGTCCGGTAATGTAAAGTTAGCGTTGGGTGTGTTGTGGAGAATGAACATCACCTGGAACAGTGCGTTATGGCTTAGCTGCCTTTCCACTTGGAGCACATCGACGACCTGTTCAAAGGGCACGTCTTTGTTTTGATAAGCGCTGATAGCCGTATCTCTTACCCGAGCCAGGAACTGTGTAAACGTCTGGTTGGCGGTAACATTTGCCCGGAAGACGAGGTTATTTACAAAGAGGCCGATGAGGTCTTTGGTTTCAGCGCGATCGCGATTACTCACGGTGGAACCCACCAAAATATCTGACTGCCCCGAGTAGCGATACAGCAATACTTGAAAGGCTGCCAGCAGCGTCATGAAGAGGGTTGATTGCGATCGCCCAGCGAGCTGAGCTAATCTCTCTGAGAGTTCGGGAGAGAGCGTAAAGCTGCGACGCGCTCCACTAAAGCTCTGAATTGCAGGACGGGGATGATCGGTGGGCAGCTGAAGAACCGCTGGGGGCTCAGCCAATTGCTGGAGCCAATAATTGAGTTGGGATTCGACAGAGACCGCCTGCTGGGAATGCTGCCAAGCAGCATAGTCGCCATATTGAATGGGCAGGGCGGGGAGAGGAGACGGTTGGTTGCTAGAGAAGGCCTGATACAGCAAGGCAATCTCTTTCATCAATACTTTGAGAGACCAATAGTCAGCAATGATGTGGTGAACGGTGACGGACAAAATGTGGTCATTCTCACCGAGTTTGAGGAGTTGAGATCGCAGCAGTGGTCCCGTTGCCAGATCGAAGGATTGCTCGACTAGCGCTGTTAAATGAGGACGCAGTTGAGCGATAAAATCATCAGCAGTGTCATCTGGGCTAATCGGCTCAGCATCTGGCAAGTTAGACCCAGATAATTTAGACTCTGATATTTCAGAGCCCGACAGCTCAACAACAGACAGCTCAATGTCTTGTTGAGACAAAATAGTTTGTGATGGCTCGCCGTCTATTGAAACAAATTGGGTTCGTAGTATCTCATGACGGCTCACAATTTCGTTGAGACAGCGCTGCAACGTTTTTACTTGCAGCACTCCCTGAAGCCTCAGCGCCGCAGGAATGGTGTATACCGTTTGATTGGGCTGTAGCTGATCGATAAACCATAGTCGTTGCTGGGCGAACGAGAGCGGAGCTGTATTTAGGCCTTCCGATTGAGGGGCTCCTGCTAGATCACCTTCTGAATTTTGCTCATCTGAATTTTGCTCAGGCGTCTGTTTGCTTTTTTGTGTGGAGGTTAGGGCTGATTTCTTAGCAGCCTTTTGCTGCATGAGCTGCGTGAGCAACTTGCGCTTTTGCTCAGCGGTAAGGTTGGAGATATCAGGAGAGTTTACGGGATTCATGAAGTTGCCTCCTGATTGTCTTCTGTTAAAAGCTGCCCTAACAGGTCATTAACGGTTTCATCTGATAGCGCCTCAATGTCTATTTCAAGGTTGTTTTCTTCAGGGTTATTTTCTTCAGGGTTGGGTAGAGGTGTTGCCGACTGTCTGCGGGGAATTGGGTCAGCATTTTCAACAGTCTTCTTCCGGGTGGGAATAGTTCGGCCATTCACACTCTGATGAGCATCGTCGATTGTTTGGCTTACAATAATGTGAGCCTGCTCGGCAGGGGTAAGTGCTCCAAACAGTTGCGTAATCGTTAGCTCCACTGAGAAGGTGTTTTGTAGTTGGGATAACAGCTGCATGGCTGTCAGAGAATTCCCCCCAACTTCAAAGAAGTTGTCGTGGATGCCAACCTTGTCTACATCGTCTAACAGCATTTGCCATAGCTCGGTGATTTTTTCCTCGGTGGGGTTTGTCGGTGCGACATACTGAGTGGTCGTACCTGCTGTGGGGAGGGGCAATGCACGCCTATCGACCTTTCCATTTGGGGTGAGCGGTAGGCTGCCTAAAATTTGATAGCGAGTGGGCACCATGTAGCTAGGTAGCTTTTCGCTCAAGTGTTGCTTTAATGTGTGGGTGAGTGTTTCCGTGGTAGAAACCGTTTGTGAGGAATCGTGAACGGCCATCCATTGATGATTCCAGCTAGGATCAATCAACCCGCCGACTAGGGCATGAAGAGGCTGTTGGTGTTGCCTGAGACCTATCTGACGTTTCAATACCTCGTGATTAAACCCTCCGATTGGGCAAAGGCCAAGGTCAAAATCAGGGGCCTTTTCCATCATGAGTTGTCCCATGTAGCCGGTTTCAATCAAACAAAAATCCCTGGATTTATCACCGTAGATGGGCTCAATGGCTTCCATGTTGGCAACGAGGAAAAGAGAGAAGGCGCTATTCTGCTGGAGCTGTTGATTGGGGCCGTAAAGTGACAGCGAGAGTGACTGTGAGAGTGTTGAAACAGTCTCCGCAGGAGAAGCGTCTTCAGCATGGATTTTCTCTAGGCTGTGTTTAATAGGGTGATAGTAGTACCAGCCGGGGGCAACCCCCGAAATTCGATCGGCTTGGATGTGTAGATAGGATTGTATGGGGTAAAGGCTGCCAGCAGAGGCATAACGATATTTGGGAATAGGGGAATCGGGAATCGTGTGAGCACTCAGCTCAGCGAGAAAATCACTAAACCCTTCTAGGGAAATAGGCTGAGCTAGAAACTGACGATGGCTTTGCCGACGAATGAAGGGTTCCGTAGATGATTTTCTCTTAGGGAGTTCTAGGGTGTCTTCTTGGGAGGGGGCCGCTTGGGGAGAAGCCTCGCGAATGCCTAGCTGCTTCTGCTTAAAATCTAGCTTCGCTAGGGGCTGGCTCAAAGCATTCGCAATTGCATTCATCTGAGGCACCACATAGGCGACCAGCTCAGCTGGCGTTCCCACGGGCTCAACAACAGCAGCGTCAATAGCTGGATACTGTTGCAAGGCACTTTCAATTTCACCTAGCTCAATGCGATATCCATTGATTTTGACTTGGAAATCTTCTCGGCCCAGGAACTCGAGGGTGCCGTCGAGGCGGTAGCGGCCAAGGTCACCGGTCTTGTAGAGGCGTGACGATGTGGGGAGGGTCGTAGGTGAAATGGTAGGTGAAATAAATCGCTCCGCTGTCAGCTCTGGACGATTCCAATAGCCCTTAGCTAAGCCGATTCCACCAATATAGAGTTGGCCGGTTACCCAAGGCGGGCAGGGGTGTAAGTTTTCATCTAGGACATACCATTGTTGATTGGCTAGGGGGCGACCATAGGGGATGCTATGCCAGTTAGGATCAACGGATTCAATCGGGTAGGCAATTGACCAAATAGAGGCTTCGGTGGCACCACCAAGACTGATGACTTGAGCGGTTGGGCAGTGTAGTGTGATTTGGCTGGGCAACGTCAGCGGAATCCAGTCGCCACTGAGAAGCACTAAGCGGAGAGCGGAGGGTGCATTGGAGGCCTCTTTAGCATCTTCTTTAGCAGACGAATTTTCTATCGCCGTTAGCTCTGTGGTGAGTAGCTGCATGAGTGCTGGGACAGAGTTCCAAACCGTGACGTTGTGCTCTGTGAGCAGCTGTCGCCAATGGGTTGGGTTCTTTTCCTGCTGGGCAGAAGGCATCACCAGGGCCGCTCCAGCGGCTAGGGTACCAAAGATATCAAATACGGAGAGATCGAAACTGAGGGAGGAAAGGGCAAAGATGCGATCGCGTGGCCCAATCTCAAATCGTTGGTTAATATCCAAAATCGTATTAACTGCGCCCCGATGGTCAATCATCACGCCTTTGGGTGTGCCGGTAGAGCCCGAGGTGTAAATGACATAGGCCAAATCTGTTGGGGATTGCAGTGTTTCTGCCGTGAAGTCTATGGGTTGTACTTCTGGCTCTACACTGGGCTTTATACTGGGCTCTTCGTTGATGCAAATTTGAGTGAGCCCTGTGGGCCAGTCAAGAATATTGCCGGATGCGGTGAGAACAATTTCGGCAGATGACTCTGTGATCAGATGCCAGCGTCTTTCCTGAGGGAGGGTTGGGTCGATGGGGACATAGGCTTCGCCAGCACTCAAAATCCCAAGGACAGCAACGACTTGCTGCCAACCTTTTTCCATAGAAACAGCAATTAGTTGATTGGGCCGGTGATTGGGCTGAATTGCCAACTGCTTGAGCTGATGGGCCAGGGCTTGTGCTCGCGCAGCTAATTCTCCATAGGTCAACGTTTTCTCCGGCGTAATCACCGCTGGGTAATCAGGCTGTTTTTCAGCTTGGTTAAAGAACAGCTCATGGAGGCATAGCTCGCCCTCTGAAAAAGCCTGATTAGTTTGATTAAGGGCCTCAACGTGCTCAGTGGAGGCAAGTTTTGGTAGGGTTTGCCAAACGCTATCATCTACAGCAAGCTGGCGTAGCAGCTGAGCGTAGGCAGTGAACATTTCATTGAGGAGATTTTCAGGGAAAAGATCGGCGATCGCATCCCAGTTAAACACCAGCTCCCCCGCAATTTCAGAAACCTGATGATCCAAATACACCTGGGAAGTTTGGCTCACACTGAACACGTTTTCTGTTTGCCACTCTCTTGACTCAGGTTGAGGAATCGCCTGATTCAGCGTGCTGGTGAAGACCACAGGCATCCGTGCTCCAGTCCCTTTTTGACCAGCAGCCTTCACTTTTGCCAATTCTCTGAGTATCCGAACCCCACTCACCGCCCGGTTATCCAAATCCTCCCATAGCTGAGCCTGAAGACGTTTCGCCCGAGCGATGAAGGACTCATTCCCGCTGTTATCCACAGCCAGCAACATGGAAGCGGTAAAATCGCCCACAATTTGATTGATCTCTGGATGTAGAGGTACTCGATTGAACAGCGTGAGATTTAGGGTGAATTGGGGCTGCTGGCTCCAGATTGTTAGCACTTCTGAAAAGGCCGCAAGAACAACACCAGAGGGCGTCAGTGCCGCTTGGTAAGCGCGTTGTTTTAACCGTGCCCAGTCATCTGCTTCTAAGCGCCCACTGCGTCGCTCAAACCGGGGTGTCTTCACTTGGCTAGGGGCCATGGTCAGCGGCAGGCTAGGGGCAGGCGGTAGTGTGGTCAGGCGGTTTTTCCAGTATTCAAGGGATTGCTCGTAAGCAGGCGTTGTTTGAAAAGCCTGCTCTGCCATCACGTAATCACGGAAGCTAAGACTCAGGGGCGGAAGTGCTTCGCCTCGAATCAGCTGGGCCATCTCTTGCCCTAAACGTTGGAAACTCCACGCATCCCCAATGAGCACATCAAAGCTGACGAAAAAGCGAACTTTGTTGTTTGGTAGCTGAGCGGCCTCAATATGGAAAAGGGGCCACTGTTCTGGCGTGAAAACTTGGTGGGAAAGACGGCTGCGTAAGATTGCCAGTTGCTCATTTTCGACCCCTTGGCGATAGTCAGAAACCGGGATTTCATAGTTGGGCACCGCTGGCAAAATCGTCTGTAGTCCATCGGTGTTCACCACTGCTCGCAGCATATCGTGGCGCTTAATCAACACATTGAGTGCTTGTTCTACTTGCTCAACGGAAAGCCCGTCTACTTCTAGCTCTCGGTAGCCGTGGGTGCCGATATTGCCTAGCTCGAAGGCCTGCGAGCGACCAACCCAATAGGCCTGCTGAATATCGGTGAGTGGAAATGGTTCGTATCGCTGATCTAAATCGGGCGTTATTTGCGGTCTATTTATGGGCTGAGATGTACTATTTTCCGTAATAGTGGCATCTTCAGAACGCCTGCTAAGATGTTGTGCGAGTTCTGAAATGGACGGCGCTTTAAAGAATGCCTGCAAAGGGATTTTGGACTGAAGTGCGGCTTCTGCTTGCGCCACAATTTGAATGGCCAGCAGTGAGTGCCCACCTAACTCAAAGAAATTATCGTGAATGCTAACTTTCTCTTGATTGAGCACGTCACCCCAAACGGTTGCCAGCGTTTTTTCTAGTTCAGAACGTGGTGCCACGTAGGCCTGACTGGTCTGACGCTCTGGATGGGGCAGTCCGCGCCGGTCAATTTTTCCATTGGGCAGTTTGGGCAGGGCCTCTAGCGTTACCCACCCCGTAGGAATCAGATAAGCGGGTAAGCGTTCTGCCAAGTCATGGCGTAGCTGTGCTGAAAGAGAGTTTTCTGAGGGTTCATCTGAAATGTCACCTGACGTGTTATCTGAGGCGTCATCATTGGCAACCACGTAGGCTACGAGCTGCTTGTCAGTGCCCTCGCCATAGGCAATGACAACGGCTTCTTGTACCACAGGATGCTGGCTTAGGGCGGTTTCAATTTCGCCTGTTTCAATCCGGAAACCGCGAATTTTGATTTGTTGATCGAATCGCCCCAAAAACTCCAGGGACCCGTCGAGACGGTAGCGGACGCGATCACCGGTTTTGTAGAGTTTGCTTAGCTCACCTTTGCTTAGATCAACAGCGCTGGCTGAGCTTAGCGTCTCTGAAGAAGGAGTCCCGGTAACAAACTTATCTGCTGTTAACGCTGGGCGATTCAAATATTCGCGTGCTAGGCCCGCACCACTTAAATAGAGTTCACCGGCAATGCCAACGGGGACAGGCTGTTGATGGCGATCTAAGACATAGGCCTGAGTATTCGCAATCGGTTTGCCAATGGGGACTCGGGTATCGGCTGGGGTGAAGTGTTGACCATGGAGTGGGGCACAAGTGGAATAGGTTGTGTCCTCGGAGGGACCGTAGAGGTTGTAGATTTGTTGGATATGGGGAAGCTGCTGGAGCTGCTGTACCAGTGAAATGGGGAGTGCTTCACCGGCTAAATTAACGGTTTGAATAGACTTTGGCAGTGACCCAATTTTCAACAGCTGGGTTAAGATACTCGGCACCGTGTTAAGCAGACTCACAGGAACAGAGGCAGGTGGTGTGGCCTTAGGTAGTGTGGCAAGTGCCAAAGCATTCTCGACGACAATGGCGCTTCCGCCCCAGCTTAACGGTGAAAATATCTCAAATACGGACAGATCAAAACAGACAGAGGTTGATGCGAGGACGCCTGATAACTCCTCTGGTGAGAATTGTTCTTTTGCCCAATGAAGCAGGGTTACGGTACTGCGATGTTCAATCGCAACCCCTTTGGGCACGCCTGTAGAGCCAGAAGTGTAGATGACATAGGCCAAGTCACTTGGGCGAGCGTGCGTTTTTAGCTTTGTTGTCGGTAGGTTGTCGGGAATCTTTGTGATATCGACAGTTTGTAAGGACGGGCTGGCCTCAAAGACAATCCCGTCTCCCTGAGTCAGGAGGATTTGAAGGTTGGCATCTTCGGCAATGAAGGATAGTCGCTCAGCGGGGTAGGCCGGATCTAGGGGAACGTAAGTCCCGCCTGCTTTGAGAATAGCCAACAGACTGACCACCATTTCGCAGGAGCGCTCCATACAAATCCCCACGGTTTGTAAGGGCTGAGTTGTCGGAGATTGGCTGGTAGCCGTGGACTGGTTGGTTTTGGACCGGCTGGATACGGCTTGAGTCGGCGAACCGATACCTAAATTTCGCAGGTGGTGGGCGAGCTGGTTGGCTTGGTTATTTAGCGCGGTATAGGTGAGCGAGGTGTGGCCATCGGTGAGTGCGATCGCCTCAGGCGTTTTCTGGACCTGAGCCTCAAATAGCTGATGAATGCAATTATTTTGTGGATAATCTTGCTGAGTTTGATTCCAATCAATCAGCAAGGTTTTGCGTTCGCCATCGCTCAGCAAGGGAAGGGTGGCAATCACTTGTTCTGGATCGGCAGCTAGGCCAGAGAGCAAGGTTTGAAAATGCGCGATCATTCGCGTAATCGTGCTTTCATCGAATAGGTCGCTGTTGTACTCGACTTGTCCTGCGATGCCATTAGGCGTCTCTTGCAGGTTAAAGCGTAGCTCGTATTTAGCCTGGGTTTCAGGTAGGGGATGACGTGCGATGGTGAGCCCCTCTAGCTGCATCGGTTTTACATCCACCTGCTGCAAGTCTAGTTTGACCTGAAATAGCGGCATCATTTGACTGAGGTGCCGTTCTGGGTTGATAACTTCTACCAACTTTTCAAACGGCAGATCTTTGTGCGCTAAGCCATTGAGGACAGTTTCTCTGACTTGTTTTAGCAGGTCACAGAAGCGAGGATTGTTGGATAAATCGCTTCGGAAAACAAGGGTGTTGACGAGCAGGCCGATAAGGCCCTCGGTTTCAGTGCGATCGCGATTGGCAATATCACTCCCCACGACAATATCGTCACTATCGGTATAGCGATGAAGCAGCACTTTGCAGGCTGTGAGTAACAGCGTAAAGAGCGTGACTTGGTACTGATTGCTCAGCGCTTTGAGCTTTTCTGAAAGCTCGTGAGAGAGCGTGAGCGGGACCTGGCTACCTTGATAAGTCGCCACTGCGCCATAGGGACGATCCACAGGTAGCTCTAAAATGGGCAGCTCGCCAGAGAGGTGACGCTTCCAATAGCTAATGTGTTGTTCGAGCTTTTTACCTTGGAGCTGTTGCCGTTGCCATACGGCCCAGTCGGCGTATTGAACCTTCAGCGGTGGCAACGGTGAAGGTTCTTCTTGGGAAGACGACTGAGAGAGAGCCCTATACAGCAACGTCATTTCTCTTAAAAAGACCATGACTGACCAGCGATCGCTAATGATGTGATGCGTGGTGAGTAATAACAGATGGCTATCTTCCCCGACCTGCAGTAGGGCCGTTCTGAGTAGCGGCTGCGTGAGATCAAAAGGGGTTTGGGTCAGTGTCTGAATCTTAAGATCAGCTGCCGTTTGCGGATCGACACTCCCCCGTAGATCTTCGACCTTGAGGTGAACAGGTTGGGGCGGCTCAATGATTTGAACAGGCGTCTTCTGCCCCTCCCCATGCTCCTCTAATGAAAAATGGGTGCGGAAGGTCTCATGCCTTTCGACCAAGGCGCTTAAACTCTTTTCTAACGCCGAAATATTGAGCGTCCCTTGTAATTTCATCACGCTGGCCACATTGTAGGCCGTGTTCTGTGGATCGAGCTGCTGCACAAACCACAGGCGTTGTTGTGCAAAAGAGAGGGGAATAGGTTGGTTTGCAGGGCGCGTCGGAATGGGGGCTGATCCTAGACTTTGCAATCCCTTTTCGAGCCCCTTGGCCGCCAGCTTTTGTTCGAAAAGTGCCCGTTGCTCAGGGGTGAGCGTGGCTAGCTGCTGATAAAACTGACTCATGCGTCACCTCCTGATAATTGAGCTTGAACTTCCTCGGCAGAAAGTGTTTGGACCTCAGCCAGGAGTGCGGCCATTTCATCCAGCTCGTTCTCCTGTGGCAGCTGTTCGGAAATGACCGCAGCAACTTTTGCCACTGTCGGTGCTTCAAAGAGGAGGTTCCGCATCTCTATTTCAACCGGGAAAGCCTCTCTTAATCGTGAAATGACTTGAATAGCCAATAGGGAGTGACCCCCCAAATCAAAGAAATTGTCGTTAACGCCGACTTTCTCGATACCCAACAGGTCTCTCCAAATGCCTGCAATGCCCTCTTCTACATCATTGCGAGGGGGCACATATTCCGTTGAGAGTTGAGGGCGACTGTAGCTTTGCCCAGTCTGTGGGTTGCCCTGGCCTATGTCGGAGGGGCCTATCTCTTGGGAACGTCCTGACCGAGCAGCTGGTTGATGGGGCGGTTGATGGGGCTGCGCGTGAATCCATTGTTGATGGCGATCGCAGAGATCTCCTTTGGATACAATTGTTTGGCCGAGACTGGCCTGAGTGAGAATGCGCTCGGTCGCCTGCCATACTTCTGTTGGGGTGAGGGCAAAGTTTGCGAGGGCACTTCCCCAGCCTGAGACACTGCTTTGTTGCCCAGACGCCTTATTGGATGGCTCCTCAGCCCCTGTATTGTCACCTGTGCTCTCATCAGTATGGGCATCCCAGTTGATGCTAAACCAGGGGAAGGGTGAGTGCTGGTTTTGCTGAGCAACAAAGGCATCTATAAAGTGATTGGCACCGGAGTAGGCGGCTAGGCCCAGGCCACCAATAATGGAAGAAAGCGAAGACTGCACGCAACAGAAGTCGGGAGGTTGGCTTTGAATGGCATCGCTTTGGAGTGCGTTGGCAGAGCCTCTCTGAAAGAGACTCGCTAAATCTTGCAGCACTGTTTTCTTCGTTTGAGTGCTGTATTCCCAATGGTGAGGCTGCATCAGCGCAATCGGTGCTGCCGACTGTTCATTGGTCATAGGGCTACTGACAAATACGCCCTTAATAGGACCAAACTTGTTGGCAGCTTGCCTTAGCTCAGCCTGTAATGTCTCTCTATCAGTATGTTCTATTTGAACAACATTTGCTTGATAGTGCTCAGTTAACTGCTCAGTCCATATCGAACCTAATCCTTCTCCTAACTCTTTAGTGCCAATAATGACGTACAGCCCACCTTTATGAAGACGGACCCCATTGGCTGAAGCTGCTGTTGGCATACCTTCAGCCAATGGAGTTGCCTGATAGGTCTGTTGCCAACGATGGCGATTGCTAGAACCGCCCCGATAGGCCACCACCGCAGCAGGCATGTCTACCTGTAACTCTTGCCAAAGCGTCTGGGCTAGTTGCTTGGGCTCTCTCTCTCCTTGGATCCAATCCACCTGACGACAGCCAATGGATGGATACTCCTGACCAATCACTTGGCAAAGGCCCTGAATCTCTGCTTGTTCTGGCGTTAGCGATTCGGTGCCAATGACATCATAGGCACCCTCAGTGACAACCGTTATTTGCAACGGGGTAGATTGACTAGACCACGTTTTGAGGAGTGTCATGAGCGTGATGAATGGGTCTAACGTTTCCTCTACCGTTTCCTGCGTATTGGCCTGAGTGTTGGCCTGTGTACTAGGTAGTGACCACAAATACACAATCTCAGTAGGCACTATCTCCCGGAGTTTTAAGTCCTCTAACAGTTGTTGAAAGCCTTCAGGCGCTTGCGGATTAAGGTTGAATTTTCGATAACCTGCCTGCCCAAACGTTGTTGTCCCTGGGTAAACACTCAAGACATCTTGCCCCGCTTGCTCAATAGTTTGAGCGAGCTGTTTGCCAATCCCTGTATCATCTGTAAAAACTAACCAACAAGGACGCTCTGTGGGGTCATTGGTTTTAAGCGTAGGGATGCATCTTTCCCAGCTAGGGCTGTAAAACCAGTCTTTAAGATCGGGCTTTAATGCTGTTGTTAATCCCGTTCTTAGATCGGGTTTAATCTGTTTTTTGTTGTTCGCTAACTGGTCTGTGTGTGCCTGTTCTGTGTATGACTGTTCTGTGTATGACTGACCTGAGAGATCGTTCGGATTAAGGTCTACCCAGTAGCGTTGTCGTTCAAAGGGATAGGTAGGTAGGGGAATACGCCGATGGCTATGGTTTCCTTGGACGGCTTCCCAGTCAATTTCAACCCCCGAAGACCACAGCAGCCCAATAGCAGAGAGCACTTGTGTGGTGTCTGTTTCTGTTGACCTCGGATGGGGAAGGCTGTTGATAGCTGGATAGGTCTTTCTAGCGGAGGTCGGTGAAAAGTGTTGTCGGGTTAGCTTGGTTAAGGTGTCTCCTGGCCCAACTTCTAAGAAAACGGGATCGGCTAGCTCTAAAAGGGTTGTGATGCCTTCGCTAAAACGGACCGTTTGCCGAATCTGACGCCCCCAATAGTTCGGATCTGTCGCCTCTTCGGCAGTAATCCAAGTACCTGTCACGTTGGAGATAAACGGTATAGTAGGTGCCTGAAGCTGAACTTGGCTGACGGCTTCGACGAAGGGGGCCAGCATCGCTTCCATCATGGGCGAATGGAATGCGTGGGAGGTTTGTAGCTGACGAGCGTGAATGCCTTCCTTTTCTAGCCGAGTTTGTAGCGCTGTGATCGCCTTGTGCTCTCCAGAAACGACGCACAGCTGCGGGGCATTGTTAACCGCTAAGGTAATGTCATCATTTAGCCACGGCTTTATGGCTTCAGCCGAGAGTGATACGGACAGCATGGCCCCACTGGGCATTTCTTGCATGAGCTGTCCTCTCAGTACCACTAGCTTCAGTGCTGTGGTTAGGTCAAAAACACCTGCCAGACACGCGGCGACGTATTCCCCTAAGCTGTGGCCTAGCATTGCGGTCGGCTGAAGACCCCGGCTTTTCCAGAGCTGGGCGAGGGCGTATTCGATGGCAAAGAGAACCGGTTGAGTATAGGCGGTTTGCACTAGGGAAGCGTCACCCCCATTTTGGAAAGGTGCGCCGTCTGTTGTTCTTTGGGGTGCATCTGCCTTTGCCTCGGGATACAGGAGGGCTAAGAGATCGATCTCTTCATCTGCCATCTTTTCACCTGTAATCTCTTCACTTGTAAGGATCTCTGCGCAATGATCTAAATGTTGTTTAAAGATAGGTTGTGAACTGTATAAGCCCGTGGCCATGCCACTGTATTGGCTGCCCTGCCCAGAGAATAACAAGACCAGAGAAGGCTGCTCTGTAATCGTGTGAGTCGTCTGGATATGTAGCTTCTCAATGGCTTCGGAGGCTGTCTTACAAACGACACTGCGGCGATGCTTAAATGCCTTTCGACCAACTTGCAGTGTATAGGCAACGTCTGCCAAAGTGAGCTTGGAATTGTCGTTGACCGAACAATTGCCTAGTGTTCTCTCCAGATGATCTGCAAGATTCAGCGCCGTGAGATCTAACGCCGTGGGCGTTTTTGCAGAAAGTACTAAAAGGTGTGGTGCTTGAGTAGTTGTTAAGGGGCTTTTGGAGGGGATGACAATTGGAGCTTCTTCGGGAGCTTCTTCTAAGATGACATGGGCGTTAGTTCCACCAATTCCAAAGGAACTCACCCCTGCTCGGCGAGCTGACTCGCCTTGGGGCCACTCTGCCAAGGCCGAATTGACATAAAAAGGGCTATTGCTAAAGTCGATATTCGGGTTTGGGGTCTGAAAATGTAAGCTTGCTGGAATTTGCTTGTGCTTGAGGGCAAGTACCGTTTTAATGAATCCTGAAATGCCTGCTGCGGCATCTAAGTGACCAATATTGGTTTTAACAGAGCCGAGGGCACAAGAAGCTGAATCAGTTTCGTTGCTGCTGTCGGTATGTGTAAAAGCTTGGGTCAGTGCGGCTATCTCAATGGGGTCACCTAGGGCTGTGCCGGTGCCGTGGGCTTCAATGTAGCTAATGGTGTGCGGCAAGACTTCTGCCATTGTATGGGCCGCTTGAATCACCGCAGCTTGGGCTTCTACACAAGGCGCCGTATAGCTTACTTTGAGTGCACCATCATTGTTGATGGCAGATCCTTTTATCACCGCGTCAATGGTGTCACCATCGGCTAGGGCATCTTCTAATCGCTTCAGAACAACAATGCCTACCCCATTGCCGCTGACAGTGCCTGCTGCTGCTGCATCAAAGGCACGGCAGTGACCATCAGGGGAATAAATGCTGCCTTCTTGCACCTTATATCCAAGCTGTTTTGAAATTGCGACACCACCTGCGATCGCCATATCACATTCCCCGCTCAGGAGTGATTGCGCGGCCATATGTACCGCCACTAAAGAGGATGAACAGGCCGTTTGCACATCTACACTGGGACCTTTTAAGTTGAGTTTGTAGGATACCCGAGTGGTTAAAAAGTCTTTATCGTTTGAGACGAACAGCTCGTAAGGACTCACACTTTTTCGAATGGCCCGGCTGCTGTACAAATTCAGCAGATAGCCATTCATGCCCGCTCCCCCATACACGCCGATGCTGCCTGGATAGCGTTCAGGATCATAGCCAGCGGTTTCTAGGGCTTCGACGGCAGTTTCTAAAAACAATCGCTGTTGCGGATCTAGGATTTCGGCTTCGCGGGGGCTAAAGCCAAAGAAGGCCGCATCGAAAAGATCTGCATCTTCAACAACGCCCCCGACCTTAACGTAGTTAGGATCCGCAAGCATCTCCTCAGAGACGCCTTGGGCTAGCAACTGCTCATCTTCCAAGGGCGTAATAGACTCTACAGACTGCTGTAGATTTTGCCAAAACTCATCAACGGAACGAGCACCAGGGAACCGTCCGGCCATGCCAACAACGGCCACTTCTAGTCCGGAGTATTCAGACTTGGGAGACATGGGATGTTCGGTCGAATTCATGTTGATTGCCCTCCCCGTTGTTCTGCTGATTTCCGCTGTGTTAGCCGTTTTTTCAGCCGTTCTTTACCCACTGAAACTGCGACATTGCGTTTTTCTTGTTTCTCCTTTGCCTGGTTGTCGGTCTGTTCTTTGGTCTGCCCCAGCTGATCGATATGAGTTGCCAATGTACTCAAAGTGGGATAGCGAAATAAATCAACCATAGAGAGCTCAACCCCAAGCTTTTGGCGGATTTTGCTTTGGGCATTGACCACTAACAGTGAGTGACCTCCCATCTCAAAGAAGTTATCGTGAATGCCAACGGTATCTAGCGGTAAGATGGCACACCAAATGTCAGCAAGAACAGTTTCTATGCTCGTTTTGGGCCGAGTATCAGGGGTCGTGGTTGCTGTCGTAATGGTCGGTAGTGCCTGGCGATTTACCTTCCCATTGGGGGTGAGCGGGAAGGCTGGGAGTACCTGATAGGCCGTTGGGACCATGTAGTGAGGGAGATGCTGGGTGAGCTGTGAGCGCACGTCCTGCACAATTCTTTGCTCCGTTTCTATCGCTGTATCATGTTCACTATTCGTTAACGTTACATAGGCGGCTAACTGTTGATGCTCTGGAGCCTCTCCTTGGAGCACGACAACAGCTTGGGCGATTTGTTTATGTCGTGCGATCGCTGTTTCAATCTCACCGAGTTCAATCCGATATCCGCGCAGTTTGGCTTGGTAGTCTAATCGGCCCAGGTATTCTAAGGTGCCATCTTCTCTGTACCGGACGCGATCGCCTGTGCGATATAGCGTGATTGGCTGATCTGAGTGAAGCCGCAGTCCATCAATAAACTTCTCACGGGTGAGGTCTTCTCGATTCCAGTAGCCCGGACTTAGCCCCAATCCACCAATGTGTAATTCTCCAGCGACACCCAGAGGAACCGGCTGTTGCTGCTCATCTAGAACATGGAATTGAGTATTGTCGATTGGGTGGCCGATGGGCACTGTTCCATGGGTCAGCATCTCTTTAGATAATGCTAATGCGCTCGACCAAATGGTAGTTTCAGTCGGGCCATAAACATTCCAGACCTCTTCGCCACAGTTTAATAAGCTGTGGGCCAGCGAAATATCTAGGGCTTCGCCGCCACAGAGAATTCTCAGCCCGTTTTGCCCGGCCCAGCCGCTCCCTAGCAACAGTCTCCACGTAGCAGGGGTAGCCTGCATAATATCTACGCCATAAGTATCGAGATAGGCGATGAGCTGATGACTATTGCGGGCGGTTTCATTGCTGGCTAACAACAGGCAAGCGCCTGAAATTAAGGGTAAAAACAGTTCTAGGGCCGCAATATCAAAAGCGAGGGTGGTCACGGCCATGAACGTATCGGTCGGTTTTACCTGGAGATGCGTGGCCATCGCCCCCAGTAAGTTACTGAGGCTGCGGTGGGTAATGGGCACACCCTTGGGATTCCCGGTGCTGCCGCTGGTGTAAATGAGGTAGGCAAGGGAGTCTGGTGTCGGGGTGAACTCGGTCTCTGAGGTGGGTTGCGATGCGATTAACTCCACACACTGCCTTAAGTTGATCTGGCTCAAATTAATCTGTTGAAGTGATTTTTCCTCAACGTCAATCACTTGCATTGTCACATCGTGACAAATTATCCACTCGATTCCCGCATCTGCTACGGCGTACTGTAGCCTCGCCGCCGGATAGGTCGGATCGAGTGGTACGTAGGCACATCCGGCTTTTAGTATGGCGAGTAGAGACACCACCATATCTATGGAGCGCTCTACGCATAGTCCGATAGGTGTTCCCGAAGCAATGCCTTGTTGCTTTAGGTAGTGTGCAAGTTGGTTAGCACGGATATTGAGCTGTTGATAACTGGTGGTTTCACCTTTTACGATGACCGCTGTGGCATCAGGATTTTGCTTGGCTTGTTGGGTAATCGCACCCTGTACAGAATATGGGGAAACGGACACATCAGGACCATTGCCATAGACAAGAAGCTGTTGTTGTTCTGCCGATGAGAGGATGCTAACACCGCCTAAGTTGCGTTGAGGCGCGACCATCATCGTGGCTAAGGTCGTGTGGAGATGGCTGAAAAGACGGGCGATTGCAGGGGCTGAAAATCGCTGTTTATCGTAGAGGGCCTTAAAGGCTAACGTGTCTGTTGCCACCGCAAACAGGGCGAGCGGGTAGTGCGTTTGCTCCGTAATTGAAACATCTAAAATATCTAAGCCACTGATTCCCTTGGCCGATTCGAGTGGATAGTTTTCAAAGACAATCACACTTTCAAATAGTGGAAACTGTCTAGGAATCTCGCTAACTGACTGAATATCTACCAGGGGTGTGTATTCATAGGGCTGCTGTGCGAGCTGTTGTGCTTGAATTGTCTGGAGCCAAGGAATTAGCTCACTTTCGGGCTCGACTGACACCCGCATAGGTAGGGTATTAATAAATAGCCCCACCCGTTGTCCAGCATCAGGTAGACTCTCGGGCCTGCCTGCACGGGCTAACCCATAGAGCACCGTACTTTCGCCACTGTAAGCACTCAGAACTTTACTCCAAGCACCCTGTACAAGCGTGCTCAAGGTCAGCCGATGCTTCTGGGCAAAGGCTTTTAGCTGTCTGCTGAGGTCAATTGGCAGTTGGTAACGCTGCTCTGTAAAAGATGATTCTGAAACAGACGGTTCCGCAACAGTTGATTGGCCGCCTGATTGGCTGCTAGATTGGCCGCTTGATTGGTCGCTGGATGTTGTCGTATTGTTGTCGTGGCGGTTGTCTATTCCGAGGGGAGTGGGCACGCTAATGCCCGCTAATTGTTTTTCCCAGAATTGCTTCGCGGCGTCTAGGTCTTGCTGCTGTAGCCACGCAATATAGTCACGGTAGGGACGGACGGTGTCGCCTAGTGTGGTGTCACCTAGTGTGGTGTCATCCAGTGTCATACGCCCAGTCGCAGACGGGGCACAAGCAGCCTGGTAGCTGGCAATCCATTCCTTGAGTAGCAACGGTAGCGACCAGCCATCTAGCACAATGTGGTGGTGCGTCCAAAGAATACGGTAGTGGTTTGCTCCCAGCTGAATCGCATGGATTCTCATTAAGGGCGCATTGGATAGGGTGAATCCTTGGGTGCGATCGCTGGCGACTAATGCTGAGAGCTTTGTCTGTTGCTCTTCACCGGTTAAATTGCCCCAATGGTGCCAGTGGATTGGGAGGCTAGCCTTTTGCCCTACCACTTGAACAGGGGCTTCTAGATTCTCCCATACAAATGCTGTCCTCAAAATTGTATGACGGGTAACTAGCTGTTGCCAGGCACTTTCGAACGCATCATGGTTGAGCTCTCCTTTTAAGGTGTAACCTACCTGTACAAGGTACGTACCCGCCTGTGAGTTTCCATATAGACTATGGAATAGCAGCCCTTGCTGCGTGGGAGAAAGGGGATAAATATCTTGAATAGCTCGGTTGGTGGCAGTTGCTGGCGGTGTTACTGTTATCGGAGATGTCGTCATTGTTTCACCTCCTGCTCTTTAGAGTCCTGCTCTTTGGAATCCTGCTCTTTGGAATCCTGCTCTGGGTTGTTACCCTCATCAGCAAAGCTGACCTGGCTCAGCACGGCTGAGAGTGCTGATGCGTCAAGCTGTACTAAGCCAAAATCATCAGAGGTGTAGTCAGCCACTTCCTGCTTGCAGCAATGTTCGATGATGGCGGATAGATTTGAAATGAATTGCTCCGCTAACTGACCAATCGTTTCGCGGGTGTGATAGTCACGGCTGAATATCCATTCGATTTGGAGCTGGTCAGCTTCTATCCAACTGTTGACATCGATCAGGTGCTGTCGAGCATTTTTAGCTGATTGGTTCGTACTGTGTTTCGTACTGTGTTTCGCCGAAACGACTCTTTTGAACCCTCCTTTTTCGATGGCGTCTAGCTGCCCTAAATAGTTGAAACTAACGGGTGGGATGATTGCCAACGACGGTGATTGGTCAAGATAGCGTTTGCTCATGTGCCGCAATAGACCGTAACTGAGTCCCTGGTGGGGAACTGCGCGTAGGTTGCTTTTGATAGCTTTAATACTGTCAGCTAAGGCATGTGGGGCGTCGAACGAGAGCACTACGGGATAGATTGCGGTGAACCAACCTACAGACCTAGAAAGATCTAACTCTTCAGAGAATCGGCCATAGCTTTCAAGATCAATCAAGACAGAGGTCTCACCGGTCCACTGGGTGAGAGTTTGGGTAAAGGCCGTCAGTAAAGTTTCGGTGATTTGGGTGTTATAAACAGGCGGAACTTCCCGTAAAAGCGCCTGGGTCAGCGCTAGTGAAAGGCTTACCACCACTGTCTGACTGTGCCCTATTGTGTTCTCTCTTTTATCTTCCGTTTCCTTGTAAGAGCCGCTGTTTTCAAGCGGTATAGTGTTAACGTTCTTTCGGTGAAGAAGTTCAATCCAATAGTCAAAGTCAGCCTCTATTTCGGGCGAGTTTGCGACTTTCTCAAGCTCCTGTGCCCACTGCTGATAGGAATGGGTTTTGGGTGATAGCCTGATAGCCTCACCCGCGATGACCTGTTGATAGGCTTGCTGTAGGTCTGCAAGTAATATTCTCCAGGAAACGCCATCTACGATGAGATGGTGAATGGCAATAAACAGTTGTGCTGGACGAGTCGAGCCTAATTCAAAAACACCTATGCTAACGAGGGGGCCTGCTTGGAGATCGAAACTAGATTGTAGGATGTCGATTTGTTGGGCGATCGCACTATCTTGCTGATCACTAGGCAACTGAGAAAACTCGAACCCTTTAACAACTGGGGGTGTCATATCCTCTGAATAGGCTTGCTGCCAACCATCATCAGTGCGATGAAACCTTAGCCTGAGGGCATCATGATGGGCATAGAGGTGGGCAATCGCCACTTCTAGAGCCTCTTGGTTAAAACCATCTGGTAATTCTAAGCGTACCGACTGATTAAAGTGCTGCGGCTCGGCCAATGCTTGTTCAAAGAACCAGTGCTGAATCGGTGTGAGGGGAGCTTTGCCAGTCGAGGGCTCCTGGGAGAGGGCGGTTGATTTTCCTTGCTCAGTCACTGCTGAGAGTTCAGCAATGGTTTGATATTGGAACAACTGTTTCGGAGAAATGGCGAGTCCGGCCTGGGATGCCTTGCTGACAATTTGCATCGCGAGGATAGAATCACCACCCAGCTCAAAGAAATTATCGTGAATGCCGACGGACTCAGCAGGTAGCAGTGCGGAGAAGATGTCTACCAGGGTCTCTTCAACCATGCTCTGAGGGCGGTTCTGAGGGCTACCGTTCCCTTCACTCGCCTGTTTCATTTTCCATTCAGGCGCAGGCAGTGCTTTTCTATCGACCTTGCCATTCGCGGTGAGTGGCAAAGCCTCAATCCAAATAAACTGGGCAGGCACCATGTAGTCAGGTAGTTTCCCTAGCAAAAAGCGTCTGAGATCTAACGTCGTTACAGGGCTCTCTACCGATTCCGGAGCGCTGGCTTCTTCAGCAGTTTCTAGATAGGCGACCAATCGTTTTTGCTCGGCACTCTCTCCATCAACAACAACAGCGACTTGTTGAATAGCTGGATGACTTTCTAAAGCAGCGGCTATTTCTCCCGGTTCAATGCGGAAGCCTCTTATTTTTACCTGGTGATCTAAACGGCCCAGGTATTCTAATGCGCCATCGGTCCGGTATCGGACGCGATCGCCCGTCTTATACAGATACAAGCTATCGCTATCCGAACGCTGGCGAATATCGTAAAACGGATTGGGAATAAACCGTTCAGCCGTGAGTTGGGGCTGATTTAAGTAGCCACGAGCCACACCTGCTCCGCCAATATACAACTCCCCCGGAATACCCGCGGGTGCCTGTTGTAGATCCGCATCTAGGACATAAATTTGGGTGTGTTGGAGCGGTTGGCCAATCGGGACCATTGAGTCTAAATCCTGCTTGGTGACTGTGTGGCAGCAGGTAAATGTAGTCCCTTCGGTAGGACCATAGCCATTGATGATACGAGTATTTGTAAGGGCTGTTAGCGCTTTGCGTAGGTGACTTCTTGAGAGCACGTCTCCACCCGCCAAAAGTTTACGGACGCCAGTGAGACTAGTGAGCTGTTCATCCACCATGAGATTGAACAGGCCAGAGGTCAGCCACAGTGTTGTTATTTGATGTTGGGAAATGGCCTTGCCCAACTCGTCTAAGGACGGTGTCTGGGTAGGGAGTAATACGAGCTTGCCGCCGTTGAGTAAGGCTCCCCAAATTTCAAAAGTGGAGGCATCAAAGGTGAGCGGCGCGGCCTGCAAGATAACATCACGCTGGGTGAGTGTGACGTAGTTCGGTGCTTTCACAAGGCGTGTGACGCTCTGATGAGACACGCAGACCCCTTTAGGACGGCCTGTAGAACCCGATGTGTAAAGGATATAAGCCAGTGAGGTAGGTGTGACTGCCGTTGGGCTTGAGAGCTGTGTCGCGGGGAATGATGAAAGTTGTTGTGAAATTTCTCCTAGCTCTACCGTGGGAACGATGGCTTTGATCGCGGATGGAACAGTCTCCTCTGAGTCCTTCCCTGAAGTCTTTTCTGAAGTCTTTTCTGGCGCTTCCGAGATAAGGAGTGCCATTTGGGTGTCGGCTACCATCCACTCCAGTCGCTCCAGTGGATAGTGAGGATCTAATGGGATATAGGTGCCCCCAGCTTTGAGAATGGCTAAAATAGCGATGAGGGTTGCGGGCGATCGCATGGCCCAAACGCCCACAGGTGTCTCGAGACTGACCCCTTGCTTCCGTAAGTAATGCGCTAGCTGATTTGCTTTCTGATTAAGGGTTTGGTATGTGGTTTGAGTGTTTTTGTAGACTAGGGCGATCGTGTCAGGCGTCTCACTTGCCTGTGTTTCAAATAGCTGTTGTATATTCTCGTGCGGCAATGGCTGCTCTGAACTATTTTTACTCCAGGCTTGAAACTGTTTCACTTCCTGCGAAGAGAGCATGGGTAAGGCCGACAGTCTCAAGTCTCCATTGTTGGGAAGTGCTCTGAGTATCGTGCGGAAGTGACCCGCCATGCGATGAATGGTCTCAGCGCTAAAGAGATCGCTCCGATATTCCCACTGTCCAATCATCCCCCTTTCAGACTCTTTTATATCTAAGGTGAGGTCAAACTTTGCTGTCCCACTATCTATGCCGAGTGGTTCCCAGCTTAGTTCTTTCCCATCTATACCTGCCAGAGAACCCGACAGAGACGTTCCTTCGTGGGGCGCATTTTGCAGGGCAAACATAACCTGAACCAAGGGTGACTGGCTACGGCTACGCTGAATATCTAACGCATCAATGAGTTGTTCAAAGGGTAAATCTTGGTGACTATAGGCTTCTAAAGTAACGCTGCGGACTTGGGTTAGAAAGTCACTAAATCGAGGATTGTTCTGTACTTGGGTGCGGATAACCAGTGTATTTACAAATAGGCCAATGAGCCCCTCTAGCTCTTTCCGTTGCCGGTTAGCAATGGGCGTGCCAATGGCTAAGTCACTCAGTCCGCTATACCGATAGAGCAAGGCTTTGAACGCCGCGAGCAGTGTCATAAACAGCGTCACTTTGTGCCTCTGACTAAATTGCTTTAGGGCCTCTGTTTCTGATCGGGATAGACGAAATTCGTAGCTAGCTCCTGTTGATGCGGGCTCGGCAGGACGAGCATAGTCAGTAGGGAGGGCCAGTATGGGGGCGATTCCGCTGAGCTGTTTTTTCCAGTACGTGAGCTGATGGCTTAAATCCAACGTTCTTTGCCACGCTGCGTAGTCCCCATACCGAACGGGCAAGGGGGGCAAAACGTCTGCAAGGTCTTTTCCAGCCTGATGTGCTGTATAAAAGGCCGTTAGCTCTTTAATCAGGACGCCCATAGACCAGCCATCGGCGACAATATGGTGCAGGATGAATAGGAGAATGTGCTCGCGATCGCTAAGTCGCAGGAGGTGCGATCGCCACAATGGCCCCTGTGCTAGGTCGAAGGGGTTTTGGGCCTGCTGCTGAATGGTTTGTGTTATCTCGCTGCGTTGCGATTTCCCATCTAAATAGCTTAGATCAATAAATTCTAGGTGTACCGGAGATCGGCTCAGACTGCCTTCTGAAGGATGTTTTGCTGAAGGATATTCAGCGGTAAGAATGGTCGGGACGGCAATTCCCTCGACTGTTGGATAAAGGGTTCTCAAGGTATCGTGTCTACTCACCACCTGCGCAAGACTTTGACACAGCCCCTGTATAGAGAGCTTGCCCTTAATCCGAACGGCGGTCGGAATATTGTACGCAGCGCTATCTGGATCTAGCTGTGTCATCAGCCATTGTCGTTGTTGTGCGTAGGAGAGGACGCACTCGTCGGTACGGGGAATGTTGGGTAAAAATTGAGTGCCCTCTAGCTGAGGGCGAGCCTGCTGACGTTGGATAGCATCGACAAAGTCCGATAGCGTGGGATGCTCGAAGAGTGCTCTCAAAGGCACTTCTGTTCCAAATACCTGTCGCACTTGGGCAATCACCTGGGTGGCGAGCAGAGAATGTCCTCCCAATTCAAAGAAGTTGTCGTTGAGACTCACTTGCGCCACCTTTAGCACGTCTGACCAAATCTCTGCGGTTAGTGTCTCGTTGGGTGTAGAAGGTGGTGCCTTGATGGAGACTTTGTGAGAGAAGACGGGTAGCTTATGCCTATCGACTTTGCCGTTAGGTGTGAGCGGAAAGTCCTCCAATACAATGTAGCTATTGGGCAGCATATAAGCTGGGAGCTGTTGCTTTAGGCTTTGACGGAGTTCATGGGTCAGTTCATAATTGGCCTCATCTGACTCGTTGTCCGTAAGTGTTACATAGGCCAATAGCTGAGGATTGTCGCCATCAGAAACGATGACTACGGCTTGCTCGATGTTTGGATGCTGGCCTAAGCGAGTTTGAATTTCTCCTAGCTCAATGCGGAAGCCGCGGAGCTTGATTTGGTTGTCTAATCGCCCTAGGTAATCGAAGGTGCCATCTTCTCGGTAGCGGACGCGATCGCCCGTTTTGTAGAGGATTTCAGAAGGGGTGAGCGGATGAGCAATAAACCGCTCAGCCGTTAAATCTGGTCGGTTCCAATAGCCTTCACTGAGCCCTGCCCCACCGATACACAGCTCTCCAGCGACTCCCATAGGGACCTGACGCTGTTGGTCATCTAAAATATAAAACTGGGTGTTTGCAATAGGGGCACCCATTGGAATACTGCCTTGTTGGAGTATTTGTTCATCAATTTTCAATGCGCCCGACCAAATGGTGGTTTCTGTTGGACCGTACAGATTCCACAGCTCTTTCCCACAAGCTAATAGCTGTTCTGCCAAGGCAAAGTCTAGCGCTTCTCCACCGCACAACATTTTCAGCTCAGGGCCTTCCCAGCCTGCATTCAAGAGCAATCGCCACGTTGCAGGTGTTGCCTGCATGAGCGTTACATTGTGAGCGGTAAGCTGGGCCGCGAGTTGTTCTCCATCTAAAGTGGTTGAGCGGGGTATCATCACAAGATGGGCACCCGTTATCAAGGGGAGGAATATCTCTAGTGCAGCAATATCAAAGCCCAACGTCGTCACTGCCAATAGCGTGTCATCGGCTGTAATCGCTGAGAGCTCTGCCATCGACGTCAGAAAATTAGTGAGGCTATAGTGGCGAATCGGCACTCCTTTGGGTTGGCCCGTACTGCCGCTGGTGTAGAGGATATAGGCGGTATCGTTTGAGGTAGCGACCGGTGGGAGATTCTCGCCTGATTGTTGAGCAATCAAGTCTCTCTGTTCATCTAAACAAAACAGTAAGGCTGTTGTTTTCAGCGTTGACTGCTCAGCAATCGTATTCGTCGTGATTAGGTGCTCAATTTGAGCATTCTCAACAATGTAGTTAGACCGTTGAGCCGGATGACTGGGGTCGATAGGCACATAAGTGGCCCCTAATTTTAAGATCGCAAGCAGACTGGCGACCATATCCACAGAGCGGTCCAGACAAAGACCCACTCGATTGCCTGCGATTACCCCTTGTCGCTTTAGGCTCTGCGCGATTTTATTGGATTGTTGGTTTAGTTGTTGATAGCTCAGCGTGCTCAAGGTGTCTAATTCCAAGCCCGCTGAAAAGCTAATGGCTATGCTATTCGGTGTTTCGGTAGCTTTCTTTTCAAATTGTTGATGGACACAATCAGGTGGGACCTCAATGACTTGTCCCTGGCCCATCTCATCGAGCTGTAGCTGTTCAGCTGCCGTCAATACGGGGATATTCCCTAGGGTTTGTTCTGGGGCCTCGACAAAGCTTCTCAACGCAACTTCTAGGTGCCCGAGTAAGCGAGCAGATAGCGTTTCGGAAATACGCTGGGCATCGTACCGCAGGCTAAGCTGGATAGACTCCCCTGGAATCACAACCAGCGTCAGGGGATAGTTTGTTTGCTCATACCCCTGTCCATCTCGTAGCGATATGCCAGTCTCTAAGCTGCTCGTTGCAGCTTCTATGGAAATGGGATAGTTCTCAAAGACTAATAGGCTCTCAAATAGGGGCGCTCCACTGGGGATGTCGCTCCAGGATTGTACGTCAGCGAGGAGGCTATAGCTGTATGTCTCTCGGTCGCGCTGAGCTTGTTGTAATTCTTGTAACCAGGGCAAAAGCGGGTCCGTTGGCGAGAGTTGTGCTCGCAACGGTACCGTGTTAATAAACAGTCCAACCATTGCGGATACGCCCGCTAACGCCGGGGGGCGCCCCGAGACCGTAACCCCAAAGAGCACATCCTCTAGTCCGCTGTAACGGCCAAGGACAATCGCCCAAGCCCCTTGTAGTAGCGTATTCAGTGTGAGGCGTGACTGACTTGCAAACGTTTGCAAATCTTTTGAAAGGGCCCTCGAGAGAAAATATTTCTCTTCCTGATGGATATCGAATTCTTCGATATTCGAATTATCTGTTTGTACTCGATCAATCCCTAAGGGTGTTGGTGACTCAAATCCTTTTAGGACGTCTCGCCAGTAGGCTTCTGCACTTTCTTTATTCTGTTTCTGAAGCCAGACAATATACTCGCGGTAAGGCTTAACGGGGAGTAGCGCACACCGCTGCCCTTGAAGCTTGGCTTGATAAATGGTCAGAACTTCTTTAATCAAGACACCATTACACCAGCCATCCATGAGCAGATGGTGATAGTTCCAAACAAATCGGTACTGACTATCTCCGAGTCGGAGGAGCCCGCAGCGCATCAACGGCCCACGATCTAGCTGAAATCCCTGAAGACGTTCCGCGATCAAAAAAGCTTCAAGCTTCTCATTCTGCTGCGTAGGACTGAACTCGGTCCAGTCCTCTTCAATCCAAGGCAGTTCTAGAGTTTCATACACAACCTGAAGCGGCTTGTCTGTTTCTTCCCAATGGAATTCACTGCGCAATGTATCGTAGCGATCACATACCTGCTGCCAAGCCTGCCTAAAGGCCTGTGAATCGAGCGAGCCTTCCAAAAGACAATGGCGTTGCTCAAAGTAGACCCCTGTTTCAGGTGCATAGAGGCTGTGAAACAGCATACCCTGCTGCATAGGAGAGAGTTCATAAAGGTCTTGAACAGTACTCATAACTACCTTCCCTCCCTAGCTTTGAGCTTACCCATTAGCCTATTGAGCTGGCTTTTATCTACCCGTGCCGCTGTAAAATCTGCCGTGGACACTGACGCTTGCTCAGGCTGTTGGCAGTGGGCGATCAAAGACTTTAAATTGCTATGCAAACGTTGGCTGAGCTGCTCTAACGTGCTGCGCTCATATTGCTGTTGGCTATATCGCCACCTGATTTGAAGTTGCCTAGATTGAATGAAGGCTACAATTTCAAAGAGATATTGGCGATCACCGTCTGAGCTCTTCATTTCAGGGATATCCTCGGCTGCGAGTCCGGTGATAAATCCAGTAGTCTCTATTGAAAGCTGACCAAGATAGTTAAAGCTGATTTCTGCGGGTGAAACCAATTCTTGGTGAATACTATCTTCTTGGTAAACGCTATCTTCTTGGTAAACGCTATCTTCTTGGTAAACGCTATCTTCTTGGTGAACACTATCGGCTGTGGAGAATCGCAATGCTCCGTAGCCAACTCCCCCATTCGGCACCTGAGTTAGCTGATTTTTTACCTCATTCAATTGTTCATCTAATCCCCCTGATGGCAGCGATAGCCTGAGCGGATACAGTGATGTAAACCAGCCCACCGTACGGGAAAGATCAAAGGACTCATCCCAAGCCTGGCGGCCATGTCCCTCCACATCAAAAACAAAGGTGCTGCGTTGACTCCACTGCTTGAGCGTTTGAGCCATTGCCGCAAGGACCATCACATTGACGGGCCAATTCAGAGACTTGAGTGCCGTTGTTTCCTGTGCCCCTAGGGACACCACAATCTCCTGGGTGTCCGCGACGGTATTTTCCCCGGAAGGATGATCTACTGGTAATGGCAGGGCGGCGCGACAGGCTTCTGCCCAATACCTGCGTTCTGGTTCAAAGGTTTGTGCGCCGATTTGTTCCTGGAGATGTTGTGCCCAGTGTCCAAAAGCTGTTGTTTTTGCTGGGAGTGTAACGGCTTGCCCAGCAGTGATTTGTTGATAGGCGGCAAGTAGGTCAGCGAGTAACACTCGCCAAGAGACGCCGTCTATTAGCAAATGGTGGGCGACTAAAAGCAAATATTTACTTGAGGCTGAGGTTATGAGTGCGCCCCTAAATAGTGGTCCTGTTGTCAGGTTTAGGCCAGTTTGTACATTAGCAATGACGGTCTTTAAGGGCAGCGCGTTTCGAGCTGTTAAGTCAATCTCATCTAACGTTATTGAGTCAGCGTCCGTAACCGAGTCAGCGCCTGAGTCAGTGTATTGTTGCTGCCAACCGTCAGCCACTTTCTCAAAGCGCAGTCGCAGGCTGTCGTGATGCCTAACAAGTTCTGCTAGTGCAGATTGAAGCACACTAGCCTGTACATCCGACGTTACCGTTAACATCACAGCTTGGTTATAGCGATGAGGGTTTGACAGATTCTTCTCGAAAAAGTCTCGCTGGATTGGACTTAATGGAATCTTGCCAACCGGTATCGCAGAAACATCCTTTGCTAATTTTTCTGTTGCAACAGTGGCCTGCTCAGCGATGGTTTGATGCTGAAATAGCTGCGCAGGGGTAAGATGCAGCCCTTTTTCATGGGCCTTTGAGACGATTTGCATCCCGGAGATGGAATCTCCCCCTAAGTCGAAGAAGTTGTCATGAATACTGAGTTCATCATCGTTAAGAATCTGTTTCCAAATTCCTAAAAGGATGCCTTCTTTGCTGTTACGCGGCTGAACGCTTTCCGCTTTTGTTTTTACCAAAGGCACAGGTAATGCCTTGCGATCTATTTTTCCATTAACCGTTAGTGGCAATGAATCGAGAATAAGGATATGGGACGGCACCATATACCTGGGCAACGCTTGTCCCAGCTGCTGATACAGTTGATCGATTAAGTCTGTCGTTGCGTTTGTGGCTGTGACATAGGCCACTAGCTCACGCTTTTGTTGAGTCTTTTTCAATACAACAACAGCTTGCTCAACGTGTTTATGCTGGCAGAGTACCGTCTCAATTTCGCCAGGTTCAATCCGAAATCCCCTGAGCTTGATTTGGCTATCAATCCGTCCAAGGTATTCTAAAGTCCCGTCTGGTCGGTAGCTGGCCAGATCCCCAGTTTTGTAGCTCGGACCTAGTCCCTCAATCTCCACAAAGCGCTCAGCCGTTAAGTCTGATTGGTTCAAGTATCCACGGGCAACACCTGCACCGCTAATGTATAGCTCTCCTGGGAGGCCCGCTGGGACAGGCTGTTGATACTCATCCAAAATATAGAGCTGAGCGCCATTGATGGGACGTCCAATGGGCATATTGCCGCTGTCTTGTTCTGTTATTTTATGAACACAACAACCGACGACTGCTTCGGTGGGACCATATTCATTGAATAAGGCGACTTCTGGATAATACTGCCGCCAAGTTGCAATGTGATGTTCTTGCAGTGCTTCTCCACCAATGATGAAAGCCTTAGGAAGGCGGGCTCGCTCAATGGTTTGAGTCGTTAATAAGGGCTGCAATGCGCTCAGATGTGCTGGGGTTAGCTTGATAAAGCTAAAGCCACCTGAAAGGGCTGCTTGGAGTGAGCTAATTTCAGTGTCGCCTAACCCAAAGATAACCTGCTTCCCAGCGAGTAAAGGAGAAAAGAGACTCGTAATGGTGGCATCGAACCCAATGGCAGACTGTACAGGTGCACCACAGCCTTGACCCACGGGGTAAGCTTCTAGACACCAGTTGAGATAGTTGATCAGCCCGCCGTGGGTGAGCTGAGTACCTTTTGGCTTACCGGTAGAGCCAGAGGTATAGATCACGTAGGCTAGATCTTGGGGCGTAACCGTGTGCTTTAAATTGCGCTCGGTATTCTGTTCAGGCTGACCAATGAGCTGTTGTTCATCCTTATCTAAATCCGTATCTAGATCCCTATCTAGATATATGACTTTGGCTGAAATCTCCTCAGTCAAACAATCACTTTCTGTCAAACAATCACTTTGACCAATCAGCACCGCAGGACGGGCATCTCGTAGCATGTAGTGCAATCTTTCTACTGGCAGCGTCGGATCTAAGGGGACGTAGGCGCCACCTGCTTTAAGCGTTGCCAGTAGTGCCGTCATGAGGTCTACGCCGGGGCGGAAGCAAATGCCGACCAAACTATCTGAGGTAATACCCTGAGCGCGTAACCAGTGGGCCAGTCGGTTGGCTCGCTGATTGAGCTGTTGGTAGGTGATGTGTTGCTCTGGGGTGGTAGCGTGATCGGTAAGGGCGATCGCATCTGGAGTCCGTTCTACTTGCTGCTCAAACCTAGCTGGAAAGCAAAGGTCTGGAAAAGATAGGGTGGTAGCTTCAACAGCTTTGCCTTGACTCCACTGGGTTAGGAGCTGTTCTCGTTCTGGCGGTGAGAGCAGGGAATATTGAGAAATGGGCCGTTCAGGCTCTGTAATGATTGCGTTAACGAGGGTGTGGAAGTGTGACAACATCCGAGTGATGCGATCATTAGAAAATAAGGCTGTTCTATATTCAACTGCGACTAGCAGTGCGCCGTCACGCTCGATCACATGCCAGCTCATGTCGAACTTGGTTTCTCCAGGCTCAATCCACTGTTGGGTAAGGGTTAATCCAGGTATTCCCAAGCTAAGCTGCTCAGCATTTTGAAGTTGATAGCCATCACTCTGTACCTGGAACATAACCTGAAAGAGTGGATTCTTTCCGGGCGTCCGGGTTGCTCCTAACACATCCACTACTTCAGCAAAAGGAATGTCTTGGTGCTGTAGTGCATCGGCTAGGGTCGCCTGTACTTGTTTTAGCCAAGCTGGAAATCGCTGATTCGCATCAATCTGCGAGCGTAACACCAGCGTGTTTACAAAAAAGCCAATCAAGGGCTCAACGGCTGCGGAATTTCGTCCGGCAACAGGGATCCCCACTGCAATATCTTGTTGGCGACTGTATCGGTGTAGCAACAGCTTGAAGATGGCCAACAGCACCATAAACACAGTGGCACCGGATTGTTTCGCCAATGCCTTAATCGCCTGCGTTTGTTCTACCGAGAAAGATTGTGTGCAGGTGTGACTGGTGAATGCCGTTCCGGCGATGCCATCTGTTGGCAAGGTCAACTCGGACAGGTCTGCTAGCTGCTGTTTCCAGTAATCTCGCTGGTTTTGGCCTTCATCCCCTGTGAGCCATTGCTGTTGTTTCAGCACATAGTCAGGGTACTGAATGGTTAAGTCAGGTAGGGGCTGCGCCGAATTATGGTGGCTGTTTTCCTGGCTATAGCGACGATAGTTCAGCGCTAGCTCTTGCAATAAAATTCCCCGAGACCAACCATCTGCAACCAAATGGTGCAGGACTAATCCTAATTCAAAGGCGTCATCCTTTCGCCTAATTAGCTGGGCGCGAATTAGAGGGCCATTTTCTAGGTCGAAGGGATTTTGAGCAAGCTGTTCCTGGCGGCGAATGATGTCTGCCTCGGTGCTTGTTGATTGACGAAGATCGATGATGGGAATAGTCAGCTCAAGGCTCGGCAATACCTTGGTATAGGGCTGGTTATCTTCCTGTAAAAAGACCGTTCTAAGGGATTCGTGGCGATTGATAATGCTCTGGAGACTCTGCTGTAGGGCGCTCACCGCGAGTGCTCCTTTTATACTCAGTACCAGAGAAATGTGGTATGCAGTGGTGTCTGGATATAGCTGGTGCAATACCCAAAGCTGCTTCTGAGCAGCTGAGAGCGGTAATCTCTCTGGACGTGCGATCTCTGCTGACTTGGAAGTAGGTTGAGTAGTTTTGTTCGCACCGGATACAGCTTGCTCCCATGAAATTCCTTTTGCCTCAAGCTGCTTGCGAAACAGCTGCTGTTGCGCAGGTGATAGAGATGAAATCCGTTGCTGTAGTGATTGAAATGTTTGGGAGGTGTCGGCCATGAGTAGATAACGATTACTTAGGATTAAGCGTCACTTATTCGACCTAGGCGTTGGCACTGTGTAATGCGTTGCCCATAAGTAACAGAGATGTTTTAAACTGTGGATTTTTTAAGTTCGGGCTAGATGGTTTGATTCTCGATACATACGATATGCCCCCTCCGATAAGTCCTCTCCGGAGAGTGGCAGGTCTCGATACGTTCTCAATTCATTGGAGAGCGACAGTGACTCAAGTGATCCCGGCCATTGCGGTTACACCCTTGTCACAGGACTGCTTTAGCTGCGCCAAGTAGGGCAGGGAACCCATCACAGCGTCAAAGTCTTGAACAAAATCTATCAGGCAGGCCACCTCATTAACACCTGCCTCGTTTAACTGCTTGACAAATGGTTGACAGCTCTCAGGCGTGCCAATTAAAGATCGTCCTTTTATAAATCCTTCTACACCAAATAATAACAAACTATCGAGATCATCATCTGAAAAATCAGATAAACTCACATCCAAACCCATCCCCTTTGCTAAATTTTCTAATAGACCATAATGGGTCTTTAGATAATCACAAAAGGGTTGACGAATATCTTCCTTAACTTGGTCAACATTCTCCCCTAAGAAGGTGTGCATCATCATCGAAACCGTTCGCGATTCGGGATCGTGTCCGTGCTTACGTAGAGTCTCTCGATATCGCGCAATTTTAGGGGCCACTTGCTCTAAGGTTTCGCCTAGTAACGAGGTTAAAACATTCGTCCCCAAGCGGCCCGCTTCGATAAAGGTTTCCATCGATTGGCAGGTCACCCATACGGGGAGTTTCTCCTGAACTGGCCTTGGCAAGGTTTGTGTACTCACCGTTCTGCCAGTGGCATCTTCAAACTCTACGGCTTCGCCCTGCCATAGCTTTTGTACAGACTCTAGCCCTTGCCACATAACCGACTTGCGGCTGCCATGGGGCTGGCGGGAGAGAATAAATTCGTCCATGGTCCAACCAGAGGCAAAGGCGATCG
This sequence comes from Cyanobacteria bacterium P01_F01_bin.53, assembly GCA_039186165.1. GTDB lineage: Bacteria > Cyanobacteriota > Cyanobacteriia > Phormidesmidales > Phormidesmidaceae > Phormidesmis. The sequence continues at coordinate 53,236 of JBCDAG010000001.1, forward strand.
CGGCCCGTCCTCCCGAAAGGTTATCCACAACGGCCCAGTCTTCAGCTACGCGCACTGGATGGTGTAGAGGCAACACGACACTGCCCGCCCGGAGTTGAATGTTTTCGGTAACCATTGCCAGGGCTGCGCTAGTCATCGCCGGGTTGGGATATAGTCCGCCGAAGGCATGAAAATGACGCTCGGGTGTCCACACTGCACTGAAATTATGCTGGTCGGCAAACTTCGCACTTTCAACGAGTAATTTATAGGGATTACCCTGGATGTTTAATCCGTCTCCATCGAAATAAAACAAACTAAATTTCATTTTTCACCTCCTCTGGCGTCATTTCTTCAATTTGATCTAACAAACCCTCTATCGTAGATTGGGTCTGGCTCGATATTTGTGCTGCCTCTTCTACATTTAGCTGGTCCTCATTTAGCTGGTCCTCATTTATTTGATCCTCATTTATTTGATCCTCAATAATTTTGGCAATCCCGGCGACAGTGGGTGCTTCGAACAAAAAGGCCCGCATGGGTAAATCAACCGGGAATTTTTGTCTAAGTTGGGTCACGGCCTGAATAGCGAGCAAAGAGTGGCCGCCTAGCTCAAAGAAGTTGTCATGTATGCCCACAGCTTCTATCCCGAGTAGCTCTCCCATGGCTTGGGCGACGGTTTGCTCTACCGGCGATCGCGGTGCAACATACTCGGTCCCTAAGTTTGGGCGAGTATGGGCGGTTGGGCGAGTATGGACCTTCGGCAAGGCGGACGAGTCCTCTGGGTTGCCTGCTGGGGTTCCCTGTTTGCCTGGGTCTTTATGGGAGGGGGTGAAGGCCGCTTTGAGTCTAGGTTGTAAGTCACGGGGCGAAATCACGAGTTGGGCGAAATCTAACTGTGATTGTGCCAAGGCTCTTTGGGTCGTTTGCCAAACTTCCTCAGAAGAGATTGCCAGCGCCATAAGTTCAGAGGCTATAAGTTCAGAAGCTGCTCCCTGAGAGTTCTCTGAGTTGCTGCTGGCTGCCCCCCCAGATGACATACCAGATGGCATACCACTTTCTTCCAGCTCACAGGCATCCCAATTAAGACTTAGCCAACGGGTGACGGTTCTGTTTTGTTGGGCTGCGTAGGTATCCAGGTAGCTATTGGCAGCGGCATAGGCACCAAATCCAATGCCACCGACGATGGCGGAAAGAGAAGATTGTATTACATAGAAGTCAACAGGGTAATCGGCAAGAGATTGTTGGAGGTTTTGTATGCCTTTGATCTTGGTACGGGTGATGCGTTCATATTCATCATCCGTCAGTTGAGAAATGCCGCAACTGGCGCGATCGCCCATTACCCCTGTATGGAAAACGCCATTAATAGTAGAGCCAAACCGCTCTATTCCTTCTTGCACCCTACCAGCTACCCAGTCAGCCTCTGCCAAGTTGCCACTAAACCAAAGGAATTGTTCACCCTCACGGCCCAACGCTTGTAACCGTCGAATTAACCGGCTAACACCATGTTGTGGGCCGTGGGTCAATAGCCACTTTTCCCACTCTTCCGGGGCAGGCAATCCTGGTCTTCCGAGTAAAACTAGCTTGGCGTCAAATTCTTTGACCAGTGCGTGGGCATACACCATACCCAGCCCTTCTACCAAATCTCCCGCAATCAGGTAGATGCCCTTTCTCTGAATGAGTGAGGGTGATTGAGCGGGTAAGGGCAGCGGTTCATAGGTTTGAACCCAGCGTTGGCGATCTCGATATGCAATTTGTCGTTGACTGTAATCGTAAGGCGTCGCTAACTCTCGACAAAGCCTCTGAAGCGCCGTCGGATCGATGGCATCAATCGCCAAGCCCGTATCAATGGCACGACAGCTTAGTCCCGGACATTCCTGGGAAATGACTTGAGATAAGCCCAACACTCTTGCTTTCCGTGGATTAAGTGAGTCATGGACTGTTACATCATGAACATCGGTTGTGATGATGCTAATGGTAAAGGTGCTTCTGGTAAGGACCTCTCTTGAGGTTGTGAGTGCCTGAGTGAGGTATACAAGAGCGTGAAAATCATCCACGTGAGGCTTGCCGCTGCTAGTGCCATGGGTCATGCCCCAGCCGTATATGACCTGAGTCGGCCAGCTGTCGCCCGCTAAGAGAGCTTGTATAAGCTGCTGATAGTCAGTAGCTTGCTGGGGTTGAAGTGTGTAGCTCTTTTCTGTTGCGTGAGAGAATGCTGACCCAGGATTGACCCAGGTGATAGCTGGTCGGTTTTTTAGGGTTGAGAAATGCTCCTGAAGTTGGGTTTGTAAGGCATCATCGGCAAAAATCAGCCAGCGATCGTCTGTAAGATTCGAAGTTTCTGCGGTTAGCGGCAGGCGCTTCCAAGTTGGCAAATAGAACCAATCTGCCATATCAGCCGCTTTCGTTTGAGCCTGAGTGAGCGCTTTGCCTGCTGCTGCATTCTCGTCAGGTTTCAGCAACGGAACCCAATAAGACTCTCTTTCAAACGGGTAGGTGGGCAGTGGTAAGCGATGACGTTTTAGCCCTTGGTAAAGGTTAGACCATTTCACCGAGCTACCCGCTAACCAAAGTTGTCCCAGGGCTGCCATGAATGTGGTGATATCGTCCTTAGCGTCTTGGGGATGGGGCAAAGATTGAATCACAGGAATGATGTGCTTGGCTTGCCCAGCTCCATTGCTTTCACCGCCTTCACTGCTTTTATTACCTGAGGGCAGATTCTGTTTCACTAACTTCGTTAAGGTATGCCCCGGACCCACTTCTAAAAAGATCGGATTGGGCAATTGTAAGAGTGTTTCTATCCCTTGGCTAAAACGGACTGATTCGCGTAAGTGGCTTACCCAGTAGTCGGCATCAGTGGCCTGAGCATCTTCTATCCAGGTGCCCGTCACATTGGAAATGAAGTCTATTTTAGGGGGCGATAGCGTGACTTTTTCCAAGGCCTTAGAGAAATCGGCTAAAGCCGGTTCCATCATGGTTGAGTGAAACGCATGGGAGGTCGCTAGCAAACGACAGGGAATATTTTGCGCGTCCAACTGTTTCTGAAGTGCTTCGATAACAGCAGTTGAGCCAGACACAACACAATTTTGAGGACTGTTTATGACCGCAATTTCAGCCTCTGCAGGCAATAGTGGTTTGAGTGTTGCTGGAGCGGTTAACACGGAGAGCATAGATCCAGGGGTACAGCGCTGCATCAACTGCCCCCGTTTTGTGATGAGCGAAAGTACCGCATTCAGAGAAAAGACACCCGCCACGCAAGCCGCGACATATTCACCAATGCTATGCCCAATCATGGCCTGGGGCTGTATCCCCCAGGCCATCCAGAGTTTGGTGAGGGCATATTCGATGGCAAAGAGAGCGGGTTGGGCATAGGCCGTTTCGGTCAACTGAGCAGGCTTGATCTCCTGTGAGATAGTTCTTTCGCTATCTGTTGGATAAATAATCCTGAGCAGATCAACCCCTTCTTCTGCTAAAAGTTCAGCGCATTGATCAATCGTTTGCTTAAAAACAGGTTCTGTTTTGTACAATCCTCGCGCCATATCTATGTGCTGGGCACCTTGTCCCGAAAACATAAAGACAATTGATTTGGGACTGTTATTTGCCGTCGCTGTTGAGGTCTCCTGCCTTTTTGTGTGTGGCTCACTCAGCTGTTTAATGGCACCTTCTATGGTTTGACATAGGTAAAAACGGCGATGGGGCCAGGCTCTCCTGCCAACTTGTAGGGTGTAGGCCACATCTGCCAGCGTTAATTCGCGGTTTTGCTGCAAATGCGCTGCCAAATTTTGTGCGGCTGTATCCAACGCCGTTGGCGTTTTTGCAGAAAGGGTAATGAGCTGCCAGGGACGAGCAGGTCCAGAGGAGCATCTCTCAGGTGCTTCCTCTAAAATGGCGTGGGCATTGGTGCCGCCCATTCCAAAAGAACTGACGCCAGCGCGTTTGGGCGTGCCCTTGTTAGCCTCTTGTTCAGGCCAATCTATGCAGTGTTGATTGACGACGAACGGGCCGTTTTGAAAGTCAATTTTAGGATTGGGTTTTTCGTAATTTAGACTGGCTGGTAGGGTTTTGTGTTGAAGTGCCAGAACTGTCTTAATTAGGCCAGCAGCACCCGCTGCCGCGTCAAGATGACCCAAGTTTGTTTTGGCCGAGCCCAGGGCACAAGGCGGGCGATGATTCTCTTCGTTTTCAGTTCCGTTGGTTACAGTTCCGTTGGTTACAGTTCCGTTGGTCTGCCCAGATACTTTATGGCCAAAGACCTTGTTCAGTGCGGCTACCTCAATCGGATCCCCCAGCGGTGTGCCCGTTCCATGGGCTTCCACATAGCTAATGGTGTCTGGATCCACACAGGCCGCTTTAATGGCATCCTGAATAACGGCTGCTTGGCCAGAAACACTGGGTGCAATTAAGTTTACTTTGTCAGCACCATCGTTATTTATCGCAGAGCCAGCAATCACTGCGTGAATATGGTCACCGTCTAGCAAGGCGGCCTGCAATCGTTTCAGGACAACAATGCCCACGCCGTTGCCAAACACAGTCCCTTGACCGTTGGCATCAAAGGCCCTACATAGGCCGTCGGGGGAGGCGATACTCTCGGCTTGGTAGGTGTATCCTTGAGGGGTTGCACTGCTGACGGTAACCCCTCCCGCTAGGGCCATATCGCACTCATGGTTGAGTAGGCTTTGGCAGGCTGTGTGAATGGCAACGAGCGCCGTAGAACAGCCGGTTTGAATTCCACAGCTGGGTCCTTTGAGATCGAGCTGGTAGGAGACACGGGTTGGCATCAGCCCCATGACATTGCTGACCACAGCTTGTACAGGGTTAATGGATTCTCGGACTTCTGGATTGGCGTGAAGATTAACGATGTAGCTGTTGAGCGCGGATCCGCCATAGACACCGATGCTACCGTCATATTGTTGAGTGTCATAACCTGCATTTTCTAGGGCACTCCAGGCGCATTCGAGAAAGACCCGGTGTTGGGGGTCTATTAACTCAGCCTCTCGGGGAGAATATCCAAAGAACTGTGCATCAAATCCTGTGGGGTCCGGGAAGCTAGCGTAGGCACGGACATAATTGGGTTGGTTAAAGGTGCTCTCGGGCACTCCAGCAGCTATCAATGCGTCATCAGAGAGCATTTGAATGCCGGATTTTCCTTGTTTAAGTAAGTCCCAGAATTCATCCAGGTTATCTGCGCCTGGGAAACGGCCAGCCATACCCACAATGGCGATCCGTTCATTGCGTGCCTGTTCAATGGCTTCTAGCTGAGATCGCGCTTCTTTCAGTGCCTTAAATACGCGCTCAGAAGCCTGCGTGGGGTTAGATAAATTTTGCGAGACTTCACTCATAGCGCCTGTGGGGAAGGAGAACTGGAAAATTCAGTAGAAGAGAAAATTAAGAACGGTCTAGTAATTTTTCGAGTGCGGCAAGTTCTTGTTCCATCTCAGAAGGCCCCGCTGCAGGCTCCTTAGGAGGCCCTTCAGGAGGTCTTTCAGGAGAACTCTCTGTAAGGATCTCTGGAAGATCCTCTGGAGGCCTCTCCGTTGGTGCTGGTAGTTCGGGGGTGACGGCAGCTGCACTACGCTCAGAACTCTTCTGCTCGTTGGCTATATCAGCCATCATGTCGGTTAAGTATGTCGCGAGCGTTTGAATGGTGGGATATTCAAAAATGATTGTGGAGGCAATGGGCGTTCCCAGTTTGATGTCTAGCTGATTTTTGAGCTCTACGGCCATGAGTGAATCCATTCCCATGTCAAAGAAGCTCGCCGTGGGTTCGATGGGTTTGTGATTGGGCAGTTCCAGTACCTTAGCCACTTCGGCTTGGAGTTGCCCAACGAGGAAAGCCACCCGGCGACGTGGGGGCAGTGTGTTAAGCTGCTGAGCCCACTCGGCAGTTGATGAGGACTTGTGAAGTGTGCGAGTGCGCGTTGAGCTGTGTTTGCTGGTTTGTTGATTCGCCTGTTCCGCAGCCGCCGTAAAGTTTGAGAAAAATGGATCGCTAGCCGGGCCTTTATGAATCGATTGTTGGAACCGTGGCCAGTTGATGGGAATAACGCCGACTTGGGCGAGTTCTGGTTGGGAGAGTTCTGGTTGGGAGAGAAGGTGTTGGGAAAGAATTTGGGAAAGCGCTTGTATGCCTTGTTCGGGTGCGATCGCCCCAATTCCCCGCTGCTGCATCTGCTGCTGCGTCTGTTCTCCTGACGCTGAACCCACCTCAGACCAAGGCCCCCAGTTAATACTGACCGCTGGCAATCCTTGGGTCTGCCTGTGGTGTGCCAACGCATCTAAAAAGCTGTTAGCAGCTACATGGCTGCCCTGCCCAGGAGACCCTAGTAAAGAAGCGGCTGAAGAATACAGGACGAAAAAGTCTAGATCATGGTTGGGTGTCAGCTCTGCTGTGAGCTGGTGCAAATTCCAAGCGCCCCAAACCTTAGGCGCTAAAACCTTCTCCATCTGAGCCCAGCTCAACTGTTGCAAAATGCCATCTTGCAACACACCTGCGGCATGAATCACCCCTTTTAGAGGAGGCATTTTTTCTTGCACTGTCTGAAGCGCCGATGCTAACTGGGCCCGATCAGCCACGTCTGCCTGTAAAACTAATACCTCAATTCCTTTTTCCGTACTGCCTGTAATCCATGACTTGGCGGAAGCTGAAGTATTCGCACCACGACTGAGCAAGGTCAGGTGACGTGCCCCTTGCTCCACTAACCATTGAGCCGTGGCTAATCCTAATCCACCTGTCCCGCCAGTAATTAAGTAGGTGCCGTCAGGGGATATGTTGCGGGGCTGGGGGGGCTGTTCTGCCATCGTCAAGACAACTTTGCCGATATGCTGGGCCTGCTGCATGTGACGGAATGCCTGAGGGGCCTTAGATACCGGGAACAAACGATGACGAACAGGCGTAAGCTGCCCGGATTCAAATTGTACCTTAAGGGTTTGCAGCATGGTTTGAATTTGCTGCGGTTGCGCTTGAGCCACCGACATTAAATCAATGATGTGATAGTCCACACCTGGCCAAGCGATAGCCATCTGTTGTTTGGAGAGAATGTCACGCTTACCAATTTCTAAGAAGCGCCCATTCTTAGCGAGTATGGATAGGCTTTTCTCGATAAACTCACCCGACAGTGAATTCAACACAACCTCTACGCCTTGGCCGTCCGTCTTTGCCATAATCTCTTCGGCAAAATCGAGCGTGCGAGAGTTCATGATGTGCTGAATGCCCATCTCTGCCAGCGCTGGCCATTTCTTTGGACTGGCCGTCGCGTATATTTCTGCCCCGGCCTGCTGAGCGATTTTCACGGCGGCCATGCCTGTTCCACCAGCGGCTGAGTGAATTAAAATACGCTCACCTTTTCTGAGCTGTGTGAGGACTTGTAGCGAATAATGTGCCGTCAAGAAATTCGCGGGAATGGTTGCAGCCGCTTGGGGACTTAAATTTTGAGGCTGGGAAATTACCAGCTCTACAGGGACCGTCACATATTGACTGAAGCTCCCAGCCGCCAGGGCTAACACCCGATCACCGACGGTCAAATGCTCAACACCTGTACCCGTGGCAACAATTTCGCCCGCACACTCTACACCCAGCCAATCACGCTCAAAGGGCAACAGTGCCAGCGAATCTAGTACATCAATAAAGTTGAGCCCGGAGGCGCTCACCCGAATTTCGACTTCCCCTGCCTGAGGTTTCTGTCGTTGGTCAGAGATTAGCCGCAAATTATCAGGGCTACCTTTGGTTGGTAGCGCCAGCTTGAAGGGCTCTGACGGAATCGTTAATTGACAATCTTGCTGCGGGCCAGTGTTTGTGAATGAGGGGCTAGCTAAGCGGGCAACTCGACGCGTTCCTTGTTGATACGCAACAGATCTTTCGTCTGAACTGTCGTCCGGACTTGCGTCTGTAGAGGCGTTCAGCTCCTGGCAGAGTAATTCAATGTTCGTCGCTATGTCATTATCCGGGTCAAGGTCAATACGGCGACAGCGTAAGGCCGGGTATTCTAGCTCAATCACCCGTGCTAAGCCCCATGCAGGCGAATGCGCTAAGCGATGCCCACCGACTACGCCTTGGGTAACGATGCTCAATTGAGGCATAGCATGAGCAGTGTTGGCTGGCAGTGATTGTAGTAGTTTCAGTAGCCCTGTAGCGGACTTTTTGGAAAAGGCTTTGATTGTCTCTGAAGATGTCGTAGCAGGCGCTAGGCTGACAGGCTCTGCGATGTAAACAATCTGCTCAGGCCATTCATCAGCGGTTGAGAGGTCTTGGAATAAAGTGGATGATATTTCTTTTGCTTCTACCCATCGACCATTTACAGCTTGGGCTAGCTGTGTGCTGAAGTCAGTCTCTGAGTCGGCAACAGACTCTGCCAGAATTAGCCGGTGTTGTGTTGTTGTTTTTTGCAGTGGCGTACTGGCGATGATGATCGATTGAGGGAGTGCTTCTGAGGCAGCGATGTCTGAAGCTTCAAGTGGCCTAGCTTCTTCGAAGCCAGCAGTTTGTAAGTGTTGTTGCCATTGGCTGACGGAGAGCAATGGGTGGGTGGGGCGCTTCCACCAGCCTGCGGTCATGCCAAAGATGAGATCCAGCCAAATCAGCGGTTGAGTGCCCTCTAGGAGGATGAGTTGCCCGCCGGGGATAAGGAGCGATCGCACCCTTTCCAATACTTGATCAATATTTGCTGTGGCATGCAGCACATTCGAGGCGATCACTAAATCATAATCGTTGCACTTGAACCCCTGGGTCTCGAGAGATTGTTCAATATCTAACCGTTCATAGGTGAGATTAGGGTAATCGGCAAAACGCTCTTTAGCCTTTGCTAAAAACAAGGGAGAAATATCAGTGAATGCATAGATTGACTCACCGAGATGGGGCAATATGTGGGCCGTCGTCCCCCCTGTACCTGCACCAATTTCTAGGATTCGAAGCGGGCGAGTGGTGTGAGCCAGGAGACTTTGGATTACCTGATGTACTTGCTGATTCATCAGCTGAGAGCCAGGTGAGCTTTGGTACAGCTGGGTTAAGTCGCTGGTGTCACCGGCTGGGAAAAGGAGCGTCAGCGGATCAAGATTGCCTTGGAGTACGTCGGCCAAATTCTCTCCACAGCGCTGAATCAGGGTTAGCTCTGCTTTGGCGTCAGCATGTTGCTCTAAAAGCTGCTTGTGTAGAGTGTTCGCCTGAGGTAAATCTGAGGAGCTTACGGTGGATAAAACTTCTCTGAGTCGGCGGAAGAGCGCCTGATGTTCTAAGGCGATGTCTTGCTGGCTGAGACCCGCTGATGCCTCAGCAATATAGGCAAGGCTTAATCTTTCAAGTTGAGGGAGCAACCCAAGGTAGGCCTGTATGGCAGGCATGGCGATCGCATCAGAAAAGCCACTGGCAAGCTGTTCAACAATAGCCTGCACCTGAATTGAAATCCCCTTCTCGGGCAAAGGCTGCTGCGGCCACTCTACGGTATAGAAGGCATCTTCTATAGAGGACTGAGTAACAGAGGACTGACGAGTTGATAGCTGGCCTGTCTGAGTGTTCAACACTCTTTCCATACTCGCAGGCTGTAGTCGCAGACCTAACAGACTCACTAAGAGCTCACCGTCTAACGAGATAAGTTGGATATCAGCGAGCAGCCTGTTCTCTTTTTTAGTAACCTCTACATGGCTCCACAGCTGGGTCTGCTCAATCCTGGGTACATGCATATGCACCTGAGCGATCGCTGCTGGCAGATAGGTGTTGGCCTCTGATTCATTGACAAAGATAGCTGCAATACTCTGTAAGCAGGCATCTAGTAATACGGGATGCAGATAGTACGTAGCCTGCGTGGACAACAGATTATCAGGTAGCTGTAGGCGGCTTAGGGCCTGGGACTCCCCAACATAAACCTGTTGAATGGCACGGAAGCTATCGCCATAAGTCACGCCTTGACGATGTAATCGCTCGTAGCACTCAGCGGTCAGAATCTCTGACGGGCAGCGGGCCTGCAACTGTTCTATTTCTAGAACGTTTTCTAGAACATTCGGCGTTGAAAAATCGGCATCGTTAAGCTGATTTCTCAGGTAGCCACTCGCATGCAGTTGCCATTCAGCACCGTCTTGTAGGCTAAAGATTTCATATCTATAGTGTTCGTTGTGTGGCGTCAGCACCACCTGTATCGTCTGAGCCGTGTTGAGTAAAAGGGCCTGATGGAAGTTAACGTCATCCATCGTGCTGACGGCGCCGGGCTGACCCTGAGCGGCGGCCAACGCCATTTCTAGGTAGCCGACTGCAGGCAATACTGTGGCCCCAAAGACTTGGTGTTCTTGAAGAAAGGGGACAGAGGTAGGCGTAATTTTCCCTTCAAAATAGATGGCTTGGGTGCCTGCTAGCGGAATGCGATTGCCCACTAACGGATGTATACCTTTCAGGGCCACCCCTGTTTTTTGTTTTCGGTGCCCCCTCTCGATATCTATCCAATACCGCTCTCTTTGAAATGGGTATGTTGGTAAGTCTACGCGTTGCCCAGCCTGTCCAGGCCAAGTGATGTTAGCCCCGTTGACATAGAGCTGCCCCAAGCTAGTAAGCATGATCTGTCGATCATTTTGGGTGTCGTAACGGTTAGGGCGTAGGCTTGGTAACCATTGCCCTTGCCAGTTGGGTAGGCAACCTTGGCCCATGGCTGAGAGGATGGGTTTTGGGCCAATTTCCAACGCTATGTCATAATCCCTTCCATTCAGGCACTCCATGCCTTGCCAAAATCTGACTGGCTGCTGAATGTGGCTTGTCCAATAGTGGGGCCAGTCGTGAATCTCTGAGATGTCTTTCCCTGTCACCGTAGAGACCATTTCGGTCTTAGGAGGGCCGTAGTTCATGCGCCGGGCAAGGTCATCAAAGTCTCCTAAGATCGGATCCATTAGTGAGGAATGGAAGGCGTGCGAGACCCTAAGCTTGGTCGTTTGAATGCCCTGTGCTTCTAACTTAGCCAGCATGACATTCAGCACCGTCTGTGGGCCGGAAAGCACTGTGTTGGAGGGGCCATTTTCTGCTGCGATCACCACGCCTTCTTGCAGGTATGGTGTGACCTGTTCGGCGGCGGCCATGACTGCGGCCATGCCACCCCCGACGGGTAGCCCTTGCATAAGTCTGCCCCGAGCCGTGATTAAGCGTAATCCCGTTTCCCACGTCATCACCCCAGCGGTGCAGGCGGCGGCGTATTCTCCAACGCTGTGGCCCAATACACCGTCGGGCGTGATGCCCCAGGATTTCCAAAGTTCAGTCAGGGCATAGGCGATCACGAAGAGCGCAGGTTGGGTGTAAGCCGTTTGGTAGAGCTGATGAGGTGATGGCGTGCCATCTTGTTTGAGGAGTATCTCACCGGGGTCTGAGTCGGTTGTTGTTGAGTCGGCTGTCTTCGAGTCGGCTGTCTCCGATTGGGGATACATGACCCCGAGAAGGTCAAGCCCTTCTTCTTTCAGAATGACTGCACATCGATCAATTACCTGACGGAAGACGGGCTCGTGTTCGTACAGTTCTCGGCCCATGTTAATAGACTGGGCACCCTGGCCAGTAAAGAGAAAAGCAATTTTGGGTCGGCGTTGAGATGCCCTCCCCGCTGTGCTGCCAGTCGTTTGACCGGTTGTTTTTCCGATAGTTGCTTTTTTAGTGGCTTCGGGTTGCCTATCGGCATAACTCATCAACTGATTTTGGGCTTCTGCCGCAGAACTTGCGACGATAGCGAGGCGGTGAGGGAATTGGGATCTGAGTGTCCAAGCACTCCAACACACATCACTAAAGTTGTGAGCCCCTAGCCTTGCTAAACGCTCAGCATAGTGATTGGCTAATTCTTGTAGTGCTCTGGGCTCTTTCGCCGAGAGCGTTAGTAAGTGGGCTCCCAAATGGGCTCCCTTCATTGAACTGGTGCTTTTATGGGTGCTTTTATGGGCGGGGTTGGAGGTAGACTCAGCAGAACAGGGAATAGACTGGGGCGCTGATTCAATGATCACATGGGCATTGGTGCCGCTAAATCCAAAAGAACTGACCCCTGCAAACCTGGATGTTGTTTCGGCTCTTTCGTGCTTAACGCCGTGCCAATGCATTGCCTGCTGGGTCACGCTCACGGGCAAAGAATCCCAATCCATATAAGGGCTTGGCTGCTTGAAATGCAGGTGTGCAGGCAGGGTTTCATGCTGCATGGCTAAAACCACTTTGATCAGCCCGGCGATGCCAGCGGCGGCTTCTAAATGGCCAATGTTGGTTTTTACAGAGCCAATTTTCAAAGGTGCTTGGAGAGAATGGCTCTGCCCAAAGACTGCGCCTAAAGCACCCACTTCAATCGGATCTCCTAGTGCTGTCCCGGTCCCGTGAGCTTCAACGTAGCTAATCTGCTCGGGCGTTACTTTGGCATTGGCTAATGCCTGTCGAATAACTGCCTGTTGAGACGGACCATTGGGGACCGTCAGCCCGCCACTGCGACCATCCTGATTGATGGCGGCACCCCTGACCAACGCCATAATGTTGTCACCCTGGGCGATCGCATCTGACAACCGTTTGAGTACGACAACACCGCATCCTTCTCCCCTAGCAAACCCATTAGCGGCTGCATCAAACGTTTTGCAGCGCCCATCCGGTGAGAGCATGTGAGCCTTAGAAAAATTAATGCTAAATTCTGGTGCGAGAATCCGATTGACGCCGCCCGCTAGAGCCACCTCACATTCTTGATTGCGCAAGCTTTGGCAGGCTAAATGCACGGCAACCAGAGAAGACGAGCAAGCTGTATCGACCACGAGGCTAGGACCTGTGAATCCCAAACTATAGGAGAGTCGGCCCGCCACCACACTGTGGGCATTCCCTGTGGCTAAGTAGGCATCAATGTCAGCCTCGTCACGGTTAGCTAAATATTGAGAGTAGTCGTTGCTACTCACGCCTGCAAAAATTCCCACTGAGCGACCTGTCCACTGGTCAAGCACCATGCCCCCGTGTTCCATCGCTTCCCAGCTCACTTCCAACAACAGCCGCTGTTGGGGATCTAGGCTCACGGCTTCGCGGGGAGAAATCCCGAAAAAATCAGCGTCAAAATCCTGTAGATGTTCAACAAAACCTCCATTTCGGGTGATAATTTTCCCAGGGGTATCAGGGTTAGGATCGTAGTAAGCATCCACATCCCAGCGATCGCCAGGGACCTGAGAAATCGCATCTCTTCCCTGTGCTAATAGTTGCCAAAATGCTGCCGGACTATTTGCCCCACCGGGAAATCGGCAGCCCAGCCCGATGATGGCAATGGGCTCTGTTTTAGCCGTTTCTACTGAAGAGAGTTTGGCTTGCAACTTTTCAATGGCCTGCAAAGCACGGGCCATGCGTTGGTCTTTACTGGCCTGGGATTGAGCACTTTGAGACTGGGTATTTTGAGAGGAGTTTGAGGCCGGTTTAATCATGGTGCGTCCTCCCCTAAAAGATCTTCAATATCAGCGAGCTTCTGATCCATCTGAGCTATTAGAGCATCTCCAAACAAAGGCTCTGGATTCTCTTCGGCCTCGGATTGTGTTGTCTGTTCTTCCAAGGGTTTGGAGGATTGGGTTGCTGGCTCGTTGATGAGCTGGGTTGCCAGGTAAGCCAGTAGAGCCTCTACGGTTGGATAGTCAAAGGCGAGCGTACTGGGCAGGGAAAGCCCTAGGTCGGTTTGCAAACTGTTTTTTAGCTCTAATGCCGTGAGTGAATCCATCCCGAGATCAAAGAAACCCGTTTGCCGATCTAGCTCACCTGTTGAGAACCCAAGCGTTTGGCAAATCTGGGTGCAAACGTACGTATCGAGCAGCAGTTGTTTTTCCTCAAACGGAGCCGCCGCTAAGTCCGAGAGGATAGATGATGTAGCAACAGAATCTGTCGAAATGGTGGGAGGCTTTGCTAATTTGGATGCTTGTGTTTGGAAAATAGGCTGACTTCTGGCGGCAGGCAAAGAGAGAAACTCAGACCAATTAATCGGCACCACACCGACTTGAGGTGCCGTTGTTGTCCAGAGTGTTTCTAATTGAGAAATGCCGTCTTCTGGAGAGAGTGGGGCAACGCCAGGGAAATGATTCAGCGTTCCTTGTTGCTGATACTTTAGGGCAGAACCCACACTAGACCATGCGCCCCAGTTGATGCTGAGGCCAGGTAAGCCTACTTGATTGCGGTAGTGGGCAAGTCCATCCAAAAAGGCATTGGCCGTGGCATGGTTGGCCTGACCGGGTGATCCTAGAAGAGCCGCCGCCGAAGAGAACAAAATGAAGAAGTCTAACTCGCAACCTTGGGTGAGGGTATGTAGATTCCAAGCGCCGGTTACTTTAGGTCTTAGAACCTGTTCAAACTTGTCCCAGGTTAGTTGGGCAATGAGCCCATCGGCTAAAATGCCTGCGGCATGAACAATCCCTTTCAGCGGATGTTGGGATTCTCTAATCTCAGCCAGGACACTAGCCATGACCGTTGCATCAGTAACATCTGCTGATATCACGTTTACAGTAACGTCTTGGCTGTTGAGCTGATTAATAACGGCCTGGGCTTCAGCGGTGGGCTCTCGGCGACTGAGTAATACAATTTGCTGGGCTCCCTGCGTTACCATCCACTGAGCGACGACGAGGCCCAGCCCACCCAATCCGCCCGTGACTAAGTAGGTGCCTTCGGATTGGAATTGAATCGATTGCCTAACAGTCGATTGCCTAACAGTGTGTTCAGCGTTTTCCGCTCTCTGGGTCAGAAGAATTTTTCCGGTGTGCTTTGCCTGTTGTAGGGTGCGGAAAGCTTGGATAGTATTCGATTGGTCAAAAATAGTGCTGGGAAGCGCGTGCCAATGTCCCTCACCGATTTGTTCTCCTAGATGACGCAGCATGGTTTGCACTGTTTGTGGCTGCTGCTGGCACAATGCGGCGAGGTCTACCGTAAAGTGCTGGACGTCGGGGCGGGCATGCGCAATTTGCTGAGTTGTTAGCCCATCACCTTTGCCAATTTCAACAAAGCGCCCTTGCTTGCCCAGTGCCTGGAGGCTTCTCTCCCTAAACTCTCCGGGTAGGGCATTGAGTACAACATCCACGCCTTGACCGTTTGTGGCGGTCATTATCTCATCGGCAAAGGTCAGGGTGCGAGAGTTCATGATGTGGGTAATGCCTAGATCTCGCAAGGTGTCCCATTTCCCCGGACTGGCCGTGGCAAAAATTTCAGCCCCAACGTGCTGGGCGATTTGAACAGCGGCTTGTCCTACACCGCCGGTTGCGGAATGGATCAGGACACGGTCACCCGCCTGTAGCTGTGCTAATTGACAAAGACTGTAGTAAGCCGTAATGAATACGACGGGCAAGGTGGCCGCTTCTAGTGGCGTTATGGTTGCGGGTACCGGTGTGACTAAATTTCGAGCAACGGTGACGTATTGCGCAAAGCTATGGCTAGCGATCGCCATCACCTGTTGTCCTATGTGCAGATCTATATCTGCTGCTCCTACGGCAACAATCTCACCTACACATTCACAGCCTAAAGGTGCCTCCTCAGGATATTGCCCCATCGCAATCAACACATCTCGGAAATTTAGTCCGGTTGTGTGGATGCGGATTTCTACCTCGTGGGCATCGGGCTGGCGGCGTGAGGAAGTTTGCCAGGACATACCTGCCAGGCTTCCAGCTTTATCCACAACCAGCCGAGTTGGCAGCTGAGTTGGCCTTTCGAGAGATGATTGATTAGGATATGGACTAGCTGCTGGCCAGTCTTCTATCCGTGCGATCTGTCGCTGGCCTTGACGATATATCACCTGAGTCTCAGGCGATGCTGACAACAGTTCCGTGACCAATTGTTCGGGTGTCTCTGCTTGAATGTAGGTGCATCGTAGCTCGGGATGCTCTAATTTTGCAGTCTGAATCAGCCCCCATAAGCCAGAATGAACTAACTGTGCTTGAGGTGTCGTGTTTGTGGTGACAAAGTATAGCCGAGGCGAATTAGGCTGTTGGGCAAGTGTTTGTATGGTTTCAAATGCCTGACGACAGATGAATTCTGTGTCTGCAATGACATCACTGCCACTATCATTGCCTATTTCCTGACTGTCTATTGCCTTTAAGTTCTGTTCTGCTGGCAAGACGTAAACAACACCATCACAAGGCTGGTCTTTAAGTTGAGATAAGGCCTCTTGAGTTAAGACCTCTCTAGATAAAACCTCGCAGTGCTGACCTTTTTCCTGGAGCCCTGAAAGTATGGCGCTTGTATCAGGGGCGTTTGTAGCAGCAGTGGCATCAAGTAAGTTCCAATCTTTTTGAGGTATCGGTTGCTTTTGGGCCATGATCACCGACTGAGAAAGCTTAGAACTATTACGACCTCTTGGCTGTAGATCTAGGGCTGTTTCAAAGCCAACGGAGTTCAAGAGCGTTTGCCACTCGTCTACAGAGAGCAAAGGATGCTTCGACCGCAGCGTGGTATCCGAAAACTTCCACCAACCGGGTGTCATGCCAAAAATAAGATCAACCCAGCCCACGGGCTGTGTTCCTTCTAGCAAGATTAACTGTCCACCAGGGGCCAGCAAGTTGGTGACATTCACTAAGGTGTCGTGTAAGTTAGCGGTGGCATGGAGAACATTCGCTGCGATCACAAGGTCGTAATCAGCCGAAAAATCCTGTGATTGGGGCGATCGCCCGATATCTAGCAGCGCGTAGTCTACGAAATCAAAGTCTTGGAACCGTTCTTTGGCAGCACTCGTAAACCGAGGGGAAATATCGGTAAAGAGATACGCGAGTGCATTGGGTAATTGGGCGAGCTGTGGCAGCAGGTGGGCTGTGGTTCCGCCCGTGCCTGCGCCAATTTCAAGAATGCGTAATGGCCGCTCCGCAGGGACTGGCGCCACCGTGGTCATCACAGCTTC
>JBCDAG010000002.1:0-50343 GCA_039186165.1 Cyanobacteria bacterium P01_F01_bin.53
CAAAGGCATTATCAACAACTGCTACGAGATATCGCGTCAATTATTTGTACCCGTCATTCGTCAGTTTATTCTGGATAATGTGGCCGAGTCTACGTTTTCCTCACATCATGAACACGACTTTGTCAATGCGTAACTTCTAGGCCGATTGAATAAGCCAGTTGAATAGGCCGGTTGAATAAGCCAGAGGATTCAATCAGCAATCATCACTCGGGTTGTGCCAGTGAGACACCCAGCGACTTACAAATCTCTCATCCGCTCAAGCACCGCACGATAGCCATCGGCACGGCCATCGGCCAAGTATCGCTCAGCCGCTGTTTGCAAATCGCTGTGCGCCCCAAAACTATCACCAATGGCAATCAGAGAAAGCCCCCGATAGTAATAAACATCAGCACTGGCCGCTGGGTTTTGACGAATGATATTAGAAAAGTCTTGATAGGCACTGCGGGCATCACCCGACTCATACAACGCCCGACCTCTGGCAGCATAGGCCTCAGAGAATGAGTTATCTAGCTCAATGGCGTAGGTATAGTCAGCGATCGCAGCAGGCAAATTACCGTAAATGGCATAGGCATCTGCCCGGCCCTTGTAAATATCCTCATCGATGGGGTTAAGACCAATCGCACTGTTGTAGTCAGAGAGAGCCTCAGTCACATTGTTGTTGTCTATCTGGGCGATCGCACGTTGGCGGAAGGCCTCACTTGAGTTCACATCTAGCTCAATCACACGGTTAAAATCAGCGATCGCAGCCGTGGTATTTCCCTGGGCGCTGTACAAGCTACCCCTTGCCATATACGCCTCAATAGAATTAGGCTGACTGGCCAGCACCTTATTGATATCGCTGAGCGCATCGTTCGGTCGGCCCAGTACTGAATACACATAGCTGCGGTTGTAATAAGCCTCAGGGTTTTCGGCATTGAGGGAAATTGACTTATTCAGATCAGTTAACGCCGCCGGATGGGTACCTAACCGATAATAGGCAACACCGCGATTAAGATACGCTTCGGCATAGTCTTCATTGTGCTCAATGGCACTGGAGAGAGCCGCTACCGCTGCATCGTAATCCTCTAACTCAAGCAGTGCAGCGCCTCGGTGCATATGGGCAGGTGCGTACTCAGGCTCAAGGCTCAGGGCCGTTGCATAGTGACCCAGCGCCCCTTCGTAATTACCAATGGCCGCTTCTGTCAGGCCCAAATAGTCGTGGGCGGCAGCATAGGCAGGGTCAAGTGCGATCGCCTGCTGAAAATCATCCATGGCAGAGGCCACCTCTCCCATTTCATAGAAGAGCGCACCGCGAGAGAAGTAAGCTAGTGCATAGTCGGGCCGGGCCGCAATGGCCACAAGGTAGTCATCCATGGCCGCAGACGCATTATTTAAAGCCAGCTGAGTAGCCGCCCTAAATACATAGGCCGCTGCATAATCAGGATTGGCTGCGATCGCCGCATTAAACTGAATCAGCGCTAGAGCGTACTCTTCTTCTCTGTATTGCTTTACACCTTTGTTGTAGGCATCAATGGCCTGAGTAGCTGTTGGTGAAACCTCTATGTCCACATCCAGATTAGGCATCACGTCGTCCATCAGCGGCAAAAAGGGCGGCTCGACGGCTTCAGTCACTTCGTCATCCGCGCTAAAAGCTACTCCGTCAGCGGCATTTAGCACCGGCAACATAACGGTAACGGTTTCCGAGCCATCTTCTGCACCTACGCTGAGGGTGTTCGCCCGAGCCGGTAGCGTCGTCAGAGAGCTACCGAGGAGACTGCCGAGAAGAGTGGTAAGGCTTAGAAGCTGAAGACCGCTGCGATTCATAACTTGCCTGCTTAAGAAATAGGGAAAAAGTATACGTGTGGGTACGTGACAGTACACCAAAAAAGGACTCGTACTGAGAGTGTGTCTGGTCATACGGGATTCAGCGTGCCGAAAGATCACCTAAATTTCACAGGAACTTTTTCTACAGCTGGTAGATTTAACGCGCTCGGCTCACTGAGGAGGTGCGCATAGGTTGCCCGATTTAGAGCAAAACGTATTGATACGAGCGGACTTTAGTCCTTCAGCCAACCGTTATGCTGCAAGCATTGTGACGCGCACTCAAAAATGTGCTCCCAGCAGAGCACGACCACGCCCAAAACCACAGAATGGGTCAAACCCTTTTGTCGGTTAGCGATCACAAACACCACCTCAAACCTTGTGGTGCCGATGGCCGGATTAATCGATATCGCTTTTTAGGACACCTAGACGATATTCGTTATCTCAACGGCGTCGCCCTCGAGACAGTGATTTTCAATGTCATCTACTGGAGCTTTAACTTTTTTCGCATGGGCACCACGGGGCCGACGGCCCAAGCCGTTGGCAAAAACCTGGGTCCAACTCCACAAGACGATGGTTACAGCGAAGTTTGGCTGATTGGGCTACGCAATTCATTGCCCGCGCTCATGGTTGGCCTAGTCATTTGGCTCCTGAAAGACCCGATTGTGGCCTTGAGCTTCGCGCTCTTAAAACCAGGCTCAGCAGGGGTGAAAGCCGCTGCCATGGACTTTTACAATGGTCGCAGCCGAGGGCGACAGGTCATCACGCTGTCAGTGGTCGGGAATGCCAGCAATATCGTGCTCGACTATTGCTTTATCGCGAAGCTGGGATGGGGAAGCTACGGGGCAGGGCTGGCCACAGCGCTCAGTCAATATTTAATGCTGTTAGCTGGACTAGGGCTGATCGCGGCAGAGGTCATCCCCTTTACCGCATCCGAGCCAAACTTTAGCAACCCACTGCGCTTAAAGCGCTGTTCGGCCTCAATCGGGATATTTTAATCCGCACCTTTGCATTGGTCATGGCCATGTCTCTATTCACCAACCTTAGAGCAGGGCTAGGCGACACCGTTTTGGGGGTGAACGCGCTCTTGCTTCAGATCGTCTTAATGGCCTCTTACTTTATGGATGGGATTGCACTTGCCGTAGAGAGCTATGCCGGTAAGTTTTATGGACAGCGATCCACTGCGGATCTTTCCTGGCTATTGCTATTTGGGATCGCGGGCAGCGTGGCACTGGGAACGGCGATTGCCCTCACCCCGATGCTATTCCCTATCCCCTTTGTCAGTCTCCTCACCATCCACAGCAGGCTGCTCGATCAAATTTCTAACTACGTGGCATGGTTATTGCCCGTCCTCAGCCTTGGCGGTATCGCCTTCACCCTCGACGGCTATTTTCTGGGCCTCACCGCAGGCAAAACCCTACGAAATGCCACGCTGCTAGCAGCAACTATTAGACTTTCTGCCCTTGGCCCTATTGGCTAGCTGACTCCAAAGCCCCCACCTGCTCTGGCTAGCACTCGCAGGACTCATGGCAACACGCACCCTAACCCTGCTTCGCCAAATACCTCACACCCTGCACATCTCTGAATAGTCAGTCATAGGAACCCATAAAAAACGATGGCTGCAAAGGCAACCATCGTCGTTACAAACCATGTAATCGCTTCCAAACAGCTCTCTAAAAGACGCTATCCACTCAGTACTAAGAACCGAGTGCTAAAAACTGACAGAAACGAACTTACTTACGGATTTTCTTAGCCATATTACGGAACATATCCATATCATTCGAGCTAGCTACACGACGAGGCGTTGAAGGGACAGAAGCTGCTGGCTTGCTATCACTGCTAGTGGACGCAGCAGGTGTACTGCTAGTGGACGCAGAACTAGACCAGCTAGTCTGAGGTGCAGAGTAACCAGCGTTGTCATCAACAGAAGTCATTGTGGTCGCGGAGATTTGACGAACGCTCTCCATGTGCTCCGTTTCACCCTTCTTTTTAGCAAAGGTGCGCTTTACTGTTTTTACAGAGCGCATATACTCAATGTCGCCAAAGCTTTTAGCGTCGTCATTACTGAGGTAATAAGCTTCTTTACTTTGAGTGCTATCTTTTGGTGCACCCTTGCCGAACACAAATTCAAAAAGACCCATTGTTCTTTTACCTGATCACTAAATGAACCATCTATATATACTTAGATTAACTTTTATTTTCTTTATTAGAAAGGCAATCTCAACAAAAACTTGAATGTTTTAAGTAAAGAAACCGTCAAAGCCTATTAAAACTGTAGGCAAACTCGCAAAAAATAACTTGCTGAGATAGCCCAATAACAGCACTCAGCAAGTTATTTTTTGATGAGAGGATGAGAGCTACATCACAACACTTATGACAAGCCATGTACTTGCGTTAAGTCCCAGTTACGATGGCCAGTCACGACCACTAAGTCACGATGAAATAATCCAGCATTAACTGGATAGCCAAAATGAGAAGCCTTAGCCTACAAGAGGAAACCTTAGAAGTTGCGCTGGTATTCCTCTAATAAGTCAATTAGGTTAACTTGACACTTCATCGGCAACAAATCCGCTAACGGCAGACTAGATCGCCCACCGCCGAGTTTCACCGGGATGTCTTGGAGTACCTTTACCACGGCGTCTTCAGAGATATTTCCCTCTGCAACCATCGGCATAAGCTTTTCAGCAAGGACAGTGTGCTGCTTAGCAACGCCCAGATACAAATGCCATTTAGAGATATCGATGTAGATATTCTCACCAATTTCAGCAGCTAGGTCTTCTACGTTTTCAGTGGAGTATGCTGCGGCCATATTGCCTCCTTAAAATACACACCAGTTATTTGCCAACGTCCACTTTTTTCTCGGAGTAATCTGCGATCGCAAAGATATACACCGCATGACTCACCAAAATACCGACCATCCCGAACGTGACGTACTTTGCCAATGGCAAAGAGCCGGGATTCAAGGTGTTAAAGAACCAGATGGTGGAATTGACCAGGGCAAACCCAGCGACATGAACCGCAAAGTTAATCCGATCTTCTAACTTACGGAGGGCAGGATCATTTTTAAAATCAGGTTCACGGGGCCAACGGGGAGGCATAGGGCATCCATACAATGGTGATTACGGTTTCTATTGTAGAGCTATCTTTCAACTCTTTTTCCAGTGACCGGATTTACCGCCAATTTTCTCCAAGAGCTGAATATTACCAATTTGCATGGACTTTTCAAGCGCTTTAGCCATATCGTACAGCGTGAGGGCTGCAACAGAAACTGCCATCAACGCCTCCATCTCTACCCCAGTTTCTGACTTGGTTTTTACAGTGGCCTGAATCAGATAGCCCGGCAAGCTGTCGTCGGGCTCAATGGTAACCTCAATTTTTTTGAGGGGTAGGGGATGGCACAAGGGAATCAGGGTCGAGGTTTGCTTAGCAGCCATAATGCCTGCTAACCGGGCTGTCCCTAAGACGTCGCCCTTAGGCGCATTGCCCGATTGAATCGCCGCTAAGGTTGCAGGTTGCATCGTCACGGTGCCCATGGCGATCGCCTGCCGAACCGTCTTGTCCTTGGCTGAGACATCGACCATTTGAGCTTGGCCAGCTGAATCTAGGTGGGTCAGATCGGTCGCGGGGGTAGGCTGGCTCATAGCTCAATACTCTGATAGAAGAAAATCTGATAAAAGAAACAACAACCAAATAACCTACTGTCAAAAATAAATCCGGGCCGATAAGATTTTTGGTTGCTAGGGTGACCTAGTGGTGTGTTACTATTAAAGCCCGTTAAGGGCCTGTAGCTCAGTGGACTAGAGCACGTGGCTACGGACTACGGTGTCGGGAGTTCGAATCTCTCCAGGCTCGCTTAACAAGAAAAGAGGACGTCATGATTTTCCATGACGTCCTCTTTTTTTTGCATTGTTTTTTTGCATTTAACGTTGGTTTGTTTCAGACAACCCATTAATCTGTGACAGCTCAGCTCTGACAACTCAACTTCTTCGCACCCAATTAGCTCTTGATGGCATAAACATCCCGACCACCGTTCAGGGCAAACCGAACTGAGTGAGCCACATCCTTACTGGACGTGGTTATGAAGAGGAGCAAGCCGAATAATGTCATCATGCCAGCCAAGGCAAACACTAAGCGATAACTACCGCTGAAGTCGGCAATGCGACCCATAATAGGCCCTGCTAAAGCAATGCCTAGGTCAAAGCCGGTGAGGCAAAGGCCAAAGGTTAATCCCCGCTCATTAGGCCGTGAGCGATCTGTCATGAGGGCCGCAATAATTGGGATGGTGGTCCCACTACCACACCCCTGTAGTGCACCTGCTAACAACAACATTTCAGGACTATTGGCAAAGCACAGCGCCAACATTGCCAGCGTATAAAAGGTAAGGCCCAAACTAATAAAGCGACCTCGGCCCAGCTGATCGCTAGCAGTACCCGAAAACGTGCGAATGGAAAAAGAGGCGATCGCACTCACCGTAAACACCAACCCAATATTGATATTCCAGCCCCGCTGCTCCACATACAACGGGACAAAGGTGACCATCGCCCCAAAGGCAATCCCCACCATAAACAGCATTAATGCAGGCACACGAATAGGCGCAGTAAAGAGCAAACGCCAAAAGAGCGGGGGCTTCGCCTTCACCGTTTGAATCTGGTCAGGTGCACCGACTAACTTAGGCTTCAGCACAGCACCCGCACCAGTCTGTTGAGCAGTTCGTTGAGTCGTCCGTTGAGCAATTTGAAGCTCGCTATCCTTTTTATTTACAGATGCACTCAGCAATGGTCTCGGCGGCTCTCTGGCCATCAACACCAACAGCGTGCCCATGGTCCCCATCACAGTCATGGCTAAAAAGGCTTGGGTGAAACTGCCCTTGAGATAGCCACCTAGTGCAGGCCCCAGAGCCATCCCCGTTGGCCCCGCCAAGCTCATAAAGCTAATAAGTTCGCCCCGGTGTTTCGGCGGTGCCATGTCTGCAACAGAGGCAGTGTAGGCCGTCGCGAAAGCGGCCACGCTGAGCCCATGAAAGGCTCGCACAATCGCCAACAGCAGCACCGCAGACTTCGCCGACCAGCCCACAACTGGCAGGGTCAACGTCACCTGTGGGACAAGCATGACATCCAAATACAAAATGGGTGCCAGGGCAATCACCACAATGCCAATCAGCAGCGCAGGCTTACGACCTTTGCTATCGGTAAACCGGGACATTTTGGGCCGAAATCCGAGTAAACCCACGGCAAAAGCGGCCATGACCCAGCCCACTTCTTGGTTACTGGCCCCAAAGCTTTTGATATACAGCGCCAGGTTCGGCAGCATGCCCGCCAAACCACCCCAAAAACAAAGCGACGCCCCAAAAAAGATCATGAGGTTTCGCCGCAGCGCTGAATCAAATTTCAAAAAAAGTCTCAATAGCCATCCCCTAGTAAGGTGTGGATAGAAAAATGTTAACAAGTGTTAACTCTTTATCGGTGCCCCTAGCGATAGACATGAGAAATAATGACAACCTCAGAACCCAGCACGCTGCTGAAACGGTCACGGCTGAACATCATGCTCTTGAGGACCAAGTGCCCATTGAAAGAACAGCCATCTTTGATGTGACGGGCAACTATCGCTATCGACTAGATCGACGCTGGCCCGCGCAAGCCACAGGACGATCGAAAAAACCGGCTAGCAATACCAGATCAGCAGACAAGGCCGCCCCATGGGTGGCATTCATCATGCTCAATCCCAGTCGCGCTGATGCGACCTGCGATGATCCCACTCTGCGAGCCTGTATGCAGTTTGCTCAACGCTGGCAATACCAGGCACTTTCAATCGTGAATTTGTTTGGCTATCGAACGCCGCACCCGACCGTGCTAAAGACAGCTGAAGATCCTATTGGACCAGAGAGCGACGCACACGTCATAGCAGCTGTAAAGCAAGCTGATACGGTCGTATTGGCTTGGGGAAACTGGGGCACTTTGCTGGGCCGCGATCGCGCCATTCTCACCCTTCTACAACCCTATGCCCACAAGCTTCACTGCCTAGCGCTCAATCAATCTGGCCAACCCAAGCACCCGCTCTACATAAAACGAGACACCATTCTTCAACCATTCAGCACACCGAAACGCTCAAGACAAAAGTCACACCAGTGAATCTCAGAACTAACCTAAAGGCACCCACTGGCTAGTCATAGAAGGTGGTAGGTCAGACACATTCGTCCCATCCTGAACAGTATTTATCACCCAGTTTCGCAGCAGTGCATCTACCTCAGCCGGAGCATCGTCATGGGGACAATGCCCCGCATTGATGTGGTGCTCTTCCAGGGCATCGTAATGTTTTTGAAACAGCTCGCCCCGCGCATAGGTATCCATCCAAGGATCTTCATCGCCCCAAATGAGCATTAACGGGCAGGTCATTTTTGCCAATAGCACATCAACTGGCTCACCCCGCTCAGCCTTAAACAAAGCCGCAAACGCAGCAGGGGCTTCCGGGTCTGTCGCAGGCCGATAGATATCTTCAATCAGCTGATCGGTCACCTCAGCTTTATTGACATAAACCTGCTCCAAGGTTTTGCGAATGTAGGAACGCTTACGAACGAACTGAAACACCACCCAGCTGGGTAGCGGTGAGAGGATCACCGTTTTTATCAAGTTACCGATAGCTTGCTTAAAAGGGTTGGGCTCACGATCGGACTGCTGCTCACTAAAAGATCCCACCCCATTGAGCATTGCCACTCCTGCAACCACATCAGGACCAGTAGCACCTATATAAAGGCTGCTATATCCACCAATGGAGTTACCCGCCACCACCGCAGGACGGCCAATGATTTGGGTAATAAAATCAGCGATCTGATCGCGCCACAGATCATTGCTATAACCACCACTCGGCTTAGACGAGCGACCAAAACCAATCAGGTCAAGGGCATACACTTCAAAATCAGTCTGAAGCTCGGTAATATTTTTACGCCAGTGATCGGTAGAAGCGCCAAAGCCATGAATTAACAGCAATGGTGGCCTCTCAGGGAAGTCCTTTGCTGCGGAAGCACCCGCCGTCACGTAATGCACTCGATAGTCACGCCACTGCCAGTAAGCGCCGTTTTTCGCAGGTGGAATCAGCGCAGTCGGCATAGTCGGCATATGTGAGACGGCAGTTGCCATGGCAATCATGAAGAAACGTAAACACATCTACAGTCTATCGCGGTCTTTGCTTGTGCGCAGAAGGTAGTGGTTCGCAGAGGGCAAATTCTTAGGAAGGATGATTCGCCAAAGATCCCAGCAGGCAGCAGCACAAGGCTCATTCAGGAATAGATTTATGATTGATAGCCAGAGCACCTGCATGCAGGTGATGTTTCAGGCAAGATTTCGGGCCAGCGATTTTTAAAGAGGCATTTCAGGAGACACCAAAGCGATGGCACTATCTCGATGGAACAAGGCAAAAGCTCGCCCAAAAGCGACGTTCTTCGAACGGTTGATGGCCTTGATTATTGCGCTGAATCTTTGCCTAGTACTGTTTGACTTGAGCTATATTCCCTTTCGTGACCTGCATCTGAAGTCTTGGCCTGAATTCACCGTTTGGTACGGCGAACGCTTCAAAGGTATTGAGAGTGAACCCATTACGCTGGGTTATCTGGCCCTTGTGGATGAACTGGAGGTGCAAATTGAAGAGGAGGGACCTGACAAGGCACTGAGATCGCAAATAGGCCAGGAAATCCTCGAACAGCTAAGTGAACAAAGTGCGTTGATTATTGATGAGAATCCGTTTGCGATCGCAGGTAAATCCGGCACGCTAGAGCGCATTAAAAACCGCATGCACAAGCGTACCGGCACAAACTTCTCTAAAGCTGCTTTTAACCGCTTTTGGAGCAGGGACTATCTACAGAACGCGTCGTCACAAAATTCGGATCGGACCTCTGCCCCCACAGCGGACAACCCAAACAGCACGCCAACGAACAGTACTCTCAACGAACTCGCCTTCTTTGACGAAAAAATCCGCCCCTTAATTGCCGCCAACTACCATCGTGGCATCAACGAACGCGGCAACCCCATCGACCTGTTTTGGCAGGTTGATCTGGGGTTTGTCATTCTATTTGCCGCCGAATTTTTAGCACGGACCTATACCCTGAGCCGACGCCACCCCAATACCAGCTGGTTAGACGCCATACTGTGGCGAATCTATGATGTGCCACTGCTGTTGGGATTTTGGAGATGGCTGCGCATCATTCCAGCCACGCTCAGGTTAGATCAAGCCCGGTGGGTAAACCTAGAACCCACACGCAACCGACTCAGCCGCGCCTTGATTAGTCAATTTGCTATCGAACTCACTGAAATCGTCCTGCTTAGGATGATTAATCAGGCCCAACAGCTGGTTCGCGATGGCGATGTGAAGCGATGGTTATTAACGGCCACCGACCGGCAAAAGTACATCGATATCAACGGCGTCGATGAAGTACAAACCATCACCAAACGCCTATCAGATGTGGTCGTGTACCAGGTACTCCCCCAAATTAAACCCGAACTAGATGCTCTGTTGCAGCACAGCGTCGTCGGTGCGTTGCATCAGGCACCGGCGTATCAGGGCCTAAAGTTTATGCCAGGGTTCGATAATGTTTCGGCTCAAATTTCCCATCAGGTCGTTGCTGAGCTCTCAAAAACCCTGACCCAAACCCTGCAACAGGCATTTGCCGATGAGCAAGCAGCCGTTTTGACCAGCGCGCTCATTACCAGCTTCAGTGAGCACCTCAGAGCCGAAGTCCAAAATGCTGACACCCTCAATGAAATCCAGGGACTCCTCTATGACCTGCTCGAAGAAATTAAAATTAACTATGTCGAAAAATTAGCCACCGAAGACGTAGAGCAACTGCAAGCATCACGCTTCCAGCTCTATGGAGCAACCCAACGATCGCGATAGTTTGCGCTCAGTTCAAGATGGACTCGGTAGAGCATTTTCACCCTTGAAGGCACGGAAGATAGAACACCATTCCCCTCCACTTTGCTTGGAAAAAACTGCCATCACCGTCAGAGACTGACTCCTTTCGGATCAGTTGCGCTAGACTATTTACGCAGACGGGGAAGGAGACATCATCTTAGGGCTGTAAGCCTTTGGTTTTACGCGTCTTAAGCGAGCTTTTTCATTGTTCTGTTCAGAGCGCTTTTCCAGCACTCTGGCCTAATTCGTCTGGCCCATTGGGCTAGGAACGAAAAGTGGGAGCTTTAACAGAGCCCGCTTTTTTTATTGGCGATTTTTGGGCAGTTCCCTTACTTTTTCGGTCATCTTTTAGATCTTGCATGATCTGAATTCTGAAAAAGGCTTTTTATTTACAGTTCTCGTGACACAGTTCTCATGACACATCCCCTAGTGCCCAAAGTCATCGAGCTGGCCTCTCCGTTGGCCCATAACATCG
Source organism: Cyanobacteria bacterium P01_F01_bin.53 (assembly GCA_039186165.1). GTDB lineage: Bacteria > Cyanobacteriota > Cyanobacteriia > Phormidesmidales > Phormidesmidaceae > Phormidesmis. Next base: position 11,177 of record JBCDAG010000002.1, read on the forward strand.
GTTTAGAAATTGTAGACGCGGTGTTTCAAACCAACCAAAGCCCACCTGTCCTGCGCATCAACGTGCGCAATCCTCAGCAAGAAGATACGGGGCTCGATGACTGTGAACGATTGAGCGTAGAGCTCACCGAAGCGCTGGATGCTTCTGAACTGATCCCGGATGCCTATGTCCTTGAGGTCTCTAGCCCTGGGATATCCGATATACTCACGAGCGATCGCGATTTCCAAGTGTTTAAAGGCTTTCCAGTTGAGGTCCAGCTCAGCGACATCTATAAAAAAAAGCAGGTGTGGCAGGGCAGCTTGGTGGGCCGGGATGAAACCCAGCTATCGCTGAACCTGAAAGGTCGTCCTCTCAAAATCCCCCGCGAGCTCGTGCAATCAGTACAGCTCAGCAGCGAGGAAATTTAAGGTCTCTAACAGCTTGAGTGTCCCAGCGTTAATAGGACTGTGCTTTAGGTGGCACCACCTGCAATGTCACCGATCTTCAATTGCTATAACGTCACGTTCATATCTTTATTCACCTTCATCTAGTTATTTTTTAAGAGGTCCCGCCTATGTCAATGGTGAGCTTGCCCAGTTTGCAACTGATGATTGATCGTATCAGTCAAGAAAGAAACCTCCCCAAGTCAGCGGTCCAGATGGCACTGCAAGAAGCAGTCCTCAAAGGCTACGAACGCTACCGTCGCACTCAAAACATCGACAGTTCTCAGTTTGACGAAGAATATTTTGACAACTTCTACGTCGAACTAGATATAGAAGACGAGGGTTTTCGTGTACTGGCCAATAAAACCATTGTTGAAGCCGTCGAAAATTCAGACCACCAAATTGGCTTGAAAGAAGTTCAGGAAGTTGCCCCCGAAGCCCTCGCTGGCGATACAGTTGTCCTCGATGTCACCCCAGAGCAAAGCGATTTTGGCCGCATGGCCGCCATCCAAACCAAGCAGGTCCTCGCCCAAAAGCTCCGCGATCAGCAACGCCGCCTTATTCAGGAAGAATTCCAAGATTTAGAAGGCTCGATTCTAAACGCACGGGTGCTTCGATTTGAGCGGCAGTCTGTGATTATGGCCGTCAGCAGTGGATTAGGCCAGCCTGACACTGAAGCTGAACTGCTCAAGCGGGATCAGCTTCCCAACGACAACTACCGTGCCAATGCAACGTTTCGAGTTGCCCTCAAGCGGGTCTCCGAAGGATCTCACCGGGGTCCGCAGCTGCTCGTCTCCAGAGCAGATGCCAGCCTAGTCGTCGAGCTATTTTCTAACGAAGTTCCCGAAATTGAAGACGAAATTGTCAGGATTGTGGCAGTTGCCCGCGAAGCAAATCCCCCCTCTCGCTCCGTCGGACCACGCACTAAAATCGCCGTAGACACCACTGAAAGTGACGTTGATCCAGTAGGTGCCTGCATTGGTGCCAGAGGCTCCCGCATTCAAGTGGTTGTTAACGAGCTGCGCGGTGAAAAAATCGACGTCATTCGATGGTCACCGGATCCCTCTACCTATATCTCTAATGCGTTGAGCCCAGCGAGAGTTGATGAGGTTCGTCTCATGGACCCTGATGGCAGGCAGGCACATGTCCTGGTACCCGAGGATCAGCTCAGCTTAGCCATTGGTAAAGAAGGGCAAAACGTACGACTCGCGGCTAGACTGACTGGATGGAAAATCGACATCAAAGATTCAGCTAAGTACGATTACGACGCTGAGAACGAAAAAGCCGCTGAACTGGCTGAAACCAGACGACTCGCTGCCGAAGCCGCGGAGAAAGCAGCCGCCGAGGAAGCTGCTGAAATCGCTGAGGCTGAAGAGTGGAGAGCCAAAGCCCGTGCTGAAGCTGAAGCCAAGGCAGCCGCTGAAGCTGAGGCAGATGTAGAAGTCAAAACCGTCGAAGACGACGACGAACCTACGCCGGAAGAAATTGCAGAAGCTGAAGAGTGGAAAGCCAAAGCTCGCGCTGAAGCCGAAGCCAAAGCAGCCGCCAAAGCTAAAGCAGCCGACAGAGCTGCCAGAGAAGCCGCTAGAGCTGCAACTAAAGCAAAAAGAGCTAAAGAAGCTAAAGCCAAGGAAGCTAAAGCTAAAGAGGAAAAAGCCTAACGCTCAAGTTCTGTAGAAGGCTATTTCATTAATGACAACAAGCGACCTCAGGCCATATATTGAGTGGTCTGAGGTCGACGACGTTTAAATGGGTCAGTTCAAACGGGCCAAGAGAACAGGGCAACGGCAAAAGCAGCCCGTCAAGAAATCAGAACCGACAGTTCAAGAGCCAACAGATCAGTAACGACGATTAGAGAACCGCTGGAAAAACATGGCTGAAAAAAATCATCGCCTATGTGTTAGCTGTCGCAAAACAGTGCACCGTGACCAGCTATGGCGAATCGTCAGAAACCATGAGAACCATCAGGTTCAACTAGATGAAGGCATGGGTCGCTCTGCCTATATTTGCCCCAACCAGCATTGTCTCAGCGCTGCGCAAAAGAAAAACCGATTAGGGCGAGTTCTACGCACCAATGTACCGCCCGAAATTTATCAGGCCTTGGAACAACGCCTAGGCCACCCCACTCGCAAATCTTCCAAAGAGGAAACATCAGCAGAGGCAACAGCAGGCAACACGACCACAGCAGATACTGACTAAATCCATCAGGCCGTCCAAAAATAAAAAATAGAATAGGCACACACCTGTGACACCAGCTTCTCGGGCAATATTTAATCGGCTCCGCACATATCAAATTTTTCTGGCAAATCCTCGGTCATCCTCTTAAGGTTTTGATTACAATGGGTTTCCAGACGAAAACAATGCAGCGGAGGCGAGCAAATCAGGCCTCAGCATTGACAGTAGCTAATGCTATATATCTATGTTAAGGCTGGATATTAACCACCGCTGTACTCTATGCTTTAGAGTCAAGGCTTCAACAAGCCAAGCGTGTTGATTCGATAAGGGCAATAGGTCTTATGTAAAACACATCCATTAGTCAGGTTTAAGAGGAAAAGGATGAACAAGGGCAAAGTAAGAATTTACGAGCTATCTAAGGAGTTGGCATTAGAAAATAAAGATATTCTGGCCATCTGTGAAAAGCTGGACATCGCAGTCAAGAGTCACAGCAGCACCATTTCAGAAGAAGAAGCTGAAAAAATCACAGCCATTGCTAAAGCAAAGGACTATAAGCCAGCGAGTCAGACAAATAGTCCTAAAGCCAAGCCACCTCGTAGAAAAGCAGCGGCCAAACCAACCATTGCTAGCAAGCCTGTTCGTCCTCGAGAGCAACAGATCTTAGAAATTCGGCGTTCCAGACCGGTGCCGCCATCCCAAGAACCTGCGCGCCCCAGCACCCCTCCTCCCGCTAAACCAGCCACACCAACACCCACTCCAGCCGGTGGAGTGAATAAACCCAGTGCACCTGCGGCACCATCACCGGTTGCCCCCCCTAGACCAGGCAAACCCAGCGAAAACAGACCGCCCGCACGACCAGCAGCCCTATCCGGACCACCCAGCCGTCCGTCAGCACCCGGAGCTCGTGTCGAAAAACCAGGCAACCCACCCGCACCAGCCAGGCCACCTGCCCGCACAGCAAAGCCAGCCAGGCAACCCGAAAAAATCGTCACGACATCTGGTGCCACGAGTCCTGAGCAGCTAAAGCCACGATTAGTCGATCCCCCCTCACGACCTAGCAGGACCTCAGCCCGCTCAGGCGGTGGTGTCGCCGAACCTAGTCGAGTCTCGAAGCCCGTACTCAAGCGTGACCGCATTGCTGCGGCTGCCGGTGGAGATCGCCCAGCCCCCCCCATCACTGGGGGTAAGACTGTTGCACCTCCGGCACCGCCTAAACCCGCTGTAGAGTTACGAAAACCTCCCTCACGAGCAGCAGCCCTCAGCACAAGCAGCACCGACGATACCGATGACGGTGATGATGATGGCACCTTCAACGATCCGACGCTGGAACTGCGCCGACCAACGCCGCCGCGTCCACCCAAACGCCGAGATCGCTCAGCCAGCAACGAGGACGACGACGAACAAGAAATGCGGCCTAAGAAGGTCAACAAGACCAAACGTCAGCGCGTCATTGTGGACGACGACGATGATTTTGATGATCTTGAGTCGAACAGTACGGACGTCACGCCCGCTCAAATCAGCTTGTCGCTGATGCGTCCGCCAAAGCCCAAGGGTCAGCGTCAGGCGCGTCCCGCACCAACGACCAAAAAAGCAAAAACGCGATCGCCGTCTCGTCGCGAACGCCGCGAACGTCGTCAGGAGGTCGAGCCCGAAAAGCCAGAAATGATCGTACTCACGGGCGGTATCAGCGTCCACGATCTTGCGGAGCAACTGGTCGTACCCCAAACCGAAATTATCAAGTTGCTCTTCTTCAAGGGGATTGCGACAAACGTTAACCAAACTCTGGACATGCCTACTGCTGAAATGGTGGCTCAAGAGTTTGGTGTGGAAGCGGTCACCGCAGAAGAAGCGCCTGAAGCTCGTAAAGTGACTGAAATGGTCGGTGAGGAGGACCTTGATAATCTCCAAAATCGGCCCCCTGTCGTCACCATCATGGGTCACGTTGACCATGGTAAAACCAGCCTGCTCGACTACATTCGTCAGGCCAAGGTCACCGAAGGAGAAGCTGGCGGTATTACCCAGCACATCGGCGCGTACCACGTTGATTTGGAGTCCAATCCAAATAGCGATCGAAAATCTGGCCAAATTGTCTTCCTAGACACACCCGGACACGAAGCCTTTACCGCCATGCGAGCGCGGGGTACTAGGGTCACAGATATCGCCATTTTGGTGGTAGCCGCCGACGACGGTGTTCGCCCCCAAACTATTGAGGCCATCAGCCACGCGAAAGCAGCGGGTGTACCGATTGTGGTCGCCATTAACAAAATCGATAAAGAAGCAGCCAATCCTGACCGGGTAAAGCAAGAACTCATGGAGTACGAGCTAGTCCCTGAAGAATACGGCGGCGACACCATCATGGTACCCGTGAGTGCCATTACCGGCCAAAACGTGGACACCATCTTAGAGATGCTGCTCCTCGTGTCTGAAGTCGAAGACCTTCAGGCCAATCCAGACCGATTGGCCAAAGGCACCGTAATTGAAGCGCACCTCGACAAAGCCCGTGGTCCTGTAGCGACGCTCTTGGTACAAAACGGTACACTCAAAGTCGGTGATGCCTTCGCTGCCGGTCCTGTATTTGGGCGTGTCAAAGCGATGGTAGATGACCGCGGCCACCGTTCAAAAGAAGCCAGGCCTTCCTTCGCAGTGGAAGTTCTGGGCCTAAACGATGTGCCCCCGGCAGGTGAAGAGTTCGAAGTATACGCGGAAGAACGCGATGCTAGAGCAGCTGCCGATGAGAAAGCGATTGAACAGCGTCAGTCACGACTGGCACAGACGATGGCTTCACGACGAGTAACCCTCAACTCCCTGTCTGAACAGGCGAAAGAGGGCGATTTGAAGGAACTCAACCTGATTCTTAAAGCAGACGTACAAGGTTCACTGGAAGCCATTCTAGGCTCCTTGCAACAGCTCCCCCAAGGCGAGGTACAAATTCGAGTACTGATGGCCGCACCGGGTGAAATTAGTGAGACAGACGTTGACTTGGCCGCAGCCAGTGGCGCGGTCATTATCGCCTTTAACACCACCTTGTCGGCAGAGGCCAGACAGTCCGCTGACAACTTAGGTGTAGACGTTCGTGATTACGACATCATCTACCAGCTGTTAGAGGATATCGAAGGGGCCATGGAAGGTCTTCTAGAGCCTGAGATGGTCGAAGAGCCTTTGGGCAAGGTGGAAGTTCGTGCGGTCTTCCCAGTCCGCAAAGGCAGCGTTGCCGGTTGTTATGTCCTCTCGGGTAAGGTGACTCGCAACTGCAAGGTCCGCGTTCTCCGCAGCGACGAAGTCGTTTACGAAGGCAACCTCGATTCGCTCAAGCGGATGAAGGACGATGCTAAGGAAGTGGCCCAAGGTTTCGAATGCGGTATCCAAGTCGGCGGCTTCAACGATTGGAAGGAAGGCGATTTGATCGATGCCTTCAGGATGATCTCCCAGCGTCGTACCCTCGCTCCGGCGTAATACTGCGCCGCTAGGCTTATGATTCCAGTGCAGCAGAATAGGTATCTGTGGGTACAGCTGGTCGGGTTGGCCACTGTACCTTTGCTGCTGGATATTGGCCTGGCAGGGCTCGCCTCTTCGCGGACGGCCTTTGATTTTCCAGCAGCCTTTGGATTACAGTTTTGGGCGATCGCAGCCGTCGGCATTCTCCCACCGCTAGCGATGCAGTGGTTTAGGCCGTTTTACCCTTTTAGCCTGCCACCACTGGCATTAAAACCGGCCTCTTTAACAGAGAATCAACGCCGGAATCTCACCCTATTAGGGTCATGGCAAATTAAAGCGCTGTCTATCTTAGGGGGTGGATTTTCCCTGTGGCTCTTAGTGCAGCTCTATAGACGCTCAGCACAAATCACACCCGTGATGACGCCAACAGCTGGCATCGTTAGCACGACTATTACGTTTTTCTTTGTTTGCCTATTCGTACAAATATCTCTTAGCTCAGTACGGCTGCTTTTAGTTGGGCCACAGACACTGAAGCGAGTTTCGCCCTACGAAGCCTTTGACATCGCGGCCAACTTTTCAATTTTAGGCCTCAAGGTTAATAGCATTCTGCCTGTTCCAAACGTACAGCCAGCATCCCCAGAGCTTTCCCAAACAGAACTCTCCCAAACAGAACCCTTCCAGCAGAACGACCTCTCCACAAAAGACACGGATGCTGCTCAGCAAGACCAGACCGACGATGGGATACCGGAGAAGGATGAATCGCCCATTCCAGTCACACAACCTGAAATCAGTGAACCATCTGAGACTACTGAAAGCCCTGCAACCATTGAAAACCCTCAAGCAGAACTAGCAGACGAGCTAGCAGAGGATGAAGAGCCAGCAGAGGATGAAGAACAGAAGGAACCAGAAGAACAAGCGGAGAATGTTGAAGAACAGACGATAACTCCGGACGTCACTGCCGAGCTAGCTGATGAGCCCCCTGGTGACGAAGCCGGAAATGATAGCGACAAAGCTGACAGCAATGGCAATAGCATTTCCACTTCAGCTATTGATAAAGCTAATGACAATGATGATTTTGAGCGCTTGTAATAGCTTGCGATCACGTTAGAATAGAAATGTGATTAAAGTGTGAACATAGGTAAGTCAAGTATCTTACAAGTATTGACTTGATGAATTCACTTAAGAAATCATCAAAACTGTGGCATTCCCTACATACAGTCTTTGAGCACTAAGCTATCCTTTACATACGTTTACAATGTCCAAGTCTAGCTGGCTTAACGCATAAGCCCTACGCTTGTGGCTTCCAAGGCAATGTAGAAAAAGCGATAGAAACATTCATTCAGTACTCTTCGATTTAGAGGTCATTATGGCAAACTCATTTTCGCCAACATCAGCTGACGCCACGCAAGATGCGGAGCTCTGGAAAAGCTTAAAAAATGCGATCGCAAATAGCTCCGGTTTCCAAAGCTGGCGTTCAGAGCAGCTCTCAGCCATTGCAGATACAAGCTCAGACGAGCAGCTCGTTCGCCTATACCTACGTGAAACACTGGAAACATTGGCCTACTAAGTCTTTTTGCATAGGCACATCAAGAAAGCGCAGATTCAACAATAGACTCAACGACAAAGGCAAGGTCACTCAGTTAGTGACCTTGCCTTTGTCGCTTTTAAACTCAACTACGCTCTTTGACCAATAAACTCAACTACGCTCTTTGACCAAATTGTCAGCACAGCAGCGCACTACGAATCCAGTTCGCGGCGACCTTCCAACGCCCTAGCCAAAGTCACTTCATCGGCATATTCCAAATCACCACCCATCGGTAAGCCAAAGGCAATTCGGGTCACTCGGGTAAACGGCTTTAAGAGCTGACCGACATACAGCGTCGTTGTATCCCCCTCAATGCTGGGGCTAATCGCCAGAATCACTTCCGTAACCTCTTCCTTATTCACCCGATGCACCAACTGACCAATATTTAGCTGCTCAGGACCAATGCCATCCATGGGCGAAATAAGCCCACCCAGCACATGGTATTTGCCTTTGAACTCACGGGTTTTTTCGAGAGCAATCACATCCCGTGACTCGGAGACCACACATAGCGTATTAGGATCGCGAGACTGGGAGCGGCAGATATCACAGATAGGCTCAGCAGACAGATGAAAGCACTGAGAACACTGACCTACCTGCTGTTTTGCCGCAATCAACGCATTGGCAAGGGCACGGACCTCAGCATCCGGGCGCTTGAGCATATGCATCGCCAAGCGCTGCGCTGACTTGGGACCAATGCCGGGCAGACGTTGGAATTCTTCAATGAGTTTAGCAAGGGGACGGGTGTAGATGGTCGGAGCCTCCTATAGTTGGGTCTCGTTAGGATTAAGTCTCGTTAGAGTTAGGTCTCGTCAGCGCTGGCATCATTGACAGGCGGTGAGATTTCTTCGCTTTTACCCCGCACAGGAGGCAGAGCTTCCACCAAACCCATTTCAAACGCTTCGTCTGGCAGCTGACCCACCAGATACTTCCCAGGTTCGAAAAAACCGCTGGGCGTCATACAGACCTGACGGAGTTCTACGATGGCATTTTCATTGAACATGTCTCGGGCCATACGGCGTTCTATCGCCATGGAGTTTCTTCCTCATTAACGTCAGGCAACACAACTGTCAGCAGCACAGGTATTTACACACCCATGCAGTGGACACAAGGCTACGGTGCTTCTGGATATCCAGGACAACTGCAAAAGGTCTGCCCTACATCACTAGCGCTTCACCACTAGAGCTACATCACCATTTTAGGGCTGTTTTTTTAGGGCTGTTTTTATTCATCCAATTGCCACAGTTCTTGAGCATAGTCACTATCAAATATCCGCTTCGGACGCATGATCAAAATTAAACAGCCTAAGAGTTTGACCTCAGGTGCTTCATCGAACCATTGGATGGCGAGTTGACCACCAGCATCTATCACAAAGTAACTAAACTCACTCCATTCACGTTTGGCTCTATCAACCACTAACAGAACAGGCTCCGTCGGAGCAATATGGTCCGGAGGATTAGGCAAATCAGCACAGGTGGCCAGCAGCGCAATCGGGTCTTCTGCGGTCACAATCACTTGCCAGCCAGGAACGGGAAGCCAAGCCCCTGTCCCCGAAAATTTCACCATCCCAAATGGCTCTTCCGGCAACACACCTGGCACGTTCTTCAAGTCTTCTGTGGCCAGAGGCATCTGACCTGCTGCTGGCATAATCACGGGAGAATCCGCTTCATCTTCTAGCCGAAAAATCGGTAGACGTGGAGCAGGCTTAGCCTTAACGATGGAGAAGTCGGTGAGGAGTTGCTCAATGGCGCTGCGGGCCGAGGCCGAGGTAGCAAATCGCAAACTTTGGGCAATTAAGCGCGATCGCGCTTGCAAATCCCCCTGTTGCCGGGCCAGCCGCCAATAGTGATAAGCCGCAGCATCGCCCATCGTCTTCTCAAACCCAGGCGGCGGAGAATCACTATAGGTAAAGTCCCGTAGGCCTTTCACAATGTCTTTTACCTGTTCGCTATCGAGCCCATGCTCAAACGCAAAATCAGCAGCAGCGGCCCTGTGATCCGTTGATAAAATGCGAAACTCATACAGGCTATCGCTCCCCCTCGTTTGATAATGGGCTTTGGCTTTTTCACTCACTCCGCCAGCCACCATGGAGTCGAATACTTGAGATGCCACAATCAACTGATTTTGCTGAATAGGCTCAAACCCTGTAGCTTCAAAAATCGACTGGGTGTCCATGCCCGTTTTTTGTAGCGTCTGACAGGCCTTGCCCCACTCCACCCAATTGCCTTCTTTCCGTCGCAGCTGCTGCTTAAGCGTCTCAATCGCTTCTTGAGCCGTCGCTTCAGGGTCGGGAATATTGTTAGCTGAATCTGACGAAGAAGGGGTAGCGGTCATAGTCGTCTATAGGGTCGTTCAGTAATGACTCTAACGCTAATTTGAGGACAGCAAGCGAATTCTCTAGGGGAATTTTATGAGCAAACGACGGCTCTGGGTGATGAGTCACACCGTCCATATAGCTGCTCGTAACTCGTAATACGTAGCTTGACGAGCGCCTGGGTTGTACGCGATTATAAAAACCTTGGAAGTTCTGAGAGCATTACAAAAAGTACCATCTCAGGATACCTGGGGCTATAGCGCAGCTGGTAGCGCACCTCAATGGCATTGAGGGGGTCAGGAGTTCGAATCTCCTTAGCTCCATATTGAATAAATAAGCAATGAACCGCCCAGACTATAGTTGCTAGGCGTAATACGCTTTGTACCAATCTACAAATTTCTGGATACCCTCAGCCAACGGCGTCGATGGTTGAAAGTCAACGTCATCCATCAGGTCCTGCACATCTGCATAGGTTGCTGGGACGTCACCAAGCTGCATAGGCATCATATTTTTTTCGGCCGGCTTACCCATGGCCTTCTCAATAGTGGTGATGAAGTCCATCAGCGTAACCGGACTGTGATTGCCAATGTTATAGATTTTGTAGGGCGCGGTGGTGTCTTTGCCTTGGGCTAATGCTTCGTCTTTAGTGAGTTTTGGCTGCGGCTTTTTCATAACGCGCATAATGCCTTCGACGACGTCATCTATATAGGTAAAGTCGCGTTTCATTTCGCCGTGGTTGTACACATCGATGGAACGGCCTTGTGCGATCGCATCGACAAACTTAAAGTAAGCCATATCTGGACGTCCCCAAGGGCCATACACCGTAAAGAAGCGCAGACCCGTCACGGGCAAATCATAGAGATGGCTGTAGGAATGTGCTATCAGCTCATTGGCCTTTTTCGTTGCAGCGTATAAGGACACGGGATGATCCACCCGGTCATCGGTGGCAAAAGGGACCTTTTTGTTTTGGCCATACACCGAGCTAGAAGAGGCATACACTAAATGCTCTACATTGCTGTGGCGGCAACCCTCCAGAATATTGACAAAGCCGAGTAGATTGCTATCGGCATAGGCGAGCGGATTTTCCAAAGAATATCGGACGCCCGCCTGGGCCGCTAAGTTCACGACGCAGCTAAAGGTGTTTTGGGCAAAGAGGTTGGCGATAGACGTGTGATCGCCCAAGTCCATTTTCTCAAACGTAAAATTATCAAAGGCTTTTAACTGAGCTAACCGTCCCTCTTTCAGGCCGACATCGTAATAATCATTCAGATTGTCAATACCGTATACCTGCTCACCATGCTCTAGGAGTCGCAGAGAGAGGAAGTAGCCAACAAATCCGGCAGCACCGGTTACAAGGATTGCCATAATACGGAAAGGAAATTAAAGAATATTGAGAAAGGTTTAATGAAAACACTGGGGAGCTAACCAAAGCCACTGGCTAAGGGCAAGCGTCAATCCAACCCCACAAGATTTCCAAGATTTCATAAAGCGCAAAGACGCCCAGCAAAGACGCCCAACAAAGCGTTCCCACCATAGTATTCGTCACTGCCTCAGTCCGTACGATACAACCGCGCTCCTTCATCAACCATTATTAATAGATACTCACCAAATCCCCGAGACAGCGCTTTTTTTCACCCGCCACGGCAAGGCTTCATCATCAGTGATACGATTGCCACAGCATAAACGAGAAAACTAAGAAAGCGTAAGGATTCATCAATGCAAGAAATTGATAAGTCGATTTCACTCGACGGTCGAGAAATTCACCTAAAAGTGGGCCTGTTTGCGCCCCAAGCAGGTGGCTCGGTACTGATAAGTTCTGGCGATACAGCTGTGTTGGTCACAGCCACCCGTTCATCCGGTAGAGACGGCATCGACTTTCTACCTTTACTAATTGACTATGAAGAGCGCCTATACGCAGCTGGACGCATTCCTGGCGGTTTTTTAAGAAGAGAAGGCCGTCCCCCTGAGCGAGCAACCCTCACTAGCCGACTGATTGACCGCCCCATGCGGCCACTCTTTCCCAATTGGATTCGGGATGACATCCAGATCGTCGCCACAACGCTCTCCATGGATGAGGACGTTCCGCCCGATGTATTAGCAGCAACAGGCGCATCCATTGCCGTCCTCCTCGCTGAGATTCCCTTTAATGGCCCCATGGCTGCGGTACGAGTAGGCCTCGTCGGCGATGACTTCATCATTAACCCAACCTATCAGGAGATTGAAGACGGTGACCTTGATCTGGTTGTCGCAGGGTCACCCGATGGCGTGATCATGGTCGAAGCTGGAGCTAACCAGCTCCCTGAACAAGACGTGATTGAAGCAATTGACTTTGGCTATGAAGTCGTTCAAGACCTCATCAAAGCTCAGCTTGAGCTTGTTAAGGAAATCGGCCTTGAGCGTCCCACTGAGCCCGAGCCTATTGTGGTCGAAGAGCTAGAGACCTATCTTGCAGAGCAAGCTACGAAGCCCATTCAGGAGGTCTTGAAGCAATTCGAGCAAACCAAGGCCGAACGTGACGGCAAGCTCGATGAAATCAAAGCCGGTATTGCTGAAGAAATTCAGGCTTTGGATGAAGAAAACATTATCCGGAGCACAGTCGATGACGACAAGAAGGCCTTAGGTAAATCCTTTAAACGTTTAACCAAGAAGCTCATGCGCGCCCAAATCCTGGACGAGGGTGTGCGCGTTGATGGTCGCAAGCTCGACGAAATTCGCAAAATCACCTGTCGAACGGGCGTGTTGCCTCAACGGGTCCATGGCACTGGCCTATTCCGCCGGGGCCTCACTCAGGTGATGTCTGTAACCACCCTGGGCACACCAGGTGACGCACAGATGATGGACGATCTACATCCTGGTGACGAAAAGAAATATCTGCACCACTACAACTTCCCCCCTTACTCCGTGGGTGAAACTCGGCCCATGCGATCGCCCGGTCGTCGCGAAGTCGGCCACGGCGCACTAGCCGAACGTGCCCTTATCCCTGTGCTACCCGCACAGGAGGACTTCCCCTACGTCATTCGCGTAGTCTCTGAGTGCCTTTCATCCAACGGCTCCACCTCCATGGGCTCCGTGTGCGGCTCTACGCTGTCCCTCATGGATGCAGGTGTTCCCATTACCCAACCCGTGAGTGGCGCAGCCATGGGCCTGATTCGCGAAGGCGACGAATTCAGAGTGCTCTCTGATATTCAAGGCATTGAAGACTTCCTAGGCGACATGGACTTTAAAGTCGCAGGTACTGACAGCGGTATCACGGCTCTCCAGCTAGATATGAAAATCACTGGCCTACCCATGACGGTGATTAGCGAGGCCATCACCCAAGCACGCCCAGCACGCTTGCATATTCTTGAGAAAATGCTTGAGGCCCTCGACAAGCCCCGTGAGGACGTTTCGCCTTATGCACCCCGCTTGCTCACCATGCAAATCAACCCCGACAAGATCGGTGCGGTGATTGGGCCTGGCGGTAAGCAAATCAAAGCAATCACTGAGAAAACTGGTGCGAAGGTAGACATCCAGGATGACGGTACCGTCACCGTATCCGCCGTTGACTCTGAAAAGGCAATGCAGGCCCAGAAGATGATCGAAGGCATCACCCACGTGCCCGAAGCTGGCAATGTGTACATGGGTAAGGTCACTCGCGTGATTCCAATTGGCGCCTTTGTAGAATTCATGCCAGGGAAAGAAGGCATGGTTCACATCTCCCAACTCGCTGACTACCGCGTCAATAAGGTAGAAGACGAAGTGAATGTGGATGACGAAGTGCTGGTTAAGGTCCGTGAGATTGATAACCGTGGACGTGTGAATCTTACTCGTTTGGGCATTCACCCTGACGAAGCGGCGGCGGCTAAGGCTGAAGCTGGTGTCGAGTAGTTTTGAGCGGCCACAATCATGGGAGCTCTCTAACGAGAAGAAACGATCTCATAAGTGTCGGATAACTGGGCTAGATTGGCCCAGAAATTAGGTCCAAGGCGCTGAAAATACAAGTCTCCAACTATGAAGAGGCCTGCTTAACCGCAGCCCTCTTTTTTAATGACTATTGTTTCGCCAGCGGCTAAACAATTGCTTGGCGTTAGGGTTTACCTGTAGGATTCATAGGTGCTACGCCTATATAAGAACCCCCGTGCGAAAAGTTGTAATTGCTGGTAATTGGAAAATGCACAAAACCCAGGCAGAGGCCTCGGACTTTGTGCAACAGTTGATGCCCCAAATCACTGAGGTGCCCGATGATCGAGAAATGGTCCTCTGTGCTCCATTTACCGATTTGGCAATATTGACCGATAAACTCCGGGGCAGTGCCGTTAAAGTCGGCGCACAAAATATTCACTGGGAAAATTCCGGTGCCTACACTGGCGAAATTTCAGGGGCGATGCTTTCTGAGCTAGGCATTCGCTACGTCGTAGTCGGTCACAGTGAGCGCAGACAGTACTTTGGGGAAACGGACAAGACGGTCAATGCTCGCTTAAAAGCAGCTCAGCTCGCTGGAATCACACCTATTTTGTGCGTTGGGGAGACCAAAGAACAACGAGATGCTAACCAGGCAGAAGTCATCATTACCCGACAGGTAGAAAAGGCCCTGATCGGTGTAAATCAATTCAACTTAGTCATTGCCTATGAACCGATTTGGGCAATTGGCACCGGAGATACTTGCGCTAGCGATGAAGCCAACCGAGTGATTAAACTCATTCGCCAACAGCTAGAAAATAAGGAAGTTTCTATTCAGTATGGTGGTTCTGTAAAACCAGCCAATGTGGATGAAATTATGGCCCAAAGCGATATTGATGGTGCCTTAGTAGGCGGTGCAAGCTTAGAAGCCGATAGCTTTGCACGACTAGCCAATTACAAGGTGTAGCTCATCACGGTATAGCTCATCACATAAAGGCATGAATTACACTTCGCTGATGTCATAAAAAGCAAGTGACAAAAGAGCCTCCAAATTTTTTCAAATTGGAGGCTCTTTTGCACCTATAGACGATTATTGTAAAGACAAGATTCTTACTTGATACTGAGCCAGCTATACACTCTCTTCTGGCGGCGTTATTTTAGGCTGAGTATCACTGGGAGTAGTAGAATCTAGGCCCCTATCGGGGTTCACAGTATTGTAGTGAGCATTCACGTAAGTACGATTACGCCCCTGCTGCTTAGCATGATAAAGAGCTAGGTCTGAGGCCTGTACAAGCATCTGAGGCGTCGTGTCATGACCTGGAATCACAGTAGACACGCCCATCGTCACCGTGACATAGGGTTCTTCGTTATCCGGCGCGTGGGCGATTTTTAAAGCACGGATACTGTCGTGAATCTTTTTGGCAATTCGCCAAGCCCCGTGGGTGTCTGTATTAGGCAAGATAACGGCGAATTCTTCACCACCATAGCGGGCCACCAGATCTGCGGGTCGCTGAGGACCGTTGAGCAAGGCTCGTGCCACCCGAATTAAGCAGCGATCGCCCGCAGGATGACCAAAGCTATCGTTGTAGCGTTTGAAATGGTCTAAATCGCACAGAATCAACGAGAGGGGCTGCTTATCTCTGGCAAGACGCTGCCATTCATCAGCCAAGTGCTCATCAAAGCGACGACGGTTCGCCAAGCAGGTTAAGCCATCCGAAAGGGCTAACTTTTGGAGCTCTTGATTAGCAATAATCAGCTCTTGATACTGTTGGGCTTGTCCCATGGCCAGCACCAACTCAATCGCAATACTCTGGGTCGCTGCGATCCCAGCATCACTCCATACTGTCTGCCCTGACAGGCACAGCAACATCACACCCCAATGGCCAGACTCCTCATCCGTCAGCAATGACAACGGGTCAGAGGTTAATCGCGACGATAACGCCCCCTGTGGAACAGAGACTCCCCGTGCGGAATGTCCTACCCCTTGATGGTGGTAACGAGCAGGCTGTGCCCCCTTAACAGGCACTAATAACCAACTACCGGGCCAGCAGGCGAGCCATTGATTCATTTCCGCCATCAGCTGCGTATCAGTCGTGGCATCTCCCGGTGTCAGGCCCTGAGGCACGCCAGAGGTTGCATTAAAGTCACCGTCACTCTCCACAAGCGGCGAAGGCATCATCACCGGGGTTTTGTTGGCTGCACTCAACTGCAATGACTGTCCTCGCTTGAGATGCCGCATCATCACCGGAAACTCAGCCTGAGAAATTGAGAAAGCGGGTCGCCATGCCAACGACTGGTTCTCACAAAATTGGGCCACCGACTGCCAAGTTTGTTCGGAAGGTGCATATTGCAGCAAGCTCACTTGACGAGCTTGAAACAAATCGGCCGTTTCGACGACGGTCGAACCAAAGATAGTGGAGAGGTTCAACGAACTCCGTAGCTGACGCTCAACCTGCCGCAAACGACGCTGAGAGAAAGAAGGCTGTTTTTGAACAACTTGTTCTGTTCTACTTCTGTTACCTCGAATGATATCGCCTTCATCTTCTTCGGGATTTTCGTTCCCAAGGCACTGTTGTGAATCAGAAGGTTTTAGATTTGTCGAACGCTCAGGAAAATCCAGGGGAGAATCAAGAGCTTCCTGAGGATCGGAGAGTTTAACCAGACGCTGTTTATCAACATCATCTATTGGCTGAGGGGTCCCTACCGCAGTCGATAGAATCCCGGAAAAAGCGTGCAACGACCCCCTTGGTGCCCCCTTCGGAGCCGCAGACCGCACGCTAGGAGAAACCTTCTTATTTACAGAATTGGCTCCTACGTTTTTTTCAACCAGCTGGTCGCAACTGGACCAGTGACTCAAAAATAAAGGAGCGTTAAAAGAACGCTTGAGCATATCAGACCCTCCGCTTGAGCGGGGAAGAGGTGCTGCGAAATAAACGCATGAACGAAACAGCGGCGAAAACTAGCAACTGGGACGTCAAATCTGGCAGCGTCTCTTCGACAAAGAATACAAAACGATCGTCTCCACTAAAGTTATTAGACGGCTGTTGGAAGCTTCATAACAATCAGCAAATGAACGCGAGAGGGCTTGCCTTTTTACAAGATGCAGCAGTAGGAGCAAATCTAAGGATTCGGCACCCACCATAGACCCACCATAGGTAGATACTCAGGAGTGTAGACATATTATCTCGCTCCGTATCCGCATAGATCCGTGTATACCCTGATACTTACATAGGAAACTGAGTGATTAAACGAGAAAAACGTTCAGGTATAATTTATCACTTTAAATAAACATAATATGTGAGGAAATTCATACATTCTTCATAAATGAATCATCTCCTCAACATTTTCTAAGGCACAAGCTATGGGTTAACTCCCTAGTACATCAGGGTGCTTGGCAGCTCATTAAGAGCAGCCAGGCACCCTATACTCCATCAGATTTATTTTATATGGCAGCCAAGAACATGGAACTTTCTGATGGGTTGTTCGCCAAAAGGCCAGACAATGGTAGAGGCTGCAATGTAGAGAGGATGAGAGCTCTATGCTGCCTACTGACACCACGTCTCTCCCGCTAAAGTGTCAGGAAAGACTCTAATGCGTTAACCATTTTGGGCGGCCAACGTCTCACATTCTGAACCCAGTTGAGATCTTTGTATCGACTGTCCAGGCCAACCACTGCAACCCAGTTACTCTCAGCTTCTCCTCCCTTACCTTGAACCCATAAGGCCGCTGTGAGCGCCGCCCGCATGTCCGTGAAGCTCGGGTATTTACGGACAAGACTTTTCATAATTTGGATGGCTCTGTCGGTTTCACCGGTTTGATACAGCGCCAGCGCATAATTGCCATAGCCCAAGGAAAAACTGGGCTGGAGCGTAATCGAAGCTTGGTAATCTGCGATCGCCAATTCCCAATCACCCGCGCCCGCTTCCGCATTACCACGGTTGTTATAAGCCGCCGGATCGTCAGGATTTAACTGTAAAACACGGTTGTAATCCTTGATGGCCTTATCCCACTGTCCCATAGCTTCCCAAACTGCACCACGATTGAGGTAAGGATCAGGTTCATTCGGGGCCAGCTGAATAGCTTGGGTATAGTCCGCCATAGCACCGTCCAGGTCATTGAGTCGAACGCGGACACTACCCCGATTACTCCAAACCGCTCCCTCTTCAGGTAGCTTCTCAATCAGCGCAGTCCATTGCAGCTCAGCCAGGTCAAACTGGCCTGCACGGGTCGCCTCAAAAGCGGTCTCACGCAAATCACTGATAGTTTTTATCTCTGCCGCACTCATACCTTGAGTGAGGGTCTTTTGAGCGGTTGCAACCAAGGGGCTTTTTGGAAGAGGCACAGTCACCAAAGACGCAGCCAAAACCCTGCTGTACCCCAAATAGCTGTTACCCGCGAGCCTATTTAAGCCACACCAGCTCCAATCACCCAGAATCAGACCAATAGCCAAGACTATGGCAATGGTCGATCGCACTAAATATTGCATCTTTGAATTATGCATGTTGCCCTTCGGCACTGCCTCTAATGACTGAGCTACCTATAGCGTAAAGGTAAATACCTGAAGAAAGACAATCTGCACCATGGATCCATGACCCAACTCAATTTTCAGAGGCACTATCAGAAGCATCCTCAGAGGGTGACTGAGAACTCATCAGGTTGAACAAGGGGGCATCGGGCATCGAAAACTGATTGTGAACTGAGGCTTCATAACCCAAGTGACGGCAAGCCGCTGGAGTCACCACGCGGCCCCTGGGTGTGCGCTGTAAGTAACCAATTTGCAGCAGATAGGGCTCATATACTTCTTCGATAGTTTGAGCATCTTCGCCCGTGGAAGCTGCCATCGTATCGAGTCCGACGGGTCCGCCGTTAAAGTTTTCAATCATCAACGTGAGCAAACGACGGTCGGTCCAGTCGAGGCCACAAGGATCTACATTGAACAATTCCAAGGCTTCGGCTGCGATCGCCTGATTAATCGGCCCCAGCTCTTTCACCTGCACATAGTCGCGTACACGCTTGAGCAACCGATTCGCAATGCGCGGCGTGCCCCTAGCTCGTCGAGCAATTTCGGCAGCACCATCTGGCAATACCTCGGTTTTGAGCACATCGGCGGTACGCAGGACGATTTGGGTAAGTTCATCCACTTCGTAGAAGCGCAGACGCTGCACAAGTCCAAAGCGATCGCGCAACGGTGAGGCTAACGCACCAACCCTCGTCGTCGCACCCACCAGTGTAAAAGGCTGTAGTGGAATACTCCGGGTGCGGGCACTTTGCCCCTTACCGATAGTGATATCAAGCCGGGCATCTTCCATCGCCGGATATAGAATTTCCTCAGTCACCCGAGAAAGACGGTGAATCTCATCGATAAACAACACATCACCGGCTTTGAGATTGACCAACAGACCTGCAATATCACGGGGCCGCTCTAGAGCAGGTGCCGTCGTAATTTTACAGTCCACCTCCATTTCCTGCGCCAAAATCAACGCCATGGTGGTTTTGCCCAACCCTGGCGGTCCGTAGAGTAATAAATGATCTAACGGCTCTTGACGAGATTTAGCCGCCTGAATGGCGATCATCAAGACTTCTTTGAGCGCTTTTTGGCCAATGTAGTCACTGATGGCGGCAGGCCTGAGGCCCTCTTCGTTCCGGGAAAGCTCAGCAGGCTTAGCCGCTGCCTCTAATAAGTCTTCTTTCACAGGCAACTCTTCTGCCATAGGCGCCGCTTCCTGCCTGGGTAGGTCAGGGAAGGCCGATAGCGCAAGATTTTCCGGCGCGTGGGCCTTCGGCGTCCGCGATTGGGCCTGCTTCTTCTGCTTACCTTTTCTGTCACCGTCACCGGAGGCAGATTGCTTGGAAGAGATAATCGCCATGGGCGGTGCGCGGCTCAGCTACTAGACAAATGTACTATAGCAGGGTAATTAGAATTGCGGCCGATCCATCAGGCCCAGCCGGAAGCTCATGGGGACTTATGGTTAACTCAGACGGCTGGTCAACTAAGACGGTGTAACGCCTGCTGAACGAATAACATCTGCCACCGTTGGATAATTATCTTGAAGGCCAAAGCTGGAGGGGGTGACGGTACGTTCATAGGTGAAATGGCGGTACTCCATACAGAAGCGGTCCCAGTCAGCCATGCGAATGTTGAAAACTTTAATAATCAGATTCGCCAGCCCAAAGGACAACGGAATCTTAAAGTAAGGGCGTTTTCCTAAATAGTGACTAATTTCATTGACGACTTCATCGGCAGATTTAGACGGGTTACCGATCACAATCTCCCGTGAATCGTTAGGACCAGGCGGATTATCCACAAGATGGCGAACCACCTCGGCAATATCCTTGGCGTGGATATAGTGCAAGCTGCCATCAGCAGAGATGAAGCGAATGATGCCGATGTATTTGGCAACTGCGGGTAGGCCTCCCGAAATATGAGAGTACGGCTTAGTCTCACTACCACCGAATACCAGCGTGGGAAATACCGTGGTGATGCGGGGAGCGATCGCTAATGAACCCAGCTTTTCATGGCAAATGTATTTCGTGCGCACATAGTCAGTGCCAATGTCACCCGCCTCTTTAAGCGGCGTATTATCCCGATCTAAAATGCTGGCTGTCGAGAAATAAATCACTTGCTGGCAACGCTCAGGATCCAGCAAAGACATTAGCTCTAGCGTCTTCTCAACATTAATTTCATAGCTCTCTTGCGGATCACCCCATGACGTCGCCACCAAAATCGCCGTGTCCATGGTCTTTAGCAAATCGCTAAACTGGGCTACTTCACGCATATCCCCTTGCAGCACATGCACACCCGGACGCGTATCAGTCGGCACCTGGAGTTTGGCAGGGTTGCGCATCATCAAAAATAGCTCGTGATCGGTGTTTTCGAGCAGCGTTTCGACTAGGTAATGACCAATACAGCCACTGGGGCCTGTAATGAAAATCCGCATGGTTCCCTTGCAAAGAAAGCCTAATTATTCTGACATATAGCAAAGTGAGGATGCATTCTTACTTTGTTAATCGAGTTGCCTGTTGCATCATAAGGGCTTCAGCCGATGAGAGTGTATCCTAAGAAACTCGACAAAAGCTATAGAGAAGCCCAGAACACTGGTGTGTCCTGGGCCAGTTGATTGAGGGGCTATCTTGGGCAAGAACTACCGAAACAGCAGTTTCACCAACAAGCCTTAGAAGGTACTGTCTACTAAACAGCCACGCCCAACAATTCATTCACCTGCTTACCAATTTCGAAGAAGTAAGCACCGTTTTCCTCAGGGGTACCGGGCAGAATACCGTGACCCAAGTTCAGAATGTGGCCCTTAGGACCTGCTTTCTTAACCGTGTCGATAATGCGCTCGCGAATCACTTCCTTAGAGCCGAACAAGACACCAGGATCCATATTGCCCTGGACCTTCATGTCAGCGCCCAATCGACGGCGAGCATCCGCCATGTCCACCGTCCAATCAACGCTGATAATATCAACGCCAGACTCCTTCATAATTTCGAGTGAGCCTGCACTGCCGCTCACCAGCAAAATCAACGGCGTATCAGGGTGAGTTTGCTTCACCTGGCGAACAATCTGCTGCTGGTAAGGCAAGGCAAACGTTCTGTAATCTTGAGGGCTGAGCTGACCGGCCCAAGAATCAAATAGCTGAACCACCTGGGCACCGCAGTCGATTTGGTGGCGGACATAAATTGCAATATTGTCTGCAATTTTGGAGAGCAATGTGTGGAGCATCGCAGGCTGCGAAAACGCCATGTTCTTAATGACAGAATACGTCTTAGATCCTTTACCTTCCACGATATAAGCCGCCAAAGTCCAGGGCGCACCGACAAAGCCCAACACAGTGGACTCATTACCTACTTCCTCGCGGAGTGCGCCTAAAATCTTGCGAATGTAGGGCATAGACTCATCAGGCTCCAGCGTGATGAGTGCGTCAATTTGAGCTTGGCTGCGGATAGGCTTATGAATCACAGGCCCCTTACCTTCAGCTACATCCATCGCCACACCCATGCCAGGAAGCGGTGTAACAATGTCAGAAAAAAGAATGACGCCATCGGGCTTGAACGCCTTCCAGGGCTGCAAGGAAACCTCAATAGCCACTTCAGGAATTTCAGATCTGTCACGGAAGGAAGGATACTTCTCTCTGAGGTCTCGGTAGGCCTTCATGTAGCGGCCTGCTTGTCTCATCATCCAAACCGGGGGGCGCTCAACCTGTTGTCCTTGTGCAGCCCGTAATAAAAGAGGCGTTTGGTTAGATCCGGTCATGAGATGAAGCTCTTAATGTCTGTTTTATTTTCTCTTGTAAGCTTATCACCCACTGAGGTCTACAACGCTTGAGGCTAGGGGATCTAAGATTTTCCCAACCGTTTTCTTCGTTTAGCAATGGGGCCAATTACGCGTAAAATTGAAGTCCGTAAAGAACTGTAGAGACATTTGTAACGCTGCCATGGAAATTGTGAACTTTTTTGAAAAACTAGCCGGGCGATGGTTTTCGCAGCGCACCACCCATGCCCTATCTACACAACAATCCAAGGCTGGCAAATCTGATTTAGAGGTCGAGTTTTTAGCACCAGAGGATGCAGAAATCGTCCAGATCTTAAAAGCTCACAACACGTCAATGGCTTCAGCACAGGGAGAGGCAACCCCCTTATGCGGCCTACGTATTAAGCAAAGCAGCACCGTCGATGGAGACACCAAACCAACAGTCGCCACAACAATGTTGGTACCGCTCACCCCAAACAACCCAACCGATGGCGTCTATAGCGGCACAATGCTGCGCAGTGGCAGCCAAGATAAAAGCACCTACACCCTAGAAGACGAAGTCCTCACCATCACCAGTGATGGTAAAGAAGCACGCTCCGAAGAGCGCATGTGGTTTATTACTGAAAACCTGCGCATGCGAACTGGGATAACAGAACTCACCAATGGCCTTAGAGTCGCCTCCTTCTGCTCAGAGATTCGCCTAGGTGTGAAACCGCCCAAGGAAAATTAGGGCCACATGTTTAGACAATTCAGAAGCCCTGAAGTCCTGTAGATACCTTGAATACCTTAGCCATTTCCAATGATGGGATTCAAAGGACAAATCCAACCGTTAGGCGCAGGACAGTTAGGCGTAGGATGGATAAAACACGGTGATGAGCAAAAGCTATCGAGTCGGCAAACCAGCGGTAGCCTTTTGCTGAGCCATCCGTAGTGTTTTAGCGGAAAACGGTAGCGCAGGCTTAAAGGGCTGAATCGCTCGTGCCGAAGAATACAGAACACCATTGGACTGACGCTGGAGACGCAAGGTGTCTTCTGGATCAGCGGGGGCATGGGTGGCGGTCGTAAAGCTTGGGAACTCACGCCAAGCACTGTTATCTAGACGTTTGCCTTCCTTGTTATCTTCATGATGGCTTTCGTCAGTGGTGCCAGATACTGCACCATTGTTAGACGACATAGAGTTAGACGACATAGACGTATTGGGCGGGATAGAGGCTTGAAAGGACTGAGCTGAGCTAGCAGCATCCTCAGACGAGGCATCAGTCAGCGGCGTCATGCCCGGAACCACCGCTAGCTCAGCCAGGTTAAAAGAAACTGCATTCGCGGGAGAACGGTGCAGGGTCTTCGCAGCGGCCACGCTAGCAGTCATACCATTAGCAGACCCCATGGTCGGCTTGTCGGAAGGCTGCTTTTGGGATGGGGCAGTAGTTGACACCTCTACATACGGTCCACCCGAGGCATAGTTACGCCAAGCCTGCCGCCCGGTGTACGGTTTTTCAGGCGGCTTTTTTCGAGGAGGAATGGGCTGATAAGGCTGCGGTTCTTGGCGCAAGGCTTTGCCATTCGCAGACTGACCATTAACAGACTGAACGAGTAGAGATTGCCCATTGGACAATGCCGCACCGTTTTGACCATTTAATGACATTGCTGAGGAACCTGACGAAACGGTGTCAGATTTGATAGGTCCAAACTCACGACACACTGCCGACTCAAACTCATGGGTGACGTGGCGAATAGGCTTAGCACGGCGTTGCCATAGGTCTAAGATCTGTCTCACCGACACTGATTTATAACGGCCTTGGTACAACGCCTCTATCACAGCATCACGAATCCAACCGGGCTGATAAAACTCTAGCCACAGAGATACCCACTGCCTGGCATCATGGCCACCCAGCTCAAAATGGTATCCCTCTAAAAGCACAGCCGCTTGCTGGGCCTCTAATGATGTAGAGAATGTGGTTGAAGTCATAAAATTACCACTCACCTAAAAACTGCCTGCCCTCACAATCAAGAGCGTTAGCAGCACAACCTAAAACGAATACAGACTTCACAACGGATTTGGAATACACCAGACTTGTACCCTTAGCACTTATATGATGAATTTATCATCCGTAAAAGCACTGGAATCGTACTTTTTTATACATTAGGGTAACCCATTTAATGAATTGCGTCAGCGGTCATCCTCTTATCAGACACCTAACTGTGAAACTCCCTGGCAAAATCACTGTTCAATCACACCACTTTGCACCCTGCGGAGCCGAGGCGTATCGAAGGGGTCCGAATCGCCAATCCAGCTAAAGTTACTCAGGCGAAAGCCAATGGCCCCAGTTTGTTGAGAGGCATCATAGCGCAGCAAAATACCGTAGGTGCGACGGCTATATTCTAGGATATAGGACGTATCGATATCGCTATCAGCATTAAAGCTCAGCGCCGTTTGAAACCCAGCTATGAACGGACCATAGATCTGCTGAGTTAGGCCTAGCGACAACACATTGCGATCCACTTCACGATCAAATAAAAACGGCGAGTCATCTCCATTGAAAACAGATTGGGAATAGCCAATGTTAAATCGAGTGTAGTCACCAAAGTTGCGAGACAGATGACCCAACTGACCGTTAAGACTAATATCAGCAATCAAACTATTTTGAAAATCACTACTGGAGTAGTAGGTGCCAGTAGCGCGTAAGCCGGTACTGAGGTTGAGGGAAGGCACAATCGGCTCGGGGGTAAAGCGCAGACCTTCTTCTTGAGTAGCAGGTTTAGACTCACCCCGCCAAAGATCAAAACCCTGTCGCAAAGCCGCACTGGCCTGAAAGCGTCCGAGGGTCACTCGTCCAGTATTGGAGCCGCGAGATTCTAACAAATCGGTGCGATCTGTCTCCGCATTGATCAGCTGCGCACCGGCCTGATAGGTGAGCCGCAAGCCTCGGTCATTAAGGTCAATATCCGGTGAGAGCAGAACAGCACCAAAACTAGATTGCACATCCTGAAACCCAAGCGAGCCATTAAAAAGCCGCTCGCGATAACTGTACTGCAACGCCAACCGATGATCGCCCAGGAGCTGTTCGGCTCGGATGTTGGTACGCAAGTTTTCAGTGAATTGAGAAAGCTCTAGACTCGTCAGGTCGACACTCCCAGTCAACGTCAATTTAGGCGTGAGCTGGGCGGTTAAGTCTGCAACTACACCGAAGTTTTGCGGATCCAGGGGAGAGTCACTATCACTGCTAAAAGCCCTATTCACAAAATACTGTGGCGTGAGCGATAACCTGACCTGCTCGTTGCGAACAACGGGCACTTTACGGCCAATGAAAAATCCACCGCGATCTGCGCCATCGATACCCAACCCAACAGGCACCGGGTTGAGCTCAGAAGGATTGACCGTACCTCGGTTAAAAAGAATGCGATCGCGAAACAACGGCACAGCCAATCCCTGATCAAACACCAAGCGCGGCCGCTTGAGGCGCAATTCATCCTGGGTTGGTGAGATATTGCGCAGCACCAAGCTATCGGTTCGTAGCTCTAGCTCGGGGGGTGAAAACGGATCGTTCGTGATCCTCACCGCCTGAGCTCGCCACCCCTCTACATCAAAAATCAGCTCATCTGTTTCAAAGCGTAGCTGTCGCAAGTTACCACCAGAGGATCCACCGGTCGGCCGAGCTGCATCATTCGTCGAGATCCTCACACTGCCTTCACTCAGCACTTCAAAGGCTGTATCCCGACGAATCGGATCGTAAATTCGTCGGCTCGTATCAGATAGTGGCTCTAGTGGTGAGCCCAAATCTTCTTCGGCTTGGGGCAAATATAAGGTACCGGCAGCATCACGCATCACGCCCGCTTGCTGAATAAAGTTATATTCAGCACGGCTACCCCGCACAATTTGCGCGCCGCGTGTTAGCAACACATCACCCGTCGCCAGGGCATATCGATTCACCAGATTGAGCCAAATCTCGTTCGCTTCAATCACAGCGTCGTTAAGCCGCAGCAATACGTTGCCACGGGCGGTGATCACCTGCGATTCAGGATCGTATTCCTGAAAATCTGCCGTCAGCTGAAGCTGGGAAGTGAATTCTTCAACAGTGAGCCCATCATCTGTCTCAAGATCTATCTGAACAGGGCTTTTTGAGTCTTCGATTTCATCGTCACTGCGGCTATCCTCACTGTCAGGGGATACGGGCAAGAGATTATCTAGTACGAGCAGGCCTTCTTCATTCTTTGAGGAGGGTAGCTGCGATCGCTCAAGCCCATTATCCGAAGTATCCGATGAAGAGTGTGCAGTAAGCACCTCTAAAGCCATAGACACAGCACTCGCTTGACGAACCCTATCTGCCTCGGCAGGCGCCAATAGGCGATCTAAAATATCTTCGGATGCAGGCTGAACGACGGTAGATAATAGGCCGCCCAAATTGTCAGCTTCGAAATTATTAAAAGTGCTAGTCGCAGCGCCCTCAAGGCCACTCTCACCCACACGATGATTTGATTGAGACTCTGATGAGCTCTGGTGCGTTTCTCGCCGCTCTGCAGCAGTACCCTCAACCGTAGATTGAGCAATCTCTACAGCAGGTGACTGGGGCGGCAAGTCGACGTACACCATTCGCAAACAACCTCCCGCAAAATAATGCTAGCTAGCTCAAGGGCACTTCACGCTCAACCCTTTACTTACTAGCAAACAACCAACCGCCAGACAAAAATACAGCCCGACAAAGCGGGCTGACTCAAAAACTATGATTGCAAACCGCATTGTGGACAATGCGGCTGCTGAACCATTTTAAAATGGTAGAACAATTGAGTAGGCTTATGTATCGCGATGGCCAGCTTTAGAGACTGCCCTATTTACTGGCCCACTCAACGCTCACTGGTTGCGTCTAGTCGATGTCGCCGCCACCGGGGTTACGAGCAGGGTCTCCGCTTAAGAAGCCAAAGATGAAGAGGCCGACAAAGAATGAAATTGTCAAATAAACAACGATTTTAAGCGTAACCATTTTTACATCCAAATGCGATTGAAATATTAGTCAATCATATCGTACTCTTCCACCATCTCAGCGCCCGAGTTAGCTTCTAGCTCTACTATAGGGGTCAGATATGGGGATTCAGAGGCGACACCAACTCATGAGAACTCGTCACCCAAACGCGTCCCAAATCCCCAAATCATCGGCAGTTAGTCCACAGCTAAAAAGCAGTTAGTCCACAGCTAAAAAAACGCATTTGGCAGCCAAAATAGGATGATATGCCAAGTTCTCGCTTACAGGCGATTCAACAAAAATACACTCTATTTTTTCATTGGTGTGTTCATTGCTTTTTTCAACAGGCTGTTCAGCATTGGCTTCAGCACTGGCCTCAGACCTGACTGGGGGCACCCACCGAACCTCACCAATCCCTAAGAACTGACCGGTTTCTACATTGAGAATTCTGAGGGGTGGGCTAATGAGCTCATCCGTCTGAGCCTTGGCAAATCGAGTGCCTTCGCCCGTCATATCAGGCGCTGACTTGGGAGAAAAGGCTAGCTTTTGGCCCATGCACCAGCGGCGGGATAAGGTAGGGGATAGGGCGATCGCAGGTAAATGAGCCACTGCCTTACCCGTAGGAAACACCTCAAGCTTTTCAATATCAAACCCCTGTTCCAACGCCTCTAACGTCAGCGAACCGTCTAAATCAAATCCATTGCTATGGGTACGTGTCAGCTGTGCCAGGGTTGCCCCCGTCCCGACTGCCTCGCCCAAATCACGTGCCAACGAACGAATATAGGTCCCCGGACCACAATCAATATCTAGGATTAGCTCTGGGTGTTCGGCAAAGGCAGGATTCTCAGTCCATCCTTGGCTCATCAACTGATGAATCACCACCTGACGCACTGGGACATCGACCGTTCTACCCTTACGGGCCAAATCGTACAGCCGCTGACCACCCACTTGAATCGCACTATACATTGGCGGCACTTGGTTGATAGAGCCAAGGAACTGGGGCAAAGCCGCTTCCACTGATGGCAATGACAAATCGGCAGCCGATTGCTGGGTAAGGATATCGCCCTCCAAATCGTCCGTTGCAGTCGTGACCCCAAACCGAATAACCGCCCGATAAGCCTTACGGGCTGGCAAATATTGAATTAAGCGAGTCGCACGCCCGACGGCAATGGGCAAAACGCCTGTCGCTAGTGGATCTAGCGTTCCACAGTGGCCAATTTTTTTAGTTTGCAACAACCTGCGCATACGGGCCACACAATCGTGGGATGTCCAGGTAGCAGGCTTATTTAAGTTAATGAAGCCGTTGATCATGTAGCGCTTCAACATCCTCCAAAGCAGTCTCTAACACCCTTTGCAGCGATCGTTCTACCACAGAAGACTCAGACTCCAACGCTGCCCGTAGCTGCTCGCCCAACTGTTCTTCACTGAGCGTAGAAATAATACTCAGCGGCATCTCCGGACGACTGAATCGAGTGGTAAAGGCACTGGTTAGAACTGGTTGATAGCGAGCATCGCCCTTGAGATAAGTACTCAAAAAGGCCAAACTCATGGCCTCGGTATAGCGCTGGGCAACTTCCGGTACAGGCCCCACAATCTCGGGTGGCAGATCGAAGGTTTCACGCCCAGAAATACCCAGAGTAGAAAAGTGCGTGCCCCCTTCTAAAGTCAATAGATAATGCGGGCTCACCAACGGAGGCAAAGGATCATCCAATAAACTATGACCGACTTCATCGCCCTCAGCCTCAGCCTCACGCGCCTGCCACTCATCATTAAAACGAGCATTCAGCCAAACAAACGGCTGAATTTGCTCTGGCAAAGACGGTGCCACCGTATCCGCACTCCCCGTCATCATCAGCACGGGCACCTCTATTTGCGCCATGCTTTCGGGACCGAGAATCGTGCTAGCAATCGGATTAATCGCAACCACGGCTTGAACCCGCGGATCTGAAAAATCAATGCTCGATTGCCCTTCTAGCACGTAGTTAGAGCCCTCTTCAGGGAGAAGCGCAACCGCTTGACACTGAAGAAGTATCGATACATTCACGCTAAATTCAGGTGGGCAAGACTCCCGCAGCAAGTCCAAATCTACCGGTGCACCCGCCACCGTTAGGGCCGTATAGCCGCCAAAGGATTGACCGATCATCCCAACGTTGTCGAAATCGACATTCTTCAGGATGTTTTTTTCCGTTCGCGCCAACGCTTGCAAGTCGTCTAAAACATTCGAGATTAAAAGTGGGCGACTGATAAATTCCTCATCTGGGACCGCCTGCCCCGTCCGGCCGGACACCAAAGCATCTAGCTGATCAGCACTACTGCCGGGGTGCTCTACATTAATCACCACAAAGCCATGACTGGCCAAAAATTGAGCTAAGTAGGCATACGGTCCCCGATCGTTACCAAAGCCATGGGAAATCACAACAGCAGGGAGTCCCTGACCTTCAGCTAGGGATAACTCCGGACTCTCCAAACCCGAGGCAAAGGGAGCAGCCTGGGGCAAATACACATCTACCGGGCGATTGCTCGCTTTAAGCCGCAACGCAAGCTGTCGATAGCCGTAAGGTCCATTACCAGACACTAAATCATTTAAAGAAGCAGCGGAAGTCCCGTCAGGGAAAGGGTCAGTCGCCGAGTCGAAAGATAGCTGCACAACCAGATCAGTCGCGCGCTGCGCCTGACTAAAGGCATCGCTCACTTGAGAAGCGATCGACAACCCTTTGCGTAAGTCCACACGTAATACCGGGGTTGGAAAGCGCTGAATCACATTGAGAATGGTCAACCCTTTTTCACTATCAGCAGCAGCCCCAATCGCAGCCCCCCGCAACCCCTGCCCGCCCGGCAATCGCGCCCCCGTACGAAACACCTCACCGACCTGGGCCAGCACATACTCCCCTTGGGGCGTATAGGCAAACTGAGCCATCGTCGTAACATCGACATCGGCACGCTGGGAGAGCAAAGCGCGGGCTTGCACCAACGCATTTGGATCAAAGTTTTCAATATAGGAAACGTAGGGAGCGAGTTCGTCGGTAACGCGGCCTTCTTCTACATAGATTTGTAAAGACTCAACAGAAATCGAGCGCTCGACAGCCCCATAGGAAAAGCTAATGCGTTCAGCCGCCTGACTGGGCTTAGCATCGGCTAAGCCAGCAAGCACCCAGAAAGGAGAGAGCATAAGCGCAAGCTTTATTACACCCAACGCGCCACTAACTGAGAAGCCCGTTGCCGGGCCAGAGCCCCGGCCAGAAACAAACTTATCAGAGGCCGCATCCCTTTTCCAGAGAGAGCGACACTGCTTTATCAAGCTACTTTTTAAGGAGTGATACGCAAAATTCATAGCCACAATCATAGGCTAACTGGCCCCAATTGGTAGGCACCCACCTGGGTGGTTTTTATTCACAGCAAATCACAACAGTGCCAACAGATCTTCTTCACTGAGCTGTGTGATACCTAGTTCTTCTGCTTTGGCCTGCTTAGAACCGGCTTTTTCACCGACAACGACATAGTCTGTCTTAGAACTGACCGAGCTACTAACCCGCCCTCCGGCGTCTTCAATCAGGTGCTTAGCCTCAGACCGCTTGAGGCTAGGCAAGGTACCGGTAACCACAAAGCTTTTCCCGGCAAAAGGCTGTGGCTGATCAATCTCTGACTTAGCCGCCGCTTCTAGCTGTAGCCCTGTGGTTTTCAGTCGTTCGATTAAGGCTTGGTTAGCAGGCACCTGAAACCACTGACGCACTGAATAGGCAATTTCAGGCCCGATGCCATACACACGGGCAATGTCATCACCGCCAGTATTGGCCAACACCGTTACCGAGCGAAAGTTATCGGCTAGCAGCTGAGCATTGGTCGAGCCCACCAGCCGAATGCCCAAGCCATAGAGCACCTTCGCCCAAGGACGCGATTTTGACTGGGCGATCGCACTCACCAATTTCATAGCTAGTTTCTCGCCCATGCGATCCAGCTCTAGCAACTGCGGCACCGTCAAATCATATAAATCGGCCACGGATTTCACCATGCCCTGATCGATCAACTGCTCCACCCAGCGATCGCCCAGGCCGCTAATATCCATCGCATCCTTACTCGCCCAGTGACTAATAGAACCCTTGAGAATCGCGGGACACGAAACGTTGACACATCGGGTAACCGCCTCACCTTCTGGCTTCACCACGGGCTGGCCGCACGCCGGGCAAGTGGTTGGCAAACGATAGGCTTTGGCACCCGCTGGACGCAGTTCAGCAATCACTCTCACCACTTCAGGAATAATTTCACCGGCCTTACGGACAATCACCGTGTCACCGATGTGCAGATCCAGCTCAGCCAGTCGGTCCGCATTATGCAGGGTGGCTCGAGCGACGGTGGTCCCTGCCAGCTGCACAGCCTTGAGTTCGGCCACGGGCGTAATCGCCCCCGTGCGACCGACTTGAACGCTGACGTCATTGAGGATGGTCGGCACTTCCTCAGCAGGATACTTGAGCGCGATCGCCCAACGCGGAAATTTATTCGTAAAGCCCAGCTGATCTTGCAGCTCAAAACTATTGAGCTTTACCACCACGCCATCGGTCAGATAGGGCAAGTTGTGGCGTTTTTCTTCCCAGTCATCGTAGTAGCTAGCCACATCGGCGGCTGTGGCACACCGCTGACGATTAGGATTGACTCGAAACCCCAGCGATTGCAGGCACTCTAGCGCCGCCCATTGGTCCACAGGCGCACTCACATTCCCTGAGCCTTCCGGCATAATCAGCGTGTAGGCAAAAAAGTCAAGCCGACGCTCAGCCACCACTTTTGCATCGAGTTGACGGAGCGTTCCCGCAGCGGCATTCCGCGGATTCGCAAATAACGCAGTCCCCTCGGCCTCGCGTTTTTTATTAATGTCCTCAAAAACATCTAAGGGTAAAAAAGCTTCGCCCCTAACTTCTACAATAGGCGGGGGCGATTGCGCCTTTCCATCAGGCCCTAGCGGCATTTGCAACCGCAACGGAATCGTCCGAATCGTGCGCACATTCTGTGTGATATCTTCCCCGGCAATGCCATCACCTCGGGTCACGCCACGCACTAACACACCATTTTCATAGGTCAGGGCGAGTGCGTTGCCATCAATTTTCAATTCAGCAACGGCTTCAGCTTCACCGACATCGGGCTCTAGGCGCTGCCAACGGGTCTGCCAATCGCGATATTCGTCGATATCGAAGGCATTTTCTAAACTGTATAGCGGAATATTGTGGGTCACGGAGGTGAACTGCTCCGCAGGCTTAGCGCCGACTCGCTGGGTCGGGCTATCGGGGGTGAGGAGTTCGGGATATTGCGCCTCTAGATCTTGCAGTTCACGATACAGCCGGTCATACACCGAGTCAGGCAAATCGGGCGCATCGAGAACGTAGTAGGCATAACTGGCTTTGTGCAACTGCGATCGCAACTCGTGGACTCGCTGCTGGACCAACTCTGAGACCTGCTTGCCAGAATCTTCTACGGCATCTGCTACAACCGCATCCGCCTTCAAGGATCCGTTCATAGCATTTCTGGAGTCTACGGAGTCTGAAGATACTAATTGATCTTTAGCCACTATCCCTCTTCAAATAGTTAATTTGTACTATACAACATGCGTAATGTCACGGGCTTCGTAGACTACCCCACACACGTGCCCTTCATGCAAATTTCTAACAAACCTTACTTCATGTACACTAATAAGCACTACAAATGCATGACCGTGGGAATACTGGGGCCAGAAGATTCTCTTCCAGGGCTACATGCGAATCACCACAAAGTTTATCGGGTCTTCAGCGTTACTAATAGCGCTCACTGCAATCCTTTCAGGCAGTAATTATTGGGCTAACCGTCAAGTAGACCGAGCGCTCGCCACATCCTATACCCAAACCCAAACCACCGTCGCCACAGTGGTACAGCTTGAAGTCGCCTTGCAAGAGCAAATTACCGCCCTGAGCCGCCTCTCGGTCCTGCCAGAAGATGCGACAGCGTTTGAACACTATGAGCAATCACGTGAGCAGTTTTTTCAGGCCCTAGATAAACTGGCCATCACGATTCCAAGCAGCGATCAAACCTCTCATCTTCGTATTGAAGGCATTCGAGAACAGCATAGCTACTTAGCAACCTTGGCCAAGCGCCTCAGTAAAAACAGCGGTGGTGGTCTCGGTACCACGCCAGATGAAGTCGAAGCATCAAATGTAGCGCGATCACTCAAGTTTTTTGAGCAAAGCACCGGTAACTATACCAAGGCACTGCTCAAAAGCGCCCGCGAAGAAACAGTCGCATACAGCGAGCAAAGCAAAATTCTACGGCAACGCACAGCTTGGTTTGCTGCCCTGAGCTTTCTATCGGTCATCGGCCTCTTATACGCCCAGTTTCACTATTTACTCAGGCCTGTCATCCTCTCCTTAAAACAGTTACAAACCGGTGTTGACCAAATTGGCCGTAGCCAGTTAGAGGTGGTCCCCAACATTCAGGTGGACACCGGGGATGAATTGCAGACCCTGGCAGAAGCCTTTAACAAAATGAGCGCAAGCCTGTCGGAGTCCTACCATGCACTAGAGTCGCGGGTGGAAGAACGCACGCGATCGCTTCATCAGACCAATCAAGCGCTGTTAAAAGAAGTGAGCGATCGCATTAAAGCTGAAGCAAACCTCCAACAGGCCCTCACCAAACTCAAAAAAACCCAATTACAGCTCCTACAAACCGAAAAAATGTCGAGCTTAGGTCAGCTGGTAGCTGGCGTCGCCCATGAGATCAATAACCCTGTGAGCTTCATTCAAGGCAACCTAGCCCCTGCCGAAGATTACATGAATAGCCTGCTCTCGCTACTTAAGGCATACCAAGCCCACTACCCAGAAGCCTCTGAGCAACTACAAGAGGCTATCGATGGGGCCGACTTAGACTTTATCCAAACCGATTTCCCTCGCCTGTTGAACTCGATGAAAACAGGGAGCGTTCGCATCAAGGCGATTGTGCAATCACTCAAAACGTTCTCCCGATTGGATGAATCCGAAACCAAGTCAGCTGACCTCCACGAGGGCTTGGAGAGTGCCCTGATGATTCTGGCCTCTCAGCTTAGCGGCACGCCTCAACGCCCAGACATTCAAGTTGTGCGCCAGTATGGCGATTTACCCTTGGTGTACTGCTATCCTAGTCAGCTCAATCAGGTCTTTATGGGCCTTTTGACCAACGCCATTGATGCGCTCACACAGTCTTTCTCTACTCATTCAAAAACCGCTCACCCTTCTAAAAACAAGATGGCCTCGCCCACCATCACCCTCACCACCGAAGCCGACGAGGCTGGCGTCCGTATCGGCATTGCGGACAACGGCATAGGGATGGAGCCAGAGGTATGTCAGCAAATCTTCAATCCCTTTTTCACCACCAAGGCCGTGGGGTCTGGCATGGGGCTCGGCCTAGCCATGAGCTATCAAATTGTGGTGGCTAATCACCAAGGCCACATCGACTGCGAATCGACGCCAGGGGAGGGCACCACCTTTACGGTCAAAATTCCGCTGAGCCTCAAGCTACAAACCAAACCCACCGTCAATCTTTCTGGATTGGCTGTCGCAGGCAGTCAAGAAAAATAGTCAGGACACCCTAACACAGCGCACCTTCAACGCAGAACACCCTAACGGCGAGATTGCAGTTTGCGATAGACCGCTTTGAGATCCACATTGTGGTGGGCGATCGCAACTAGCGTGTGATATAGCAAATCCGCCACTTCCCCGGCAATTTCATCGGGCTCATCGTCCTTACAGGCCATCACCACCTCGACCGCTTCTTCGCCAATTTTTTGCAGAATTTTATTGTCGCCGCCTTCAAAGAGGTGGTTGGTATAGGAACCGGGCTTGGGATTGGCTTTGCGATCGCGAATCACGCTATACACCTGAGAGAGCGTATCGGCAGGCGGCGGCACGATGTGGTGTGTGCCATCAACCCCCTCAACCTGATGAAAACAGCTGCGCTCACCCGTGTGACAGGCCACATCGCCCACCTGCTCAATGGTGACCAGTAGCGCATCACTATCACAGTCATATCGCAGACCCTTGAGCTTTTGAATATGGCCTGAGGTTGCCCCCTTGTGCCATAGCTCCTGACGAGAACGACTCCAGTAATGGACTTCGCCCGTGGCCATGGTTTTTTGCAGGGCATCAGCATTCATCCAGGCCATCATCAGCACGGTACCGTCCAGATAATCTTGGGCGATCGCAGGCACTAGGCCCTGGTCGTTATAGCGAATTTGATCGACAGGTAAAGACATAGAAGGCAGGGCAGAAGTTGAACTCATGGAATAAAGGACCAAAAATACGAACCAGTGAACAGGCCCCTGGCTCAGTCATTGGACTCAGTCATTGCTTTTTCAATCTCTATGCTACGTCTTCTTGCGATCTCTACATTCCTTAACATGACGAAACGAAAGGGATCCCAAACCGCTAGGATAAAGAACACTGCTGTTTAGCGTTCGCCCGTTAACTCCCGACGTGGCAACGGCTCTAAGTTAGCGATAATCACTCTTTTTAAAACATTAAGGAGCGCGTTTTGGTTAGCACCACGACCCTAAAAACCACCAAGTCTGATGAGATTTTTTCAGCAGCCCAATCCCTCATGCCCGGTGGCGTCAGTTCACCTGTGCGAGCCTTTCGCTCCGTCGGCGGTCAGCCCATCGTCTTTGATCATGTTCAGGGCGCCTATGTATGGGATGTAGACGGCAACCAATACATAGACTACGTCGGCACATGGGGACCTGCCATTTGCGGTCATGCTCACCCCGAAGTCACCGAAGCTCTAAAGTTAGCCATCGATAAAGGCACCAGCTTCGGCGCACCTTGCTACCTTGAAAATGTCCTAGCCGAAATGGTCATTGAAGCGGTACCCAGCGTAGAAATGGTCCGCTTCGTAAACTCTGGCACCGAGGCCTGCATGGCCGTATTGCGCCTGATGCGAGCCTTTACCGGTCGCAACAAAATCATCAAATTCGAAGGCTGCTACCACGGCCACGCCGACATGTTCCTCGTCAAAGCAGGCTCCGGCGTCGCTACCCTGGGCCTACCCGACTCCCCCGGCGTTCCCAAATCCACAACTGCCGACACCCTTACAGCCCCCTACAACGACCTTGAAGCGGTTAAAAAGCTCTTCGCTGAGTACCCTGGAGAAATTTCCGGTGTCATTCTGGAGCCCATTGTCGGTAACTCTGGCTTTGTCACCCCAGACGTGGGCTTCCTAGAAGGCCTCAGAGAAATCACCAAAGACAACGATGCCCTGCTCGTATTTGACGAGGTGATGACGGGTTTCCGAATTTCCTACGGCGGTGCTCAGCAAAAGTTCAACGTCACTCCAGATTTGACCACGATGGGTAAAGTCATCGGTGGTGGCCTGCCGGTAGGTGCCTATGGTGGCCGCAAGGAAATCATGGAAATGGTTGCCCCGGCAGGTCCTGTGTATCAGGCAGGTACGCTCTCTGGCAATCCCTTAGCGATGACAGCGGGTATCAAAACCCTTGAAATCCTGCGTCGTCCCGGTGCTTACGATCAGCTAGAGCACATCACGAAGAAGCTAAGCACTGGACTCTTGCAAGCGGCTCGTGAGGCCGGTCATGAAGTCACGGGTGGCAGCATCAGCGCCATGTTCGGCATGTTCTTCACTGGCGGTGAAGTGCACAACTACGACGATGCGAAAAAATCTGACCTTGAAAAGTTCAGCCGATTCCATCGCGGCATGCTAGAGAATGGCGTGTACCTTGCACCTTCTCAGTTTGAAGCGGGCTTCACATCACTGGCACATACCGAAGGTGATGTGGAAAACACCTTGGCTGCAGCACGTCGAGTGTTAGCCGACATCTAGTTGACTAATACATCTATAGCTCTCGGATCGAGAGTTCCCTGCTACATCCCTAGGGACAAAAAGACCTCTCTCCGTTTCTCTCCCGGGAGAGAGGTCTTTAAGGTAGAGATATGTAAGCGTAAGGATAGCGCCATGATTACTAAAACTAGTAACTCATAAAAACGAACTAATCAGAGCACCAAATATTTAGAGCACAATATTGAAGGAGCGTTTCTTGTACCAACGCCTGTGTCAGGAAAACGTTATACGACGTCACAGCACAGTCACTTAGGGTTTGAAGCGGCGGGCATCAGTGGATATATACGAAGATGAATTGGCAATAGATGAATTAGCAGTATTGGATGCAGAAGTCGGGCGGGAGAGTCCGTTTGATCCGCTTGATGATATTCCTCTGATCGGCGAAGAGGAAGAGGTCAAACCGAATCCCGACAACATGCTTCTGTTACTGCACCACCCAGAGAAGGACCAACGACTCCTCGGTGCCCGCGCCTTCGGCGAAATCGAAGAGCCCCGCGCTATTCCTTACCTGATTGGGATGCTGTCAGACCCTTGCCCAGACGTGCGCGTTAGCTGCGCCTATGCATTGGGGCGCAATACTAGCCCCATGGCCGTCGCCCCCCTCATTGCCCAATTCCAACGTGATGAGAATGACGATGCCCGCAAGGGTATTGTGTGGGCTTTAGGGAATACGCGAGATCCTCGTGTGGTAGAGCCCTTATGCGACGCACTCAAAACCGATATTGATGTTGTGCGGTTGTGGGCGGCCAGTGGATTGGGCCAAACGCCCAAAATTAGTTATGAGGCCATGATCAAGGCCACACCGCCATTGATTGGAGCGATGAGACGGGACCCAGTCCCTTCTGTACGGAGCAATTGCGCTTGGGCCATCGGGCAAATTTGCGCGGAGCTGCCTTCAAACGTTGTATATGCAACGGCTATTGATGCACTGATTGAAGCGTTCGCTGAAGATGAGGAGCTGGGCGTTAAGGAAGACGCTCGCACGGCGATTTTGAGCGTGGGTGACTCGCGAGGATTGCAGGTAATTGAGGAAATTGAGCAGGATGGCTATTTCTAAAACTTCTTCGAAATTCTAGTAAAAGACAGGCGCTAGAGCTTTTATAACCCCTGAGACTTTTAACTACCAGTCTCAGGGGTTTTATCTTCTTCAATATTAAAGTAATATCACTTTGATATTAACGCACCAATTTTCGTTTGTTAGCTTGGCGGTATCTTTCCGGTAACTGCTATGAATCAGATTCGTGAGACGAAATCTTGGCGTTTAAATGGGTTGATAGTTTTGTCTGCGATCGCCACCTTACTTATCAGCGGCGGTCTATGTGCTCAACGATCTATCGCTGATAGCCTAATTGTTACACCGATTCTTTTTGCGATCGCCATGACACTTCTGGGCCTAGGCTGTGTTCTAAGTTTCGGCTTTTTTGTCGTACAGCCCAACCAAGCACAGGTACTGATTTTACTGGGTAACTACATTGGCAGCATTCGCCAACCTGGCTTTTACTGGACGATCCCCTGGATTGTGCAACGGCAAAAGATTTCTCTGAGAGTTAGAAACTTCAACAGCGACTTCCTGAAGGTGAATGACGAGCAGGGTAGCCCCATTGAGATTGGCGCAGTGATTGTGTGGCGCGTCATCGACTCAGCCAAAGCCGTCTTTGATGTGGAAGCCTTCAAAAAATTTGTTGCCATTCAGAGTGAAACCGCCATTCGTGCACTAGCGAATCGATACCCCTGTGACATTTACGATGATGATACGCCTTCTTTAAGAAGCCAGCCAGAGATATGTCTGAAATTCTCAAGCAAGAGGCTCAGAAACGGCTCGAAGTCTCTGGTGTAGAAGTACTGGACGCGCGGCTGACACACCTTGCCTATGCCCCCGAAATTGCCCAAGCGATGTTGCGTAGACAGCAAGCAACGGCTGTGATTTCTGCTAAGGAGCGGATTGTAGAAGGCGCAATGGGGATGGTGGAAATGGCCATCAAGCGATTGAGCGAACAGCAAGTGGTAGAACTTGATGAAGAGCGCAAGGCTGCAATGGTAAATAATTTACTCGTGGCACTCGTCTCTGAAAGTTCTATGCAGCCCGTTGTAAATACAGGCACTTTGTATACGTGAGCAAAAAAAGATTTCTCCTACGCTTGGACCCTGAGCTGTATAAAACGCTGGAAAAGTGGGCTGCCGATGACCTGCGCAGCGTAAATGCTCAAATCGAGTTTTTGCTGACGCAAGCAACCCGGCAAGCAGGCAGAACACAGCAACAGAGCAACACATCATCACCCAGCCCCAAACAACAGGAGCCAGAGAAATAGAGTCC
>JBCDAG010000003.1:0-49040 GCA_039186165.1 Cyanobacteria bacterium P01_F01_bin.53
ATTGTCAATGGCTTCGGCAATTGCATAGCTATGGCTTATTGTCAGCGTCTTTTCGCCCCAAAGATGTGATTTGTGGATTGCGTAGCTACATTCGTCATCGAGAACGATTGACTCAGAGCGCCAGCACTCACATTCAGCGAAATCTCGTCAATATTATCGGTATTATTTCCCCTGCCCATGAATGATGGTTGCGTGGCGTTATGCGCTAGCTGGCGGGCAAAATCGTGGGCTGTTTTACCGGTATCGTTTTGGGCTTGGGTATAGGCCCCTGATATCAGTAATTGGCTGATTAATGACACCTTTGGCTGAAATATCACCGCATACATCAGGGCTGTAAAACCGGTATAGTTCACCCAATTGACAGCGGCTCCAGACCTCAGCAGCAATTGGATAATGTCTTCGTTTGAGCGACGAATGGCAAACATTAACGGCGGACAGCCATACTTTTCCTCCTGCAATTCAATATCTGCGCCAGCTGTGAGTAATTGTTTTACGACGGGTAGATGGTGTTCGCGGATGGCTTTGTGCAAGGCCGATTCCCCAGCAGAATCAATATCATTGATGTTTATATTGCCTGATGCCGGAAGCGTATCGGGGTTGGCGGTGGCCGAGTTGGCGGTGGCTGAGTTGTTGTTGGTGTCAGTGTCTGTATTGCGAGCGAGGGCTTGTGCGAACTGACCAGTCAGCGCTTGCGCGATCGCTCGTTCATTTCCACAGAGTGCCGCTGTCGTAAAGGCTTCGACGATGACGTTCTCTTCTCGCTCTCGGGTTTGTAGGCCTAAGGGGAGTGCTTGTGCGGCTTGGTCACGGAACTCCGTTGAGGTGAGGGGCCATAAATAGTCAAAAATATCTTGCAGGCCGTGTTTGGCCGCATACAGCAGCGCAAATCCACCATCTTTTCGCCGGACATTGACATCCGCCCCTGCCTCGACCAAGGCTTTAACCAAGTTAAGCTCCCCTGTCAGGACAATATGATTGAGCACCGCGCATCCATTCTCAGGATCTTGCTCATTGGGGTCAAAGTCTGTCTTAAAGGTGAGTAGTTCCCGTAGCGCTGTGCCATACGACTACCAAAAGAGTCTCTGTGTTCGAGCTTTAGCGATTTGTACCAGCTCATCAAAAGATTTCTCTTTTAAGGACTGATAATACGCACTATCTTCTTCGTAGAGATGTTGATCTTCGGCATGGGTCGCGGCTTCGATCGCGTCAGCGAGCTTGAAAAAAGAGGGCATGGGAAAGGGGCGTAAGGAGATGTACCGGGTGTGGATCCTAATGGCGTAGCTGAGATCTCCGTAGGAGGAAATTATCTAAAATTCCCGTCTTAGCAAAAGCGCCTTAATCCGATTACAGCTTACTTTTGCAACACTGGGTGTCTACTTTTGCAACATTGGCTGTTTACTTTCGCAATCTTGGCTGTGGAAATGGTGGCTTTTGTGTAGGCAATGGTGCACACGCTAAGCTAGAAGGGCCTTTGTGCTAACGGCGATGACAGCTTAAAGGCCATATATCGAAGGCCATATCTCAAAGGCCATGACAGCTCATTTAGCCCATACATCACTTATGAAACCCTGGGAAAAACGATTGCGTTGGAAGCGTGCTAAGCGCAATCTGATATGGATTTCACTGCTGGTATTTGTTTGGCTTATGTGCAGCGCCCAAGCGGCGGCAGCATCCCTGACTGAGCGTCAACAGGCGTTTCCCAAGTGGTCTGGCAAACCGCCGGTTGAGGTATCTGAAGGCGACCTAGTTTATCCGCAGTGGATGGCTGGGGATTGGCTGATGGAATCCACTTTGGTGGACATGGTGGCTCCGCTCGCCCCAGAGATTGTGACCCCAGGGTTTGAAGGCAATCGGCAGTTTTTAGATCAACCCCTTCCAGCGGCTATTCGATTTATTTCCAAGTCAGTGCCCAAGGGCCGTTTTCTCAATCAGCCTGTGGCTACTAGTGTTGATGGGGATGATATTCAAATTGTGTCAGATCGAGCCTTTAACGGACTCAGTCTTGCTCGAGCTTATTTGGGTGATGATTGGGTCAAGGCTGTGAAGGTAGACCCTGATAATCCCAACCGGCAGATTACGTTTTTAAAGGATAATCAGCAGCTGGTTTCTACTGTAACCGGGCGAAAGGTCGAAGTCCCTAACCCTGATGCGTTTGCAACAACAGAGGTTTTTCAGCAGTTTTTTCGGAATCCTAACGGGCCTTCTGGTGATGCTGAAGGCACACCGAGGGTGTATCTCAATGAGGTTGAGAATACGACTATCTATCACAGAGACTCAGCGTCTGATTTTCCCATGACTGCCGATCAGATGACGGCAATTTATCTCTCGCCCCAAGACCCCAACTACTTTAAGGCTAAGGATCAGCCGGTGGCACTCTATCGTTATGAGTTGACCTTTAGCCCACAAAATTAGCCCGCAACAGTGATGTGACCAACGCTTACCCCTATTTAGCGGTGGCAGTTTAGTGAGTGGTGACAGTTTAGATGCCTTAACGGCTCAACGGCGACGAGGCGGATATCCATCATTTCGAGGATTGCGGGGATAATCATTGTGATAGCCCCCATTAGAACGAGTGCCATAGTCTGGATTTCCATAGTCTGGACTTCTATAGCCTCGATCATCGTAAGGCTGATCTTGGTAGGGACGTTGGCTGCCTTGGTTTGCTGGATAGTCGTTGTAGCCTCTGCCGTAGGGCTGTTCGTGGTAGCCGCGAGGTTGGGACGGGCGTGGTTGGGGCAACCGTTGGCCATATCGATCCTGGCCGTAGCGATCCTGGCCATATCGATCTACGGGTGGATTGCCCAAAATAGTATTCTCCACATGCATTTTTAGCTGCTGAGACATGCGTCTTAGGCCTTGACGCTCGTCTTGTCGAATGAAAGGTAAAAATACTTTTGAGAGAACGCCTGAAAAGATTTCTCTGTGAATGTAGTGGGTGCGGCCCGGCATGGTTTCTTGTAGCTCGAACACATGCTCGCTGCGGAGGCCAGGAATGGTGGAAACCCACCTCATCAGATAGGGCGGGCGCAGCATGGTGATGATGGGCTGAAGTTCGGTTTCTTCATCGCCTTCAAGCCGTTGCATGGCTAAAAATATTTCATTGCCTCGGGCGATGTGTAGGCCTGGGTCACAGTCGTAAAAGAATGTATTCCAAAAGCGCCATTGGTCTTTTCTAATGAGGGCATCCCACACCACGCTCTGGGGGGCGTTGATATCGATTTCAGCGTAGAGAGTGGGCATGGGCAGTTTCTAGAAAAAGGGAAACAGAGCGAGTGGAAATCCGGGTGCGCTTAGCTTTAACATGCCCTAGGTGAGCTGTTCGTGGATGACTCCACCAAAACACAGACTGTTGAAATACACACCTGCTGAAACACAGACTGCTTTTTATTTTGATCCTTCTTTATCTCTGTTATATCGTCCTATGGTCAGTTTGACTCCAAATCCCAGCTACAGTGTTACGCTCCGTATCAAGCTGCCTAATCAAGTGAGTCGGCTATCTAAGGTGATTGAGGCGATCGCGCAGGCCGAAGGTAATCTAGGCAACATCGACGTGGTTGAAAAAAGTCGCGAGCACATTATCCGCGAAATTTCAGTTGATGCGGCCAGCACGGCTGCGGCTGAAAACATTGAAGCCGCCGTTCGCGCGGTTGATGGCATTGAAGTATTAGAAGTGTTTGACCGTACCTTTGCCTTGCACCAAGGCGGCAAGCTCCGGGTAGAAGCTAAAATTCCGCTTCGAGAGCAGGATGATTTGGCGATGGCCTATACCCCTGGCGTAGGGCGCGTGTGTGTGGAGATAGCTAACCATCCCGAGCGCGTATATGACCTGACGATTAAGGGCAATACCGTCGCGATTGTGAGTGATGGCAGTGCGGTGCTCGGCCTTGGCAACTTAGGGGCCGAAGGCTCGATGCCAGTGATGGAAGGGAAGGCCATGCTGTTCAAGGAATTTGCAGGGCTCGATGCGTTCCCGATCTGTCTGGATACGCAGGATACCGAGGAAATTATTGAGACGGTAAAGCGAATTGCGCCGGTATTTGGTGCGGTGAATTTAGAGGATATTAGTGCGCCGCGTTGCTTTGAAATTGAAAAGCGATTGCAGGCAACCTTAGATATTCCGATTTTTCATGATGACCAGCACGGTACCGCGATTGTAAGCATGGCGGCGCTGACGAATTCCCTAAAGTTGGTGGGTAAGCAAATTGGCGATATTAAGCTGGTGATTAATGGAGCGGGGGCAGCGGGCCTTTCGATGGGGCGTCTGTTTAAGAAGGCAGGTTTGCAGGACTTGATTGTGTGTGACTCGAAAGGGATTATGAGTAGCGATCGCACCAATCTCACCGAAGCCAAAAAGGAATTCGCAGTAACCCAATCCGGCACCCTTGCCGATGCCATGAAAGGCGCAGACGTATTCATGGGTGTGAGCGCTCCTGGTGTCGTCAGTGTAGAGATGGTCAAATCGATGGCAGATAAGCCCATCGTCTTCGCCATGGCGAACCCTGTGCCGGAGATTCAGCCTGAATTGGTGAAGGATATCGTGGCGGTCATGGCCACAGGCCGTAGTGATTATCCAAATCAAATTAATAATGTGCTGGCGTTTCCCGGTGTGATTCGCGGAGCGGTGGACTGCCGGGCAAAGGCAATTACGACGGATATGTTTTTGGCGGCAGGGACGGCGATC
The DNA here is from genome assembly GCA_039186165.1 of Cyanobacteria bacterium P01_F01_bin.53. Lineage (GTDB taxonomy): Bacteria > Cyanobacteriota > Cyanobacteriia > Phormidesmidales > Phormidesmidaceae > Phormidesmis. Next base: position 4,682 of record JBCDAG010000003.1, read on the forward strand.
GCATCCCTCATCCCCGATCCTGACCTGACTCCAAACAACATCATGCCCTCCGTTTTCGATGACCGTGTGGCCCCAGCCGTCGCCGCTGCCGTCAAAGAAGTCGCCCGCAATGCAGGGATTGCGAGCCAGTAGGCTTCGACTACGCTCAGCCCGCGGTTGTTTCCTTGTAGTTTGATCCCGCCGATATGTGCTTGCCGTCGATATATTTCGTGGGCTGAGCGCAGCCGAAGCCATAAACTATTCAGCAGACCCCAATACTAAGGAAAACCATGCTTAACGAAGCTGCTAAGAAAACCATGCTCCGCAAAATCCCTCACGGGCTCTACATTTGTGGCGTTAAAGATGGTGATGATGTCAACGGATACACGGCTAGTTGGGTAATGCAGGCTTCCTTCGCACCGCCACTAGTCGTGAACTGCGTTAAGGCTGACTCCACCTCCCACGCGATGATTAAAGCCAGCGGCGTATTTGCTTTGAGCGTGCTAGAAGATAACCAAAAGGACGTGGCCCAAAACTTCTTCAAGCCCCTGCGTCGCACTGGCAATAAGTTTGAAGAGATCGAATTTTACCTCGGTGAAGAGACTGGTTGCCCCATCATCAAGGACTCGCTTGGCTATGTAGAGTGCAAAGTCGTAGGCACCGTTGAGCATGGCGATCACACCGTTTATGTCGGTGAAGTGATCGGCGCAGGCGAGCACCGTGAGGGCAAGCCTCTATTGCTTGAGACTACCGGCTGGAACTACGGCGGATAAAATCGATTTTTCGGGGCTTGCTTTTGATCCGGCTAGACATAGCAAAAGAAGCGTGATGTGGATATTGATTTACCACATCACGCTTCTTTTGTTATTGGTATTCTGCTGACAATTGCGGTTTAAGAACCTTGACGCAGTTTCTCCAGGACGCTTTGATCTTCCATGGTGGTGGCATCGCCGACGACTTCTTCGCCGCTGGCAAGGTTACGTAAGAAGCGGCGGATGATTTTTCCGGAGCGGGTTTTGGGCAGGGCATCGGTAAATTGAATTTCGCCAGGACGGGCGATCGCGCCAATCTCCTTAACCACATGCTGCTTTAACTCAGCCTTCAGCTCATCACTGGCGCTAAACGTACCTTCAAGCGTCACAAAGGCATACACATCTTGACCTTTCAAGTCATGCTTACGGCCCACCACAGCGGCTTCGGCCACGGAAGGGTGGGAAACGAGTGCCGACTCAATCTCCATGGTGCCAAGGCGATGACCCGACACATTGAGCACGTCGTCCGTACGGCCCATCACCCAGAAGTAGCCATCATCATCTTTGCGAGCACCGTCGCCAGCAAAGTACATGTACTTGCCGTCCTTAGGTGGAATATGCTCCCAGTAGGTGCGACGGAAGCGCTCATCATTGCCGTACACGGTGCGCATCATGCTGGGCCAAGGATGCTTCACCACGAGGTAGCCGCCTTCATTAGTGTCGACAGGATTGCCCTCAGCATCGACGACATCGGCCAAGATGCCAGGGAACGGCTTGGTCGCAGAACCGGGCTTAGTAGGGGTTGCACCTGGCAGCGGCGTCAGCATGAATCCGCCGGTCTCGGTTTGCCACCACGTGTCGATAATGGGGCAATTGTCGCCGCCAATCACCTTGCGATACCACATCCATGCTTCAGGGTTAATCGGTTCACCAACCGTGCCCAAGATGCGGAGTGAGGACAAGTTACGAGCATTAGGCTCCTTGTCGCCCATTTTCATAAAGGCACGAATGGCAGTTGGTGCTGTATAAAAAATGGTGACGCCGTATTTCTCTACCACATCCCAGAAGCAGCCAGGGTTAGAAGGTCGAGGAGCCCCTTCGTACATCAGGCTGGTTGCACCGTTGGAAAGGGGACCATACACGATGTAGCTGTGGCCCGTAATCCAGCCCACATCAGCGGTGCACCAGTACACATCATCATCTTTAATATCGAAGGCCCACTGGAACGTCATGTGGGTGTATAGGTTGTAGCCACCTGTGGTGTGGACGACGCCTTTGGGTTTACCCGTGGTACCGCTGGTGTACAGGATGAAGAGCAAGTCTTCACTGTCCATGGGTTCAGGCTCACAGTCTTTAGACGCCGATGGCTGAACGTCGTGCCACCAAATGTCGCGACCTTCGGTCCATTCCACATCTTGCTTGGTTCGTTGGACCACCAGGACATTGGTTACCGAAGGCACCGCGTTATCTGCAAGGGCTGCATCAACAGCAGGCTTGAGGCCCATGGGCTTGTCTTTGCGGAAGCCGCCGTCTGCGGTGATCACCACTTTGGCTTCCGCATCGTTGAGGCGATCGCGCAACGCATCCGCACTAAACCCACCAAAGATCACCGTATGGGCCGCACCGATTCTGGCACAGGCGAGCATGGCTACCGAGGCCTCCGGAATCATCGGCATGTAAAGGCCAACGCGATCACCTTTCTTAACGCCCATATCCTTGAGCACATTCGCCATTTGGCACACTTCAGCGTGCAGCTCGGCATAGGTCAGCTTGCGAGAATCGCCAGGCTCACCCTCCCAAATGAGGGCCGTTTTGTCGCGGCGGTCCGTTTTTAAATGGCGATCAAGGCAGTTGTAAGAAATATTGAGTTTGCCGCCGACAAACCACTTGGCGAAGGGGGGCTGCCAATCGAGCACCGACTCCCACTTTTCAAACCAATCCAGCTCTGTTGCTGCGAGTCGCTCCCAAAACGCTGCCGGATCTGCTGCTGCTTCGTCATATAGCTTTTGATACGCCTCCATACTAGGAATGCGAGCATTGGCTGAAAACGCCGCTGGTGGGTCAAATACCCGCTGTTCCTGTAATACTGATTCGATGGTGGAGTCTGACATAGGAAGGTGAGTCTATTTATTCGCTACAGATAATTGTTTGCAAATGGCCTTCCAAAACAATACTGCGAATGATCCCAGCTTGTTCATCAGCACTGAGTTCCTTAATATTATTGAGTAATCCGGATGGAGAATAAGAAGTTCGTATGAGCACGCAACCAGACTTTGTTTCGATGACGCAGCATGAGCTTCGAAACTATGTGTTGGCCAATCGAGATGATAAAAGAGCTTTCCAAGCTTATATAGATAGGCTTCATTCTCGGCGTGGAAAGTCACAAACTCATAAATCTGACACTTCTATCGCTGACTCGTAATAGCGTAAGGGTGCTTTGTAACGGGCGCTTTAAAAGGCGTTTGAAAAGTGTCAGCTGCCGTGAATAATTAAGCGGTTTCGGACAGTGAGAAATGATTATGAACGGTTTTTAGTTTCTTCGCTTAGTATGTCTGTATATGAATAGTCTTGGTTCAGAGCATGGCGCTTTCCTATGCAATCTTGGCTGCGCTGGTGAACCAGTCTTGCAGCGGCTACGACCTTGTAAAACGCTTCAACAAGTCAGTGGAGTGCTTTTGGAGTGCCAGCCATCAGCAAATTTATAAGGCGCTCGCTAAGCTGGAGGCCGATGAGTTTGTGTCGGCTGAAAAAATTGAGCAGGAAAATCGGCCCAATAAAAAGCTCTATACCGTAACTGAGCTGGGTCGTCAGGCTTTGCAGCAGTGGATTGGTGAGGCGGAAGATGTGGCTCCCTTGAAATCTGACTTACTCGTGAAGCTTTCTGTAGGGCACACGGTTCCGACCGAAACCCTGCTAGAAACCTTAGACACTTACTATCAGCAGCATCGAGAAAAGCTCAAAAGCTATCAGAGTGTTTCTAAGCAGTTTGCACAGCTCCCTCAACTATCTCGGGAAAGCCAGTTTCAATATTTGGCGTTGAGAGCAGGAATTCGTCAACAGCTGGCTTGGATTGCCTGGTGCGAAGAAGCTATGAGTTTTTTAGGTCAGCCTGTTTCGATGCGGGAAAACACTTCTGCACCGTCCATTCGAGAATCGCCTGCGGTTAGCAGCTAACTGTGTAAATCGGAGGGTGTGATAGCGACGTTTAAGAGCTGTGCTGGCTTAAGAGGCTGACTCAGTGAGCTGACATTTTTCACACAGTCCAAAAAATTCTAGGGTGTGATAAAAAATTTGGAAATGATGGGATTCGGTGAGATGGCTTTCGAGTCCATGCACCGGACATTCTGCCATGACTTCGGAGTTGCCGCAACGCAAGCAAGTTAGATGATGAGTGTCTTCTTTTGCCAGGCTGTAGAGCGATTCCCCGCTAGAAAGGGTGCGAACTTGTACCGCGCCTTCTAATTTTAGCGATTCTAATGCTCTGTACACCGTGGCCAAGCCCATCCTGACCTTCTGTTGACGGAGTTGCATGTACAGCTCTTGGGCTGAAATGGCATCTTCCAGCTTTTTGAGCAGGTTTAAAATCTGGGTTTGACTTCGGGTGCGGCGGCTTTTCATGACACGCTCATCGGCGGCATTGGTCGATGGTGACTTAAGTTGGTTGCTATTCAATAAGTTGGTTGCTATTCAATCGGTGGGCTAGCATTAACTGATGACGACAGCTCGTTATGACGGCTACTGTTGGTCAGCAAATGACAGGTTAGCAAATGACGACTTACTCTAGCTTAGGTTAAGCAGGCGTAAACTAGGGAGATAATTAAGGTAGGATCTTTTGGTGGTCTCTTTCGTGCTGTTGAACAGTGCTACTGAGCACATTGTCCTTATCTTTCAAGTATTCCTGTGGCGCAATCTTCTCAGGCTACGCTGTACCACGCTAAAGTTTATGTCACACTGCGGCCCTCCGTGCTAGACCCCGCCGGAACAGCGGTGCGCTCCGGCCTTTCACACATGGGCTATGACAACGTTTCTAAGGTTCGGATTGGTAAGTACATCGAGCTGGACTTGTCCGCCGAGAACGAAGCGTCGGCGCATCAGCAATTGGACAAAATTTGCGATCAACTGCTGGCCAACCCAGTGATTGAAAACTATCGGATTGAAATTCTGGAGGTGGCCCCTGCGGTGGCCTAGAAAACCCCTATGACAGGACAAATGAATTTCGGCGTTATTGTTTTCCCAGGGGCGAATTGTGATCGCGACATTGCCTACATTCTGAGAGATATTCTGCACCAGAATGTTCGCATGGTGTGGCATGAAGATAGCGATCTCTCGGGCTTAGATGCGGTAGTGGTGCCGGGGGGCTTTAGCTATGGTGATTATTTACGTTGTGGCGCGATCGCCCAATTTTCCCCGGTAATGCGAGCCACGGCAGAGCATGCTAACCAAGGCAAGTTGGTGATGGGTGTGTGTAATGGCTTCCAAGTGTTGACGGAAATGGGCCTCTTGCCGGGTGCGCTGGTTCGCAATCGGGACTTGCACTTTGTGTGCGATCGCCTGCCGATGACGGTCGAGCGCACAAATTTACCCTGGACTCAAAATTATAAAAAGGGTCAAATCATTACCCTACCGATTGCCCATGGTGAAGGCTGCTACTATGCCGAGCCCGACGCAATCAAAGCCTTAGAAGATCACAATCAGATTCTCTTCCGGTATTGTGATGCCCAAGGTCAGCCCACTGAAGCGGCTAATCCAAATGGCTCAATTAATAACATTGCCGGTATCTGTAATCGTGCTGGGAATGTGCTCGGCATGATGCCTCACCCAGAGCGAGCGGCTGATGTTGCCTTAGGAAATACCGACGGCCTCGCGCTGTTTGAAGGGGTATTGGCCTCCATGCTGGTTGCGGCCTAATCGAGATGCGGCCTGACTGATATGGATAGCTCCGTAATAACGGTTAACAAAAAAGCAGGCAGACGCTGATTGGTGTCTGCCTGCTTTTTTCATAGGCTAAATGTCTACTCACTTTGTCTGGTTTTTCATGAGCTATAGACTTAGCGTTAGTTGACTCTAAGTCGGCGAGTGACCACTGTGAGACCATCTTCACGGACCAAGAGTGCTGATACCCAGCGGCTATCAGGGAGTGAAGGGGCTTCTCCAATCTTGAAGAGCCCGCCTGCTGCGAGAAGCTCTAGTTCTACGGGGCGACCGGTGAAGAAATCCGTAGCGGTGGCACCCTCTTCAATGACTGCGCCGAGTAAATAGCGGTTGCCCAAGGGCTCCGTGACAATGGCATCAAAGTCATAACTTTCGCCTGCATTGACTTGTTCAGGCAAGATTACAGAAACGGTTGGGGGCGTGTCGCCTGAGGTGACCTGATTGCGCTCAGAGATCGTTTCCTGGGCAACGATTTTGCCGCCGACAAAGGTTTGCTGGGAGCGAATGACAGATTCTATGGTGGTGGGCTGGCCATCTGCAGTGTGGGTGCCATCAATGTAGGTAACCGTCTCAGCGGTGTAGCCTGCGTCGGCCCGATCCCAAGATTGAAGCTCTACCCGGTAGGTGAGGGTGTCGTACTGTGCCCAAAAGGTTTCTAAGGCAGTGGGTAGGGTTTCGAAGGTGAATCCATCTTCGTTGGTGAACGATGGACTGTAGCCTTGCATCACTGCGGTCACATCACCTGAGTTAGCGGCGGTTTCAATTTGCTCAATGGCACTCACCAAATCAGCCGGGGCGGTGTCAGGCGAAGCCGCTTGCGCCTGATGATTGCCACCGATTGCCAAAGCTAAGCCAACTGCAAAAGCAGAGACACGTTTACCTTTCTTGGCCCAGCTGCTTTTCAATGGGTTCATAGGCCACGGTTGGCGGTGGGTCATGGTTTACAGTTCCTTAGTCGGTGGTTGTAGATTGCCTTTGAGCGGCCTGTTTTATAGGGATAGCAAAAAGGAGCAGTCAAAATCTCTATCGAAATTGAACTCAATCGGAGCAGGTCAAATCAATTAATTGGCCAGATAGTGCCTTAAACCAAGGTACCCTGAAATTTGTATTCTTGCGGTAAGTTCACAAAGGCCAGCGTTATGTCTTCGGGTGTTATGGGTGAGAGTTCACAGTTGCAATCAACGACTGAGCAGTCTGCCAAGTCGTCTGCTTCTCGGGGGAAACTGCTGATTGCTGCCAGTGGTACGGGTGGTCACTTGTTTCCTGCGATCGCCACGGCCCAACTGCTCGATGACTATATGATTGAGTGGTTAGGCGTTCCCGATCGCCTAGAGACTGAGCTTGTACCTGATTTATATCCCCTTCATACGGTGCGGATGGGCGGTGTTCAGGGTGGTTTTGGCCTAAGTACCCTAAAGCTGCTGGCACGCTTTGCAAAATCTACGGTTCAGGTGCGGCGCTTGCTCAAACAAGGTCATTTTCAAGGCGTTTTTACAACGGGTGGATACATTGCTGCGCCTGCCATTTTGGCGGCGCGTTCCTTGGGGTTGCCCGCTATCTTGCATGAATCGAACGCGCTTCCGGGGAAGGTGACCCGGTGGTTGAGCCCTCGCTGTACGACGGTGGCGTTAGGTTTTGAGGAGGCGGTTCAATATTTGCCGAAGGCGAATACGGTGGTGGTGGGTACGCCAGTGCGATCGCAGTTCCTCACCGCTGTTGAAGCGGGGATGACCGATATTGATATTCCGCCCAATGTGCCGCTGATTGTAGTTGTCGGAGGCTCCCAAGGTGCTGTCGCGGTAAACCAAATGGTGCGTGAAGCCGCCCCAGCTTGGCTAGAGGCCGGTGCGTGGATCGTTCACATCACGGGCACTAACGATCCGGATGCTAATAGCTTTAGTCACCCTAACTACATCCATCGTCCTTTCTATGACAACATGGCGGCCCTGTTCCAACGGGCGAACTTAGCGGTAAGTCGTGCCGGGGCGGGTACCCTCATTGAGCTTGCGATTACCGGAACTCCAGCTATCTTAATTCCCTATCCTTTTGCGGCTGAAGACCACCAAACCTTCAATGCAAAAGCTTTTGAGCAAGTTGGCGCAGCTCAGCTGCACCAGCAATCATCCCTATCGCCACAGCAACTTCAGAATCTGGTGATTGACCTTTTCAATACGCCTGACAAACTAGAGACGATGTCGGCTGCTGCACGCCAGTTGTCGACAGTGGAGAGTGCAGCAAAGATGGAGCAATTGATTAGTGATTGCTTGACGTCTAATGTGGCGTCTAATGTTTAGTGCACGCATCACGCGCGGTCTGAAAAGCAAAATTGCCAAAGGGATTGTGGGTTCTTTTGGTCTGCGGCTGGCGTATACGGGGCTCACGTTTATAATCAGCATTTTGCTGGCACGTGTGCTGGGCAAGTCTGGGTTTGGTGTGTATAGCTATGCCGTTGTTTGGGCGTATTTGTTGAGCGTCCCGGCAACCCTCGGGTTTGATAACTTCATGGTGCGCGAGATCGCCGTTTACCAAAGCCAGTCATCGTGGTCTTTGATGCGAGGGCTCTTGCAGTGGGCCGATCGGGCGGTTTTGGCTGTTTCTGTGGCACTGGCTTTGGTGTCTATTGGCATTGCTTGGCTAGTGGATGGCGGTACCTATTCAGAACCGTTTGTGGGCTTTTGCTTGGCTATGGTGATGATGCCTGCCCTCTCCTTGCGCAATATTCGGCGCGGAGCCATGCGGGGGCTCCAGCAAATTACGAAAGGACTGTTGCCAGAGCTATTGCTCGACCCGCTGATTTTGCTTGTGCTCACTGGGCTCGCTTATTTCCTGCTGCCTCAGTTGAGCGTACTGTTCAATCCGTCGTTGAGTGGACAAATCAATGCCCTTTGGATCATCATTTTTTACGGTATCGGTACCGGACTCACGCTGTTTTTACTCAATCGCTTTTTGAGCCAGTCGCTGCCTTTATTGGCTAAGGTCTCGCTGCCAGAATTTAAAGGGCGTGTTTGGCTTAAGGGTGCCTTACCGTTCATCTTGATCGAAAGTATCCCCATCATTAATGCACGCACAGATGTGTTGATGCTCGGTGCGTTGCGCGGTGTTGATGCGGTGGGTTTATACGTGCCAGTAAATCGAGGTGCCCAGCTGATTAACTTTATTTTGATGGCAGTAGGGAGTACGCTCGCGCCTGTTATTGCGAGTGCCCATGCCGATAATCGACTGATTGATTTGCAGCAGACGGTGACGAAAAGCGTCCGTGTGGTCGCTGGGGTCGCATTTTTGTTTGCGGTGGCGCTCATTATTTGTGGCAATAGCTACCTATCCCTTTTTGGTCCCGAATTTATTCAAGGTCGCCGAGCGCTTTATATTTTGTGTATTGGCGTTTTTATGTCCACGTCGGTGGGTCTTTCGTTTGTCATTTTGAATATGACAGGCCATGAGCGTTTCACGGCTATACAGGGCTGGGGGATGACGATCCTCAATATTGTTTTGAATGCAATTTTGATCCCTCGGTGGGGTGTCGAGGGAGCGGCATTAGCAACATCGATGAGTCTTACCTTAGGCGGCTTTGCGGGGTTGATTGCCGTTAGACGCAAATTAGGCATTGATGCGACGCTGATGGGCTTACCCGCTAAATTGCCTGCCAAAGCGCCTGAAACGATTGAGGTGGCGCAAGACGACGATAACGATGATAGATGAGTGTTTCCCTGCGTCGAGTTTGAATATTACTGACTCTACCTTTTTCTATGTCACAGGGCTCTATCCCTTGATCTACCGTTGATTCTTTAGCCAAACACTGAACGTATGAGGAGCCGAAAAGGTTATTCCTTCGTCGTCTCTTTCGGGTTAGACATAGAATCCGTTAGAGTCAGCTATTTTTCTGTGTGATGAACGTGGGCGTCAACCCGTTTGATGCTTGAAGATGATGCCTTTGAGCCTTATGGATGGTTTCTTAGTTTTTGCAGCTAGCGTTTTCTGTGCCTAGCTTTAGTATCCTAACTTCTTTGTGTCTAGGCACTAGTGGGGGGTAGGCAGTTATGTTGGATTCATTTACAACAACTTAAATTGATATCAGTGACTTCATGGAAAGTCCGTAATGTTAGGTAATAGACTGAATACTGAAACGCTTTTAAATCAGTTTCTCCATTGCTTTATTTTCAAGTTCTTGACAGGATGATTCTATTAACTTTATTTCCTTGTGAAGTAACTTACAAATAAGTCATGTGTGAGTCTATTCGGCGATTTCCCTGTGCTAGGAATGAAGAGTCAGCAATTCTACCTGACTTATCCCAATAAGCTCTATAAAAATTTCATTGATAGTGGAAAACCCTACCGGCAGCTATGACGCTACGTCGCAGTCGACTAAGACTGCTGCTCAAACAATGCGAGCTGTGAGCTCTGCTGGCGCGGGCACGCCCGTCATTTTAGATTTTGATGAAACTCTATTTTTACGCAACTCTACAGAAGCTTATTTAGATGCGGTATACCCCCGGCCTTTAGGGGCTACTGCTTTGGTCGCCCTTAAGGCAATTCGTCCTTGGCGCTGGTTTCCTGAGCAATATAGGGAGGATGGTGTCGCTAAGGATTGGTTCCTAGTGGTGGCGATGACGCTGCTGTTTCCTTGGACTCGTTGGGTGTGGCAAGGGCGGGCTAAGAAACTGGCGAATGCCTATAGCAATCGAACCCTTATTCAAGCGGTTGAAGCCAATCCTCAGGCCAAGGTCGTCATTGCAACCCTGGGGTTCGACTTAGTGGTGATGCCTCTGATTAGGCACTTGCCGATGGATCTAGGGGCACGCTCCTGTCAGGTAATTGCCTGTCGTTTTTGGCAGGGCTTGCGTGATCGAGCCCGAGGCAAACGGGCGATGGTTACCGAGGCTTTAGGGAAATCGGCAGTCAGTAGTGCTGTGGCTGTAACAGATGCCCAGAAAGATTGGCCTTTACTGTCGGCTGTGGCCACCCCTTGCCTATTAACTTGGCCCGAGGCGAAGTTTATTCCAGCGATGGCGGATGTCTATGTGCCGTTGTTTTACTCAGAGAAAGTCAAAAATCCAAAAAACTCTCACATTGCGAAGCGGGTGCTGATGGGACATTGGGCCTTCTTGGTAATTGCCCTTAGCTTTTTGAGTCCGCATCCTGTTATCAATGCACTGAGCCTACTGCTGCTGACGTTTAGCTATTGGTGCGTGTATGAAGTGGGTTACCAAGAGAATGACCTGATTGGCGAAAAATACGAAAGTAAGCCTATTTTGTCTGAGACTTACATTGCCTATAAGTCGCGCATTAACCTCACTAACATACCTGCACCCTGGTATGCGGCTATGGGCATTGCTATTCCTGGCTTGTTGCTACTAGAGGTAAGTCAACGGAGTGCGCCCATCTCCTCAACGCTGGCTAACCTTGGTGAGTTATGGTCACCTGTTCTGTTTGGTGGGCTGATTTGGATGGCACTGCTCGTTGCCGTCAGACTTACGTTTTGGGTTTACAACCAGTTCAATGAAGAAGCTCGGATTTGGATATATCCGATTTTACAAATTCAAAAGCTCTTTGGGTTTACGCTGCTAGCCGGTACTAACGTTGTCGGTGCTTTGCTGCTCTTGTCCCTGTTGCTGTGCCGTTGGTTGCACTACAGTATCTATCGCTGCGGGGGTGATCGCTGGCGATTTCCGATTAATCTGAGCTGTTTTGTCCTGTTCTCTATAATGTTTTGTGGGGTGGCCCTTGGCAGTCCTGAACCGCTGAGCCTCTTAACTTTGCAAGCGTTCGTTGCTTTGGGATACTGCCTCATCAGGGCCTTGAAAGGTTGGCGTAAGTTATATCCGCGCTTTGAATTGCTGGCACCTCCCCCTGCGGTTCCTGAGCGTTCGAAAGTGGTGTTGGTTCCCCCAGACGATAGTACTCACATTGAAAGCAGTGTACAGAAGTCATCCTTGATTCAAGCCTTGCACAATCGTGGTAGTCATTGACTGTCCGGGGTATGGATGAACTTTCATTCTACTCATGCAGAGCTGGCACACGAGAGTTGGCACACGTTAGCTGTCAGGAGGCCAACTCTTTAGCCAGTGAGCAGTTGTGAATAGGCCAGCGCCTGAGTCAGTCAGGTTTTGCTCGTCCAGCTTTGAACCAAAAAGTAAGGTGCTCCTGAAACGTTTCAGGAGCACCTTACTTGTGTCTGAAGTGCCTTATCCAACCAAATTAAATGGCGTATCCTAACGCTGTCATCGTCTCTTCAAAGTAGGGGCGAATAGAGGGATGAACGGAAACCGTCTTTTTGGGTGGCACGGGCCTTAGCTTTTGGGTCGCGTAGTCAATGAATCGTTTGTCTGGCGGTAGCTCACAGAAGTTCAGCAGCTGATTGAGGCTGTCCTCAGGGCGTTCGACTAGGTCTTCGTAGCGCACCATCTGAATCGCATCAGGGAATTGCCGCATTAAGTGTAGACCTTCCTGCATCGATACTATCCACTCTAGGGCTGCCATATCTAGGGGGTTTTCTAATTCTCCCCGGTCTGGAATCGCACCTTGTAGATCCTCATCGCTGGTAATGATCTGTTCCCACAGCAAATTCCACTTGCGATTGTTAGCCCCCCACCAGTCATGCTTCTCGGCATCTAGCTGAACACCCAACCGCTGTGACCAGCCTTCAATAGATTGGCAGGTGTCCCACCCGTTACGGACTAAGAAAATAAACTTGGCATCTGGAAAGAGCGATCGCACAAACGGAATGCGAAACACCAGCTCTGGGTACTTATCGACAACTCGGCGCGAGGTGGAAATGGCTAAATAAGCACCGAAAAGCTTGTGCGCAGTCGCACGGACCTTTTGGGAGACGTCACTGGCGCTCAAACGGTATTGGGCCGCGCCTCGGTAATAGCTACCCACTAAGTCTTCGGTGGGATAAATGGCATGCCAAAGCGCTTTGGGCTCGTTGAGAAACCCCACATCCCTATGCATGGAAAGAAGGATGCCTAAAATAGTGGTGCCACTGCGTCCGGTGCCGATAATGAAGATGGGTTTCCGTACTTTCTTCAGCTGAGGTAGGCGCTTTTGAATGGAATAAAGCGCGAGTACTAAGGGATTAATCCATTGCCCTTTGGTTGTCAGGGGTCTGCCCTCAAAAAAAACATAGCTAAGCAGGCGAACGGCTGTTTTATAGGGACTTGTTCGAACGTAACGGGAGTCAATTTGGGCAACCATAGTTTGTCTTAAAAAATACAGTCATCAATTTTTGAGGGCTCCAAAAAGATGACACGGGTAAAATCATTTCGATGCTTGCGGACGGGCTTTTTGACGGGTGTTCTCTGGTCAGTTCGTCATCGATGGCTGTTGAAATATTAAGGATGCCGTTTTATCGCCGCTGACCGTTTAGAGGAGGTTAGAGGAACCCGGTGCCTCCACGCTCATCTGGGAACCTGTCATCTGAGAACAAGGCTTCGGTGTCCTCAACGTCAGTGGGACCGCCGCTAGAGGCGAGTTTGGCTGCACGTCTTTCATGTTTGATCGCGGCCATTTTGACATGGCAAGCATTGATAACCAGACCCGCAAGGAGCCAAAAATAGAAGCTAAATGCCCGAAGCCTGAAAATCCGCTCTGCAAACGTATAGAGCACCGTGACCACTACAAGCGTCGCAAATGTTGCACCCAGGGTTTTGTACTGGGGTTCTACTGAGACACGGGCTAGCCATTTCCCGGCATCGTACAAGCGTTTCAGTATAAACCCGTAAATCACTGTCCCAACAATACCAAAGTAGGCCATAAATGCGAACCAAAAGCCATCGTCAAATACATCCGCATCTCGCTGGAGCTTTTCGATGTCTGCGCCTGTGGTGAGGGTATCTTCAATGGCATTCAGGGTGTGCCAGGCATCCGGCCCAAATCCAAACCAGCTATGGGTGCTAAGGAGGGCATTGAGGATCGTTCCAGTAAACCATCCCCTTGCAGTTTCATTGGAGTGCTGCCAGTAGTCTGACGAGAATAACTGGAGAAAATAGGTGCTTAAATCAACAGCTTGTTCCCGCTCATCTACACCGGCAAAGGAAGTGCTGCCAGTTGAGCCTAAACCCATGATTAAGAGCAGACCCAAGAGTGCAACAACACCGTAGACCCAGCTCAATTCCGCTAATTTCTTGCGTTTGCCGTACACGTAGAGTGTAATCAGCGGAACGAGTATGGCAAGCACCAGGGCGGCTCGTTTTTTGGTGGCAAAGGTCGCAAAGAGCAGCGCACCCATGTTGCGCAACTCCATCCAGTGGGGGAGTAGGCTGCCGCCATTGACATAGGCGCTGCCAAAAAAGAGCGCCAGACCAATGAGCATGAAGGCTGAGAGGATCGCAGGATCTGAAAATGTGCCTGCTGTTGCGCCGACTTTAAGTCCACCGGCTTCAGAGGCGTTTGAGGCACCCTTATAGTTTCCTATTTCGAAGCCTTTGGGTGCAAAAAATGCTTGGTTGAAGCTGGCGGGTAGGAAGTACTGGAGTGAGCCAATAACACCTTGGGCGATCATGACTGCCTTGAGCCCTGTCAGCAGCTTTTTGAGCTCCCCTATAGAGAAATCAATATTGACAGAAATATAAAAGACGGACAGGTATCGCCAGATGGTTCTTAAATTGACGATGCTGCCCTTAATAGAGGAATCGTTAATTACGATTGAAATGGCTGTGGCCACAAAGAAGGCAACAACAAGCAGATCGATAGGTGTTTTGCGGAGGGGTTCGCCTCTGAGGAGCTTCGATCCACAAATTTTACCGACCAGTGCATATAGGATAAGTTCTGGAACAAACCTCAAGAGGACCGCCAGTGAACTTGGCAGCCATCTCAAGAAAAATTCTTCGAAGGGAATATAGAGTGAAATCCAGAAAATTATTTTGAATGGGAAATTATCCGTGAACTCAGTGTGTTTCCTGAGGGACTTGAATGCAATAGTCATTCATCTAGGGCTCTGCGTCGTGTACTTGTTGACGTCATTTCAAGGATTAAAACCGAGTCGGATACAGCAGGCGATTTAACGCAAGTGTAATGAAAATAAGCGTAACTTTAGTTAGTCGAGAGCCAGTAGCCTGATTGCCAACTTACTTTCGACTCATCGCTTAGCTTATGCTATGGCGCTGATGAAGGCGTTATCTGTCACAGGACTATTTAGGTAAAATTACTCTATTCACAAAGTTCGCAAAGTTATGGTGAAGTGAGGGTTGCTTTGCGAACAATCGAGCTACCTTCATTCTTAGCTTCATAACAACTTAACTTATTGCAATGGTTTTCTATTCTGAGCACGGTAGGCTCTACGGAACCATGAAATGTTGCGAAACGAACATCCTCAATTCAGTGAAAACGCCCTAATCTCAGTTGCTATAGTGTTATTAACAGGGCTGTTTTGCTTCTTTTAGGGCTTTCCCCCGGCAGGTTGGCCATGTATTAAAAGGCACGGTCGGGAACTTAGTTCTATCTAATTACATCTGTGCGTTTTAGGGATGCCAGTATTTATCACTTAATCTTTGTCATTAGTTCATGGCAATTCCGTGACCTAATTTGGCAAAAGTCGTCACAAAAGAAGTGATTTTTTTGAAAAATTTATAAAAGTCATGAAAACTTCTTCATGCATGTGCCTGATTTCATTCTTTATTTTTACGCGACTTACTATTGGGAGTAGGCAATCAGTAAAAGTTCTCAGATGTCTGCTAAATCGTTGCATCGCGTTTTGCATGAATTGACGGTTGCGTTTTATCAATTGTTTGTTCTTTGTGTGATGGCTATCAATAGTTGCTCGTTTACTCTTTAACCCCCACGGTTCATTAGTTCCTCGGTTCCAGTGTGGGCTGTTATGCGTGTCGACTCTGCTGAGATTTGCCCCTTTCTAAGTTGCCTTGATGTGATTTCAGGTGTTGATAGCTCTGATTTGTCGTTAATACAGGTCGCTGGTTTATGTGTTTCTGGCTTGGCAGTGGTTTTAGACCTTGCCCGCCAGTGCTGTGAGCTGCAGAGGTTCGACGCTATCGGGCTCGAAGTATTGATAAAACCATTGAGCTTGAAGGTCTTGAGGTCTTAGAGAAGTCTTGGAGCGTTGAATTTGCACCGTAAAATTTGTTGATTTTTTAAGGGGTGGAGGTACCTAGAAGCCCATGCGTGTATCAAGCATGTCTACAATCGCCGTTAGGCTAGCATTTGCAACAATCCTGGTTCCAGGCGTGATTTTTGATGTTAGTAAGGCGTTCGCTGACGAGTTGCCCAACCTTTCGGGTGCGCCTACTTCACAGCTATCTCAGGCTGTGCCAGATCCTGCTTTGCCTTCTGTGTCTCAGAAGCCTTCTACTGCGCCAGTAACGGTGCAACGTAATGGCGTTCTGCCCACAATCGATCGGCAAAGCTTGCCGTTATCTCCAGGTGATCGCCTCAGAATCCAGATCCCCGGGGTCGGCGGTGAAGAATTTAGTGGCGAGTATGTTGTTAACTTCAATGGTCACGTAGAAGTGCCCTTGCTAGAGCCCGTGTCAGTTCTGGGCCTTACGCCGCCTCAAGTGCAGACTCGTTTGAGTGATGTCCTACTTCAGCGAGGCTTCTTCCGACCAGAACTGCTGAACGTGAGTGTTCAGGTTTTGGATTATTCACCGATACAAGTCGCTATCACCGGGCAGGTGTTTGAGCCAGGCCGTGTGTTGCTCTCAAGTGAAGCGTCATCCGCAGACGCAGCTGATGGCGAAGTGGCAACCCTGCCAGGTGATTATCCGCTGGAGCGTTACCTAACAGCGGCTTTGAAGGCTATTGGGGGTGTGAAGCCAACGGCTGACATTACTCAGGTTCAGGTTTTACGCGGTACCGACTCAACGATTGTGGATCTTTCGGGCATTTTCTCTGGTTCAGCGGTAACCGATTTCCCGCTGGTTTCAGGTGATCAGGTGATCATTCCAGATGCGGGTTCATTTCAGGAAGTTTTGGTGCGTCCATCCCAAATTACGCCCGATAGCGTAGAGCTTTATGTCTCTAACGTTACTGAAGGCAGCAGCAATAATGTAGAGAGTGCTGGAAACATTAACTCCGCCAGCTTCAAATACGGTACGAATTTGGCTCAGGCGCTGGTGGCTGCTCAATGTGTCGGCGGTACCCCTTCTACCAATGCCAACCGCAGGGCCTTGCTGATTCAAACGGATGTGCTGACTGGTGCGCTGACCACCTCCGAGTTTAACGTGACGGACCTGGTCGGCGATGAGACGAAGTCTGCCGAGGCTAATCCGTTTTTGATGCCTGAAGATGCGATCGCTTGTTATGACTCCCGCAATGCCAACGTGCGCGGTGTCTTGGGTACGGTTTCGAACTTCCTGAATCCGCTCAATCTACTAATTGACTTGTTCCGATAATGCTGATTCTGATGATAGTTCACCTGTCCTTATTAGCCCTTTTTTGACGATATTTGACTCCTTGCTTTTCTTCGAAAAATCCACACGCCACCAGAGTTAACTATGTCTGACTCCTCTTTTCCTCAAATTCCCCCTAGCCGACCGCTACTGAATCGCCGTAGCGAAAGCTCCAATGCCTCTAAGCTGGGTTATCTAGGGGTGGGTTTGTTAGCCAACACCTTGATTTGGGGGCTTGCGATCGCCTACCTTGCCTTATCTCCAAAAACTTACACAAGCGAATGGGGGGTCAAGGTACTCGGTACAGCGCCTGAAGTGGATGTTTCCCTGCCGGATGGTTTAAGGACGTCTGCGGCAGCTGGAAATTCTAAAAAGCTAACGGCTGAAGATCCGCGTTCGGACTACGTTTACTTAATTCAAAGTCCTGACTTAACCAAGGAAGCCGCGGACCAAGTAGGGGTCACGGTTGAGGACTTTGGTGAGCTGAAGATTACCACCAATGCCCAAAGCTCTTTGATGGAGTTCGTGATTGAGGGTGAAACGCCTCAGATGGCTCAAAAGAAAGCCAGAGCGTTGCACATGGTTCTAGACCGCCGGATTGATCAGTTGCGCAAAGCCGAGTTGGTTCGACGCGAAAGAGAAACTAAGTCTAGCTTGGAGTCTGCTCGTGGGAAAGTAGAGCAAGCCCAAAACGAGCTGTCCGCATATCGGATAGCCTCTGGCCTTAACTCTGAATCTCAGATTGAAGATCTGGCGGTGAGTATTGAGCAGCTGCGTCGAGAGTATTCGCAAGCACTGGCCCAAGAGAAGGGCTTAAATAGTCGCGTGCAGCAGCTGTCGGTTGATATTAATGAGTCCTCTGCAGGGGCTGAAGATGCCTACAGACTGCAAGGCGATCCAGTTTATCAAAGCCAGTTTCAGGAATATGGTGTTGTTTCAGCGGCTTATACCGATCTATCATCTCAGCTCGGTGATCAGCATCCTCAGGTTGTCGCAAAGCGAGCAGAGCTAGAAGGATTAGCCGCTGCGGTAGAAAGCAGAGGCTCCTTTTTATTAGGTCGCCAGGTTGATCAATCAGTGTTGACACAGCTGGCACCCCTTGGGCTAGATCCAAGAGTTTCTGCTTCACGCGGTGAGCTCTATAAAGCTGCCGTGACTGACCGAGCTAATCAAGTGGGGCTGCAATCGCAGACTCAGGAATTGGCTAATCAGATAGCCGTGCTCGAAGAACGGCTTCGTCGTCTGTCCCAAGATAAAGTCAAGATTGACCGTCTCAATCGTGATTTGCAGACCTCAGAGGCTCTTTTCGCGTCCTCTGTTGCCAAGCTTAATTTGAACGAGAACGATATTTACTCCATCTATCCGCCCATTCAGCTAGCGACAGAACCAACGCTACCTGATGAAGATAAAAATATCTCGCCAAGTCCTACGGTCGCTATTGTTGGTGCCCTTGCAGGTTCTTTCCTTGTTGTGACAGGTTTGCTGTTGCTTTGGGTGAACAACAAAGACGATGATGATGACTTCGTCAATACCGACTTTCCTTTCCGTGTTTAGTACTGTGTGCCCTATCGCAGTGTGCTCGGAGTAGACCCTGAAGAGTAGACCCCATGATCAATGCGCACACCGCGATGAGTCTGAAGAATAAACTTTTGAAAAGTAAGCTGGTTAAAGGCATTGCTGGTGCCTTTGGCCTGCGGCTGGTCTATACAGGGTTGACGTTTCTAACCAGTATTTTGCTAGCTAGAGTCCTGGGAAAAACAGGGTTTGGTACCTACACCTATGCCGTGGTGTGGGCCTATTTGCTTAGTGTTCCAGCGACGATGGGATTTGGTAATTTCATTGTTCGTGAAATTGCTGTTTATGAAGCCAAGTCCGAATGGTCCTTACTGCGTGGCATTGTTGCATGGTCTAGTAAGGCGGTGTTTGGTGTTGCCGCCCTAATATCAATGGTGGCCATTGGTATTGCTTGGTTGGTCGATGGTGGTGAATACTCAGAGCCCTTTGTAGGGTTTTGTTTGGCGCTGTTATTAATGCCAGCACTCTCCCTGCGAAATATTCGGCGGGGGGCCATGCGCGGGCTCCACTATGTGACTAAGGGGTTGCTCCCTGAGCTATTGATCGACCCGCTCATTTTGATCACCCTGACGGTGGTGGCTTTTCTGGTTTTGAGCCAACGGTTGACACCGCTTTGGGTGATTGGTTTTTATGGTGTGGGCACGAGCGTGACGTTGCTGATTGTGAGCCTTTTTTTGCGTCAGGTTATGCCTGCTGCCGCAAGGGCTGCACAGCCCAAATATCAGGGAAAATTGTGGCTGAGCGGTGCACTACCTTTCATGCTTATTGATAGCTTGCCGATTATTAATGCCCAAACGGATGTATTGATGCTCGGTGCGCTGCAAGGTGTTGATGCGGTTGGTCTATATGTTCCGGTTAGTCGGGGTGCTCAGCTCATCACATTTATTTTGATGGCGGTGAGTAGTACCCTTTCTCCGACCATTGCCAGTGCCTATGCGGACAATCGTCTTTTGGATTTACAGCAGACGATTACCAAGAGCGTTCGGCTCGTGGCGGGGGTTGCTTTTTTATTTGCGGCAACGCTAATCGTATGTGGCCCTTGGTATTTGGGCCTATTTGGACCAGAGTTTATACAGGGCCAGCTAGCCCTGTATATTTTATGCATTAGTAGCTTTATGTCTACTTCTCTCGGCGTTGCCTTTGTCATTTTGAACATGACTGGTCATGATGGCTATACCGCGAAGGTCGGCTGGGGGACGACGATGCTGAATGTTGTCCTCAATGCTGCTTTAATCCCAGCTTGGGGGGTAGAAGGTGCAGCAGTGGCAACGTCCACAAGCTTAGTGGTTGGCGCTGTCTTGTGCTTAGTGGCAGTACGTAAAAGACTGGGTATTGATGCGACATTGATGGGATTCCCTGCTAAACCGGTTGATGGTGACCCACTGTCTTGACCGGTGTAAGGTTTTGATTTGCATATAAGCTGTTCTAAAACCTGTTTCAAACACTGCTACCATGAGCTGTGCTTTCTCATGTGTAAAGTGCTGTGCTGACACCGTGTCAGTACAGCACTTATGTGTTGAAATGCGTTGCTACGAAGGTGTAGTGATTAGTTATCTTCGTTGTCACTTTTGCTCATCTGCATCACAAGTGCTCTTAATTTGCATGGCAAGGCTAAAAAAATAACCGGCGCTAGCGCTTCTTGCTGGTGTGAAGCTCAGCAACGTATTTTCTATTCTTGTGTACCGCCGCCACTATGGCTGCGGGGCTTTCGCTGCCAGTCTTTTTGGGGATGTAGCGGTGGCGATTGTTTTCGATATTTTGGTTCTCAATACAAAATTTTGATTCTCAATACAAAAGGCGCTCGTTACTATGAGTCATGAAGAGCGCCTTTTGTATTGTCTTAGAGATGTTGGGTTATCTTTTTATTGGGTTATCTTCTTAATGCAGAGATAGCACTGCGTGCCTTTCGGCCTAGCGCCTGACTGCGTCCATGGTCCATAGCTACTGACTGTTGTAGTATGGGGCGAGCGCTGAGGGGTTGAGCTGAAGGGCGTTTGGCAAAATTTCCTGAGAGTGCTCTTTCTAGCAACTCTTCATAGGTGCGGCACTCAATTTCAGCTAAGAAACCTTCTTTAAATCGTATGAGGCTTGCTTGCTTCATACGACGCAGCTCATCGGCATTGTCTAGTAGGGTGTCGAATGCGTTGGCGCACTCTGTTGCATCCTCGAAGTAATGCGCGCCAGGCCCAGCGACCCACTGGTTGAAGTGGTTCCTATGGGCAAGAACAGAGGCACCCGCGCCCATAGCTTCTACCAATGATGGGTTTGTGCCACCAACGGAGTGTCCGTGGACGTAGAGCGTTGCGTAATATCGAAGCGCACCCACTGTGGCTTGGTCGTAAATGCCTCCTGGGAAAACAACCTCGTTGCTAGCGGCTGCCAATACCTGTTTGTGAAAACTGTTTGTCTCAGGCTTGTAGTTGCCCAGTACGACTAGCTTAGACCCCCTGGATTTACGAGAGAACGCAGAGACAATTTCTAAAATATTGTTCTCCGGCTCTGGTCTTGCGATGATGATGGAGTAGCCACCTGGCTCAAGGCCATACGGTTTGAGGAGGTTTGCATCGGCACTCCCAACCCGCTCTGCACCGTAGGGAATGGTTGTAATTTTGCTACGGGAGACACGAGTTGCTAAATGGTTAGCAATTTCGGGATGGTCTGCGACAAGGTGATTACCAAACCAACATCCCAGCCGCTCATTTAGATAAAGCCAGGCTTTTTCAGGTGTGCTCCACTTTTGACGTCGCCACTCTAAACCGTCCATGTTGATAACATTGACGAGGCCCTTAATGCGGTACCAGGCGCAGAACATGGCTGTGTTGTAACCTAGGGTAAGGATTAGATTGCCCTCTTTTGCTGCGTGAAGCGTGGATTTCCAGTCGAATAGAATAGTCGCTGCAGCACTTTGGGTTGGTACTGGAATATTGATCAGGCGAATGCCGTTCCAATAGCTTTCTGAAAGCTTTTTCCCTTCGTAATCCTCGCAGTAGACGGTGACCTCCCAACCTTGTTTGACCAAATAGTGGGAGAGCCTTTGTGCAAAAGTTTCAAACCCTCCATGGTTACCAGGGATGCCGCGACAGCCTAGGATCGATAGTTTTTTTACAGAATGCATAGGCCTGTGTGAGCACGAATGACGGTTGGCAGAAGCAGATTAGAAGAGCACCTAGAGAAATTCCGAATCATTCTTCCTAGATAGAAATTTCTATCTATATATTGAACTAGGGAGCATCACATAGAGAGTATGGCTAGGGAGGAAGATTTACTCTAGCTTTACGAAGTGCTAAAAGCTCACAATCCCTTGTCATTGCTGTTGAAATTACCTAGAGGCAAACAAGAGCCTATAAGGTTAAATGGGAACTTTTGCCCGAGTACACGTACTAAGCTTCTAAAAGACTACCCAGTTATTATCCATCTAAGTATGAATGCTTAGGTGTTTCAGTCGTAACAAATCTGCTTTAAATCCCACCTATCTCGGCTGGATTCATCCGGACAGTAGTTTTATGGGAAAAAAAGTGAATTGTGAAGCTAAGAAAAAGGCTTTTATCCTACGGGAACAAAAATAAAAACGGCACTCCTAGCTGTGCAAGTAAGGTTGCTCTCGGTGTTGTTGCTTATTCCCGAAGGCCACTGTGCAGCGCTGTTTGCTCTCATTTATTTTTCTTTTGAGTAGTTTGGTTTGTCCGAGGTTTGGCGTGCGATAGAGTCTTTCAAATTCTCGATGGAAGTGAGCGGCAACCGTGGGGTTTTGAATTATGAGAATTGTTTCATCGTTTTCGGAATTGGCAGCATGACTCCAGTTGTGTGAGCCCACAATGACGGTTTGATCATCAATGGTGGCGAATTTGTGATGGAGCTTATCGCCGGGCGGGAGTTGGGGAGAGCCGACTGAGGGGAGAGGGATTGCCCAGGGGCGATTGTTTGATTCGATTTTGCAGCGCTGGTCGGGGAGATCCATGCCCAGCATGTCGAGGGCTTCACTGTAGCTGCGATAGGCGAAGCTGGGGTCGATTAGGGCCCGTAGGGTAGTGCCTGTGCTAACGGTCGCTTCTAACTGATTGGCAATACGCTGTTCTGAAAAGACAAATAGGGCCAGATCGATATTGCGGGTTGCTTGGCTGAGGGTTTTGCTAATGAGGCCATTAACGCTTTGCTGCCAAGGTTGGCTGGGTGAGTGGGGGGAGAATTGCAGCGTAATCGCTCCGGTGGGGAGTGTGGTTGTGTGGGCGGGGCGTCGGGCTTTTTTGAGCCCAAACTGGCTGTCCTGTTGGCCTCTGGGGCCATCCCCCCACATCAGGTTGAATTCGTCGGTGAAGTGCTGGGCGATCGCGCGACTATCAATCTTTAAGAGCGCATTGGCATTGCCTCTGCTCTCAGGGATGTCAGCATCTCCATGGATGCCAGACATCGTCAGGTTGGCAGAGCCGGTGACGACCCATCGTTGATCGATAATTAAAAACTTGTGGTGCATGAGCCCGCTGCCTTTAGACCCATCGGCTGTGTCATCCAATAAAGGGACTTGGGCGTTACGAATCATGCCCAGGGCATCGGCATTATGCCTTTCTGTGGTGGTAATGGTGCCGTTGCGATCGCTATCGGCAATGGCCAGCCAGTCTTCTGCCTGCTCTGCCTTGGCCGTTGCTGAGGTCGGGTTGGCGTATTGATTCTCTAAAATAAGGCGTACTTTGATGCCTTGGCGGTGGCTGTTGACCACGGCTTGGGCAATGCGGGGCAAGTTCAGATCTTGAACTGCGATATCGATAGATGTTTGGGCACTTTCAATCGCGTTAATGACCACCTGCTCTAGGTCATCTCCGTACCGTTCAATCTGGCGATAGGGATCGGTATAGACGCTCGCCTCAGATTGGTTGAAAAAGACTTGAACGTAGGGATCTTGTGGCAGTGGCGCTATGGTTGGCTTTAGTTGGCTTTGAGGCGCTGCTTGGATCCGCCAAAGGCTGCTACCGATGGTTAGCAATAGGGCAAGGCTAAAAGGCATTGCCCATCGCCAACGAAGAAATCTTTGAACAAACACAGGTTTAAGCCGTCTTTATTGGTGTGTAGGCCCAGTAGTCATTTGGCTTGACCGAAGGCTTGCTACAAAGCTTAGTTATCCCGTCAGTGGAGGCTGGAGGACCAGTGCCGGTCATCAGTTTTTAAGTAAATCTCCTGAGGGTGTACGGTCAGGACGGGCGGGAATGCGGCTGGGAGAACCCTATACTGATAGGGCAGATCAGCCCCAACCTAATTTATTTATTTGCTTACACCGCTATGCTCACTCCCGAACAGTTTTTACAAGCTACTGAATGGTTTGCTATTGCCACACTGGCCTTTGGTGCGCTTACCGCACTCTCGTTTTTACTCAAGTGGGGACTGCGCTTTCGCTTGGTCGGTGTGACGGGTTTTATGGGGGTGCTGACGGCTGGTTTCTTTGGTCTAAGCTTTCAGCCCTTAGTGCGAACGACCATTCCGGGGGCAATTCCTTACACCACGGTGTTTGACTCAGGGGCCTCGCAGATCGTAATCGCAGTCCCTAATTCGATCACATCTACCGAGCTGGAGGCCACCTTGACCCAAGCGGCGAGCAACTTGCTAAATCCTAGCCGGCTTGGGGGGAGTGGGCCGAATGCGCCAAGGATTAGAGCTCGGGCGATTGTGCATAAACCTGGCATTTCAGAGCTGGTATATGTGGGGCAGGTGATGCCAGGCGCACGGACTGAAGAGGGTATGGTTGCACCTAAAGTAGAAATTTATGCGGATAAATTGGCAAAGATCAATAGCGCTGCGTCATAATTTAAGGCCCTGATGTCCGGACTGTTTTGATGATTATTGTGTGGCCTCGCTCTGGTTTTTGAGAGGCTGCTAGTGTCTGGACATCGTTAGGGATGCTACTTCTTTAGCAGGTATTTGTATGGCCGTATCGACTTTCCCGATATTGAACATTGCCCCTGCCCAAGTGATTCGCGGTAACAACGTGCTCGCTAGCAGTGGTCCTGTTTTTGCACGGTTGGGTAAAAGGCCCTTGCTGGTCGGGGGCGATCGCGCTTTGACTGTCGCGATGCCTTTTTTGTCTGAGGCGCTCTCTACAATCGCTGTAAAGTCCGTGGGTACGGAGCCCGATGACATAGCCGATGCTCACACAGGTGCTCATACCACTGCTGCCAATACTGCTGTTACTAAAAGTTTGCTACCTGTTGCTGCCTGTAGTGAAGCGACCTTAGCGGCCCTACATCAAGCGGTTTCCCAGCATGAGGCTGACTTTATCATTGGTATGGGTGGTGGGAAGGCACTGGATGCTGCAAAGTTACTGGCTTACCAGTGCCAGTTGCCGATTGTGACTGTGCCGACCTCTGCGGCCACCTGCGCAGGGTGGACGGCGTTATCCAACGTCTATTCGGATGAAGGGGCTTTTCTCTACGATGTGGGCCTCCCTCGCTGCCCAGATGTGATTATTTTGGATTATGACTTGGTTGCGACTGCGCCTAAGCGGATGCTGATTTCGGGGATTGGTGATGCGATCGCGAAATGGTACGAGGCGTCCGTCAGCAGTGGCCACTCTGCCCACACCCTGGTGATTGGTGCTGTGCAGCAGGCCCGCGTACTACGCGATATTTTGTTCCAAAAGTCAGTGTCGGCCTTGGAAAACCCGGGTGGAGATGATTGGCGAGAAGTGGTTGACGCCTCTGTGCTCATGGCCGGTGTCATTGGAGGGATGGGTGGTGCCCAGTGTCGTACCGTTGCGGCCCATGCTGTGCACAATGGTCTGACCCATGTATCGGCCCACGGTACCCTGCATGGAGAAAAGGTAGCCTACGGCATTTTGGTGCAGCTCCGATTAGAAGAAATGCTAGGGACTAATCAGGCGCTGGCAGCCACGGCCAGACGTCAGCTTTTACAGTTTTATGACCAGCTCGGGTTACCGCAGTCATTAGCTGATCTGGAGATGGCACAGTTGACGGTGGCTGAGCTTCAGAAGGCGGCTACGGTTGCTTGTCAACCGGGATCCGATATTCACCATTTGCCCTTTAGTGTGCAGCCTGCTCAGGTGATGGCTGCGATGGTGTCTACAACAGTTTCAGATGCGAGCAGTGCACCACCTGTTACACACCCCTTATTGCCGCCGGCAATAAGGGGGCTTTGACTCTCTATCCCTACATTGAACATAGATGTACTTGATGGGTCTATCGCCTTCTTTTGGATAGGTCTACAGATGATGGGATGATAGCTCTTTCTTCTTCGCCTCCCTTTCTTTTTCGCTTAAAGAGGTAGCTTCAATGACTTTAGATTGGTTGAAACCTGCTGAACGACTGGGTTCACTGCCCCCTTATGTCTTTGCTCGCTTAGATGAGCTGAAGGCTAATGCGCGGGCAGAGGGGATCGATCTGATTGATTTGGGCATGGGAAACCCTGGTGGGCCAGCACCTGCCCCTGTGATAGAAGCTGCGATCGCCGCGATGGGTGATCCTGACAACCACGGCTATCCTCCCTTTGAAGGGACTGCCAGCTTTCGGTCCGCTATCACCCGCTGGTATCACCGTCGCTACGGTGTAACCCTCGACCCTGATGGTGAAGCGCTGCCACTAATGGGCTCTAAGGAGGGGCTAGGTCACCTGGCGATGGCCTACATTAATCCGGGGGATGTAGTGCTAGTGCCGACTCCCTCCTATCCCGCGCACTTTCGTGGACCGGCGATCGCGGGTGCGGACATTCACACCATTCCGCTCAAGGCTGAAAACGATTGGATTATTGACTTTAACGATATTCCTGACACGTTGGCCAAAAAGGCTAAAGTGTTGTACTTCAACTATCCGAATAACCCAACAGGGGCCACTGCTCCGAGGGAATTTTTTGAGGAGATGGTTGCCTTTGGCCGTCGGCATCAAATTTTGTTGATTCACGATCTTTGCTATGCAGAGCTTGCCTTTGATGGTTATCAGCCCACGAGCCTGCTAGAGATCCCCGGTGCAAAAGATATCAGTGTAGAGTTTCATACTCTCTCGAAAACCTACAACATGGCGGGTTGGCGCGTGGGTTTTGTGGTGGGTAATCGCCACGTCATTCAAGGCTTGCGCACCTTAAAAACCAATCTGGACTACGGCATTTTTTCTGCTTTGCAAACAGCGGCAGAAACGGCCTTACAACTCCCCGATGACTATTTAGACTCTGTACAGCGGCGCTATCGCACCCGGCGCGACTTTTTGGTGGATGCGTTGGCAACGCTGGGCTGGAAAGTCGCTAAACCCACGGCGGCGATGTATCTTTGGGTGCCCTGTCCCCCCGATATTAGTGCCGCTGATTTTGCCTTTTTGCTGTTGCAAAAAACAGGCATTGTCGTGACGCCGGGGACGGCTTTTGGCGAAGGTGGCGAGGGCTATGTGCGAATTAGCTTGATTGAAGATTGCGATCGTTTGGGTGAAGCCGTAGATCGTTTGAGACAAGCCAACATTCGCTACAGTAGCGTTCCTGCCAATGTCTAAAATCAGCAACTGGTGAGAATCACGGCATTGTGAATCACAGCGATATAAAAAGCGGCTGGACCTCAATTAGACCCAGCCGCTTCTTAATTTTCATAAATGTTTTAAATAGAACTCTCTTTAATCTTTAGAGTGAGATCCGAGAATTGAATAACCTGTTTAGCTAGCTGCTAGATGCTGGAGTGCGGGACGGCTGAGCTTAGGCTCACGATTTGCCGGTTGAAAGACATCTACAGGGCAGTTGATGGAGGCGGCTACGGGTTGCAACTGTGGCGTTTCTGCTGTTTGCGATTCTGTTGCTTTTTGAGGCTGTAAATGGGTGACTTCTGCGACAACCGCAATGGCGGGCTCTTGTTCTAAATCCTCAGTGACCGTTGCGTGGCTGATGCCTGTAAGAAGTTTGTCTCCAGTAACTTCGCTCAGCTCTTCAGCGCTTTCGTCTGCCGGTAGGACAGTATCAAAGCAAGCCAGGTGAGCATCTTTGGCACTGTTGAGTTGCTGTTGGGTCAAATCTTGACTAGTCGCCAGATCGGCCTCGGCAATACGTGCATTGGCTAAAACAGCATTCGTAAGTAAAGCATCTTTGAGGTCAGCTTTCTGTAGCTGAGCGTCCGTAAAGTTTGCGTTACTTAAATCGCTTTGCGCCAAGTAAGCCTGCTTGAGCGCCGCGCCTGATAGGTTGGCCCTGTGCAAGTTCGCACCGATGAGTAATGCTCGATTGAGATTTGCGTCTCTCAGATCAGCGCCTTGGAAGTCCGCATCGTAAAGATAGGTTTTACTGAGCTTGGCACCGCGTAAATCCGCTCGACAAAGATTGACGTTTTCTAAGTGCAACTCACTTAAGTCAGCATTTTTTAGATTCGGAACGGTGAGGGGCTCAGCTGCACGCCATTGATTCCATATGGAAACGCCTAATTCTAAAATGGCGAAATGCTTACCAGTGTCCATCTTGTCCATAGTTGTTCCGGTGTCTTCCAGGGTCTTTTGAGGGGAGTTGCATTTCTCTCGCTGGTATGGAGAGGCATGCTATGTGACGTGGTTAATAAGGGAATTTCTGGAATTTTTGCCTTTTAGACACGTGTGGTGAGATGCGCTGTTCAAATACTCTACCGAGAACGTTTTTCTAAAAAGTACCAATCAAGAAGTCTTTATCAAATAAACCACGTATCTATAAACGCGCTTAACAGTAGAACCACTACAAGGGGGGACGCTTGGATAGTGAAACCACGTAAGCAGTGGGATGTTAAAAGCAGGGGCGATGCAGCCAGATGCGCCCTTTTACAAGGGACGCTAAATTCAGGAAATAAAATAAACAGAGGGGATTCGTTTTGTTCAAGCCCTAATTCCTGCGCCGACTCTGATTAATCGCTTTTCCCGGTTGTGGCGGAGACGCGTAAAGTTAGCGACTGGCAAAGTAAGGGTTGAACAGCCTCTCGGCGAGTGAGGCCTTCGAGCGGATTGCTCAAAGTAAGTACATCTACCGAGAATTCCGTGGAATTTCTGCCCTCTCCATATAATTTAAGATGACTAACGTCGCCAATATGTTTCCAATTAGACCTGTTTTGAATAAGATTCGGTAAAGGTTATGGCATTTTAGGCGTGTTAAATCGGCTGAATGCAGCATTCTGCGGTGCTTTTAGCGTTGCTTCGGTTATTACGGAGTGACACGATGATGTTATCTGTGTACGAGCGATCGCGCAGTACGTATTGCTACTGAGAAGGACGTGTTCTTTAAGACGTACAGCACTCAAAAAAACACTGCCGCCTGCGTTAAGTCCAATGGAGGATTTAACGCAGGCGGCAGCAGAAAGAATGCTGAGTGAATTTTTAATGATGACTGGGAATGATGACTGGGAATAGCCGTCCTAGAACAATAGCTCTAGAACAAAAGCCCTATGCCAAGGCTTGGAACGCTAAAGCTTGGAAAACTGAAGGCTGGGAAGCTCAACTCTGGAATGCTGACGGTTGACCACGTGGTGATGATAAAAACCACCACAGCCGTGAGTGCTAAAAGGCCTTCGAGTACGGTGCCGATCAGTGAGCTGACTACCACAGCTAGGCTAACGGTGCTTGAAAGCTTGAGGCGTGCGCCAATTTTTAGCTCCCGTCTGTAAAGAAACTCACCTAAGAAGGCCCCAGTCATGGTGCCAAATAAAACCCCTAGTAACGGTCCACCCACGGGTAAGGCCGGTAAGAGCCCTAAAAAACCAACGACGATACCGATAATGGCCCCGGTTTGGCCCCAGCTACTCGCGCCCACTTTTTTGGCACCCAGGTAGGTTGCAAGGTAGTTGACCCCTAAGCTCAACACTAAGGCCACCACGGCGGTGCCTAATGCCCAGGTCGTACTCGCGAAGCTTGTTGCGATAGACCACACTAAGACGGCGGCGACAATGAGTCCAATGCCAGGTAGTGCGGGAACGAAAGCGCCAATGAGGCCAACGACCATCAGGGCAATGAGTGCCCAGTAAAGGATGAAAAGAGCCATATATGGAAATATACTTTGCTGTCAAGAAATCACCTGCCTGAGGGCTCCGCTGCTAGGAAGACCAGCTATTAGGGAGCAGTGTTATGGCGTGTTCTGGAAGGGGACGTGGGCCCTCAGGCGGCTAACCTATTGAGAAAGGGCTCGGAGAAACTGCTGCATTTCTGCGAATATGCCCTTCTTACGTCCCGTTGGTTTTCCATCAGAAGAGCCCTTGTCAGCTTCGGTAGAGGCTTCTTCCCTATTGTAGAGAATTCGATCAATATCTTCACCGGCGGGGCGTTTGGGAAAGTCACTGAGCCATTTGTATTCATTGGGGGCAGTTTCTTTCCAGAGTTGCCAGGGGCCAGGATAGCAACGGTAGACGGCTGCGTCTTCTAACGGGCGAAGGTAATAGCAGGGTTCTATTTGGCTTAAAAAGCGCTCTCGAATTTGGCGCGCTGCATAGCCGATCCCGACAACTGCAACATCTTCCAAGTTTGGATTGAGGAGGATCACAGGGCGATCGGTGGCGTCATTGCACAGGGATTCGACTGCGGCAACTTCAACCGAAGAAGGGTTTACCACCAGATAAATATCGTCGTCTGGCTCGGTGGGGGTTGAGAGTTCGCCAATCCCCCGAATCGTGAAGTCAGGGTTCTCCCAGTCTCTGCGTGCTAGGGCGGCGGCACCAGCATCGGGGAAAAAGACTTTGAGCTGCTGCCCCTGGAAAATGTCTAAAAACTGCTTGGCGATGGGCTGATGCTTTAGCTCAGGAATCGCCATCTCGACTTGCAGGCGGGTGATTCCGTTAGCGATCGCGGCTTGTACGGCTGCTTTAGCTTGTTCTGTAGCGGCTTCTAGGCTACTTGGAATGGTGCTAGTTTGGTCAGGGCTGGTTGAGTCAGTGCTGGCTGGGTCGTTGGCAGACATGTTGAGTTGAAGAGCTGGGGGTGGGCTGAAGTTAGGCTGGGCGTGACAAAGATTATACCGCCATCCTAATGTCATCCTAGTGTTGGACGAGCGCTACGGGGAGTAAGCGCCCCAGCACTTGCCGAAGGACCATGGCGCTCCAATCGATATCAGCTTCGGTGGTGTGGCGACCCAGGGTGAGACGGATGCCGCTGATTGCGCTGGCGTCGCTGTGGCCCATGGCTTTTAAAATTGGGCTGGGGCTTAACTTCCCACTGTGACAGGCGGATCCTGCGCTGATGCCGATGCCCGCGAGGTTCATTTGGCGGACAAGGGTTTTGCCGGTGACGTTGCCCCGAGGAAGACAAAAGCTGACGTGGTGGGGGAGTCGACGGCGTGGATCGCCGGTGGGTTCCAATTCGTCGATGTCGGCCAGCTGGGCAAAGAGGCGATCTCGCAGATGAATGAGTCTGAGGGTTTCCGTGGCCATCTCAGCGTTAGTCAGTTCGGCGGCGACGCCAAAGCCGACGATATTAGGAACAGCCTGGGTGCCAGAGCGCAGCCCGTTTTCCTGGCCACCGCCAAAAATAATAGGAGAAATAGCTGGTGCAAACTGGCTTGAGTCGAGCGGGCGCTCGGCACTAGGGGCTTGCACCGATAGGTTCGGCTGGAGGATACCGGGCTTTATTTTAGGCTTTATCTCAGGGCTGAGATAGAGTGCCCCTGCGCCTGGGGGACCATAGATTTTATGGCTGGAGAGCGAGAGTAAGTCTACCGGGAGTTGCTGGACATCAATCGGAAGTCGTCCGGCAACTTGTACGGCATCGGTGTGGAAAAGGATGTTGTGAGCTCGGGCGATCGCACCGAGCTCATCAATTGGCTGAAGCGTACCGACTTCGCTTTGCCCGTAAATAATGGAGATAAGGACAGTGTTGTCCTGGATGGCCTGTCGTAATTGCTCTGGATTGACTGCGCCCCGGCTATCGACAGGAAGCTGGGTAACTTGCCAGCCCTCGGTCATAAGCTGACTGGCTGGGGCCGCGATCGCCGAATGCTCAACGGCTGAAATAATCAAATGTTGTGGCTCGGCAAAGGTCCTCGTGACACCCTTAATGGCCAAATTATTCGCTTCACTGCCACCAGCCGTAAAAATGATGGATGTCGGCGTCTTGGCATTAATGAGATTGGCAACCTGGGTGCGCGATCGCTCTAAGGCTGTGGCTGATTGGCTTCCCCATTGATGCAGGCTCGATGGATTGCCCCAGTGCTGTGCCATGGCCTCGTTCATGGCCGTGATCACTTCAGGCCGGGCTGGCGTAGTGGCGCTGTAGTCCAGATATATCTGCATAGGGCGGGTGATCTTGGATGATCTTAAGGATATCGTCTGGAGGTGTGATGTGTGTTGAGTGTAGATGGTAAAACCCCACACCCGTGTCTATTGCCTCATCTGTTAGGGTTTATGACGATATCGTTATCAATGCATTTTTTAATACCTCTACGAGCATTCAAAATATTGATTTGTGAGTATCTGCTCATGGTGCTTTTTACTAATCTGCTTCAATGAGGCTCGCTTTCAGTGAGTGTGCTTTTTCATTATTTGGACAAGCGATTTAGTGCTTTACAGGCACCTTTGTGAGTGATTTGGCGTTTGTTTTTGACGCTGAGTCTTCCTGAAAAACTTTGCTTTAAAAATTGTCTTAAATTAAGTTTGGGTAGCTGGGATGAATCGGTACCTGCTGCAAGTATTGGTTGCAAGCTGTTCTTAATGCCATACGCCAGACTTCCATAAATATCTTCTAGGCGATTACTTTGTTCGTGCGTAGCCTGGGCTCTTTTCATCGTTGTGTCGTTGTCTTGGTGCCCTTCCTTACCTACATAAGTTGAGTGGCTAAAGACTTGCCAGCGGCCTCTTTCTGTAGAAACCATTGTGTTTGAAGGTGTTGCTGTCGAGATCTGGGATGATAGCGAGGGTATAACTTGACCCGCAGAGCGTGTGCGTTATTACGGATGATTTAATCTGTTTTATCAGTATTTAGGAATAGCATCTTACAGATGAAATAGTCGGGCTTTTTATGTAGTTAGGCTCCTTAATACCCTGACTTTGGCGTGAGTGATTCACATACCTGGTATTTCTCTGTGTCCCTAGAACTAGATGCCATAGCCATATATGGGGGCCTAAGCGTTTGAGCTTCCTACTTTCGCGCTTGCTAGTTTTGAGTTTTTAGCATCTCTTGTGTTCTCTACCGTATCTGTGCCTTCTCAATTGCACTGCTCTCCTTTGGGCGCTTCAGTAACCGGCGCTCAGGTAAGTGGCGTTAACGCCACCGCCTCACCGCGGTATGTGGTTAGCCACGCTTCATTCCCTGATGCCTGTCAAACCTATGCCCTATCCCTGGGATACCCGGCTGTGAGTTTAGGGTTAATGACAGGGCTATTCAGTGTCGCTTTTGTTTTGCTGGGGTTGCGTATCCGTCGGTTAACCCGTTTGATTCAGCGTCGTGACCATCAAATTGTCACGCTTTCGGCGGTAGATCCGTTGACGGGGTTAGCTAATCGAAAGCAATTAGACGCCGTGGGTAGTCAGCTGTTGGCTGCTAGTCCTCGGGTGGAAGTAGCCCTGCTGTATATCAACTTGGATGGCTTCAAGGCGGTTAATGATGCTTTGGGGCATGGTGCTGGTGATGAGCTGCTGTTAAGGGTGAGCCAGCGTTTGCAGGCCTGTAAGCGCCCTAAAGATACGCTGTCACGTTTGGGGGGAGATGAGTTTGCACTGTTGCTACGGTGGGACGATGCTCGCCAGAAGCGGCTTTGTCGTCGTGAACATATTTGTCAGTATGCTGAGCATTTGCTCAAGGTCTTGAGTGAGCCTTTTGAGGTGTATGGACAGCCGGTGTCGATCACAGGGAGCCTTGGGATGGCGCTGGCAACCAAGGAGACCACAGCTCCCTTGAGTTTTGGTCATTTGCTCAGTCAGGCTGATATTGCGATGTCGCAGGCTAAACGGGCCCGTGCGATGTCCAAAGTCATGCCAGATGCGCCTGGAAAATATACCCAGGGGAAATGTGTTCACAGCCATTACGCTCTTTTTCATCCGTTGATGCAGTCTGAGGTGGTTGCCCAAGCACTGCTACGGCGAGAGCTTAAGGCCGCTATTGTGCGACAAGAACTACGGGTTCATTACCAGCCAATTGTGGATTTGCGCACTTCTCGAACGGTTGGCTTTGAGGCGTTGGTGCGTTGGCAACATGCGGTCCGGGGGCTATTGACGCCCAGTGCGTTCCTCCCGCAGGCTGAAGAGATGGGGTTGACCGTTGCCATTGATCGCTGGGTGATGCAGGCTGCTTGTCGGCAGCTCAGCATTTGGTCCCGGCCACCGTTTTTGTTTCAGCTTTCACTGAGTGTCAATTTATCTGCTGCCCATTTGGCGGAACCTGATCTGGTCGAGTATGTTCAGCAACTGTTGTCTCAATATGCGATTAAGCCCTATCAACTCAATCTAGAAATCACTGAGAGCGTGATGATTGCGGATCCTGAAAGGGTGATCGATACCTTGGGACGTTTGAAGAAGCTGGGCTTGCGCGTCAGCTTGGATGATTTTGGGACAGGTTATTCCTCCTTGGGCTATCTCCACCAATTCCCCGTGGATGTGCTCAAAATAGATCGATCTTTTGTCAGCTGTTTGGGGCCAGACGGGCAGAGGCTGTCCCATGTCAGTTCCTCTGCTGTGAATTCCTCTGTTATAAACGAGAGCACTGTTAACGAGCGAGCTAGCGAGAGCGCGGGTGTCAACGAGAGAGCTGGCTCTGCATTTACACGTGCCTCTGAGGGCACGCCCGACAGAGTCTTGGGGCAGTCATCGGATAAACGACAGCATTCCCCTGCCCAGGAAGAAGTGATTGTCCAAGCGATTTTAGATCTGGCTCGAGGCCTGAATATTCGGGTGGTGGCAGAAGGAATTGAACGAGATGATCAGCGCCTGCAACTGCGACAAATGCATTGCAGCTATGGTCAAGGCAATTTTTTCTCTGAGCCTCTAGATGGGTTAACCGCCTGTGAGCTTTTGCGGTCAGCTTGCGCGTGAGTGCAGCTTAAGGTTTGGTCTACAGGTTTTTTATAAGTGGACGTAGACGCGCGATCGCCTCTTCAATAGCCTGTTTATCCAATCCCCCAAATCCGAAGATAAATTCTCCTGATGCAGATGCTCGCCGCTCTTGAGCGCTTAATTGGCTTGACTGCCCATGCTCCGTTTCACTCCAATAGTGCGGCCCTGCACTGAACAAACTAATGCCTTGAGCCTGAGCTTGTTTAATTAATTCTGTTTCATCGCCCTCTTGCTCAACACCCCTTTTTTTACCGCCTCTTTTTTCAATACCTCTTCCTTTAACGGAGTGCTGATTTTTGCCCGGTAATCTGGCCATGATGTGTAGTCCAGCTTGGTCACCCAAAACCTCTACAGGATGCTCCATATGCTCGGTAATGGCGTGCAATCCGTCGATCAGGGTCTGTCGCCGTTGGGCGTAAATGGGACGCATTCGTCGGACATGTTTGGCCAATTCGCTCGTCTGAATAAAGTCAGCGAGTGCGGCTTGATTGAGCAGTGAGCATTGGCGATCGCATAGCCATTTTGCCTGACGAAAGAGTCTGATGAGATTTGAAGGGACCACCACATACCCAATTTGTAGACCGGGAAATAAAATTTTGGAGAACGTGCCAATATAAATGACGCGCTCTGAGGTGTCGAGCCCTTGTAAGGCCGGGATAGGCCTGCCGCTATAGCGAAATTCGCTGTCGTAGTCATCTTCGATGATGTAGGTATTCGTTTCCTGAGCCCATTGCAATAGGGTGAGCCGCCGGGAGAGGGACATAAGCACACCCGTGGGGAACTGGTGAGACGGGGTGACATAGGCCAATCGTGTGTCAGCGGGGGCTCGGTTTTTGAGCCCATCAGAGCCTTCTATGACCAGCCCTTCTTGATCTACGGTCACAGGTATCAGTCTTGCTCCATTGGCTTCCAGTATTCTCCGGCCACTCAAATAACCGGGATTTTCAAAGACAATGGTTTCCCCTGGATTGACCAGTAGCCGGGTGATGATGCCTAAAGACTGCTGTGCGCCATGGGTGATCAAAATTTGCTCAGGGGTGCAGCGCACTGCTCTGACCTGGGAGATATATTGGGCGATTTGCGATCGCAGTGGCCCATACCCCATCGGATCTTGGCTGTAGCCCATCCATTTTGTATTGGCTAGCTGATGACGGCTGAGCAAGCGTCGCCATTGCTGAATGGGAAATAGGTTCAGATCTGGAATGCCATAGCGAAAGCTCAACTCACAATCTTGGGAGAAGATGCGCTCGGGTGTGCTGTGTAGGTGCAAACCATAGGTTGAAAGCGTCGGTTTCTGGGACAGGTTTGCTGATTCGGTGGGTTGCTTTGTCGAATGGCTTGGCGTGAGAGCGTGCTGATTGGTGCCTTGGATAAGGTTTCTGTCGGCGTTCAGTAGGGTTTCTGGGATGTGGGCGCAAACAAAGGTTCCTGCACCCTGTCGGGTTTGTAAGTAGCCTTCACTGATGAGCTGGTCGTAGCTTTGGGTGACTGTGGTGCGGGAGATGCTGAGGGCTTTTGCGAGCTGACGACTGGCGGGTAGCCGGGTGTGCGATCGCACCTGCCCGGTCAAAATAGCTCGTCGAATTTGTGTATAAATCTGCCGATGCAAAGGGACGTTGCTGTCGGCATTCAGATTGATGATTAGAGAAAGGTCCATTGGGTGACCAGCGGGTAGATCAGTTTAAGATAATTGGACTGCTTGAGTTGTCTTAAATTGGCTATTGAATAATGCCAATTCGTTGATTATCGTAGCCGTAATGAGACATTTGAATTGGTCAGAGCTGCTATGAAAACCTCAAGAACCTCCTCAAGGACGAAGGTAAAAAGAGCCCCAAAGCGTGGGCACTACGATTTTGAAACGGTTGCCCAAATCCTGGATGAGGCTTTAGTGTGCCATGTCGGTTTTGTGGTGGAAGGTCAGCCTTTTGTCATTCCCACGGCCTATGGACGCTTAGATAATCAGGTCTACATCCACGGTGCTGGTGCCAGTCGGATGTTGAGGGCTCTACAGACGGGCATTGAGGTCTGCATGACCGTGACGCTGCTCGATGGCTTGGTGCTGGCGCGTTCTGCTTATCATCACTCGATGAACTATCGCTCGGTGGTGCTCTTTGGGACGGCTCAGGTGGTGGAGCGTGCCGAGGAGAAGATGACGGCCCTGAAGGCCTTTACCGAACATGTGATGAGGGGGCGCTGGGATGATGTGCGATCGCCTAATGATGCCGAACTGGCGGCCACCTGTGTGCTCGGCTTGCCCATTACCGAAGCCTCAGCCAAAATCCGTTCTGGCCCGCCGATTGACGATGCTGCTGACTATGGTTTACCAATATGGGCAGGCGTTTTGCCCCTGACCCAAAACGCAGGGACACCGCTAGCGGACCCGGCCCTAACAGGGGACATTGCTGTTCCTGAGAATGTCATGCAGTATGGCCGTTAAGCATTCGTTCGTCTAAATAGGGACATTCTGAAAAACAAAGCCACCAAAACAAAGCCACCAGATTCAGTGCTGAATCTGGTGGCTTTGTTTTTTACGTTTTTAGCTTGTCTGAGTTTGATTTTTCCGCGTTTTGGCAAGCGTTATGCTTCGGACGGATTCCCTTCAGGTTGGCCAGACCGGTAGCCTGCTTCATCGCCAGGAGTCTCTAGGGGATTACCCTGTCTGGGTGCTTCGCTGTAAGGTCGAAGGTTCAGTGCGCGGTCTCCTCTGGGTCGGTGATCTCGTGCATCCTCTGCCTCCGGGTTCTGTCTAGGACCGCGATCAGGCTCCCTTTCAGGGCCTCTGGTTTCACCCCGAGTCTCACCTCTGGCTCCAAACCGTTCGCCGTTCATGTCGGGTGGCTGTTGCATGGGGGGACGGGCCGGTGGCCTTTCTCCATATCGACCATTACCTTCTGGGTAGCGATTGTCGAAATTCACATTTCTATTTGGGCCGTTTCCATTGGGACCATTTGGGCTGGGGGCACTCGGTTGCAAGCGGCCAGCAGGACCACGATATTCTTCATAGGGTTGGCGAGGACGCGCGGCTACATTGTATTCATTGCGGCGATAGTCATCTCTCATTGGGCCCATTCTAGGATCCTGTGAGGGTGCCATGCGAGGCGGATAGCCCCGGTTGTCACCTTGGAAGGCTGGTCCCCCGCGTCTGGGGTCGTTGCGGTCATCTAGCTCTGCTCGATATACCCGGCGGCTTGGGGGCCGCTCATTGTATCGAGGCCGTGGGGGGCGATTGTCCACCCGACCGGTCGGTTCAATGATGGGCTCGCGATTGCGAACGCTCTCTAGTACCAGCGTAAAGAGCATGCCAGCCATGAGCATCAGTTGAAAAGACTCGGTCACCCCGGCGGTGAGGTGCCCCAATGAAAGGAATCCAGAAATGAGCAGTAGCACGGCATACACCTTATCGGTATCGCGTGCATAGCCGGGCCTAATCTTGTCTAAGAAAAACAGTGCCAAGGCACCGAGAATCAGAACAATGCCAACTAATAATGTTACTGGAGTAAAACTCACAACCGAGACCTCTCAAGTGACAGCAGCTGGCTGTCCTTTACAAAAAAATTGCTAACACATGTGGTGGCACATGTATTCATTAATGTTAGCTGCAACAATAGCAGAGTGAACACCGCATTGGACTGGTTTAATGCTGCGTGGCACCAGATATTTAGTCGTGACGCTACCATCTTAGCCTTCGTAACGGAAGCCTGTGAGCCCCCAAATGCTGGTCAACCCGAAGAGTTTGTTGCCCACCGTTCTAGCGTATGTACCGTGCACTTTCCCGTGCGCTATACGCAGGGTAGGAAGAGCAGGACGGGAGGGCCATACATAGAAACTGGGAGAGCAACGGCTTACTCTCCCAGAATTCTGGACTCACTATTTACTAGACGGATATCTCATTTACTAGACGGATATCTCTAGATGAATTAGATGAGTACTAGTTGCGAGTGACTTGATCACGCTGACTGATAAAGATAAGCGCGACTGTAGCGGGGATCACAAGAATCAAGAGGCCTGCGAGTAGGCTGAGCATGAAGTTGGTTAAAGAAGGAGTCATGTATATAGCCTTGGCTTAGGCGCAAGGGGCTCAAAAAAAACAAAAGATTAAAGAAGCTCAAGCTTAAAAGCTGAATTGCTTTCTATGATATCGACAATCGCCACCCTTGGAAAGATGACAAGGTATTAAGCTGTATATAATGCTTGTCACTAATTGCTGACGTTGCAAATGACTTCATCAAAGACACCCTTTAAAAGTGCTTGATGGTCTTGGTCTCGTCAAGTTTTAAGGAGAACCCTCGCTTATGTCGAATGCTGCAATCGCCACTTGGATAATCGGTCCTGTTTTAAGCCTCTACACGCTGCTCTTTTTATTTCGCATTATTTTGACCTGGTCTCCCGAAGCTGACCTCAGCAAGCTGCCCTTTTCCCTTGTGGCCTGGCCCACAGAGATTTTCTTAATTCCCGTTCGTAAGGTTGTGCCGCCGATCGGTGGCGTAGATATTTCCCCTGTTATTTGGCTGGGTCTCGTCAGCTTTCTGCGCGAAATTCTGGTGGGTCAGCAGGGTCTTTTGAGAATGATGGGTTAAAGCCTGATGGACTCAAGGTGGAGTGCTCTACAGCTGAGTGCCTGATTCTGCTGGATTGGACAAGGCAATGCGGACCAAGGATAGGGTTAAAACAATGATGAAAAGTGCCAGGCCCACGGTACAGGCATAGCTCATGTCTAAATCGACAAAGGCCGACTCGTAAACGTAGTAGACCACTGTTTTTGAAGCATTTCGAGGGCCGCCACTGGTCATGATGTACACCTCTTCAAAGACCTTGGTCGCTGCGATCGCACTAATGACCGATACCAAAAAAATGTAGGGCTTCATTAGCGGTAGTGTAATATCCCAGTGCTTACGCCACCCATCAGAGCCATCAATCGCTGCTGCCTCGTATAGATCCGCAGGCAGCCCTTGGAGGCCCGCTAAGTTAAATCACCATGTAATAGCCCAGGCCTTTCCACACCGTGACGGCCATGACGCTAAACAGCACCCAGTTGGGACTGGTGAGCCACGGGATATTGACTGCGCCAGGAAAAACGTTGTCAAACAAGCCGATAAAGATCTGACCGACTAGGGGAAGGCCTTCTAGCTTCTCGACGACGGTGACAAGCACTTGGTTGAGTAGGCCATTTTCGGCATACAGCCATTTCCATGCAATACCCGCCACCACCATCGAAACCACAACAGGGGTGTAGTAGGCCACGCGAAACCAGCTCATTCCCTTGAGCTTTTGGTTTACTAAGATGGCCAATAGCAGGGGGGCGATCGCTAAAATAGGCACCACGCAAATTAAGTACAGCACCGTATTTTGCAGCGTTTTCCAAAAGGTTTTGTCCTTTATCAGGCGCTGAAAGTTCTCTAACCCAACCCAGTCAGGCGGTTGGGTCACATCGTATCCATACTCCATAAAGCTGAGGCGAAAGGCCTGGAGTGCAGGCCAAAACACCATGAGCACCAGCACAATCAGCGCAGGAGCTAGGAATAAGTAAGGCGTGAGTGCTGTTTTTAGCCGAGAAGTCATAGGAGCAAGGTTGCCTGGGAAAGATCGCTTACCCAAGACATAGCCTAGCGGAAAAGGACCAGCGGAAAAGTTAGCCGAGAAACTTATGAAAGTCTTCGCCGAGGAAAAGGGCCTTTTCGGCATTTCGTCTACGTGTGAGGCCTGCCAGGACCCGTCCGCCCGCTCGATTCCATCGGGGAAATTGTTCAGCGGTAGTGTGGAGTGATTGGCGCTGGTTGAGTAAGCGTAGGAGCGTAGAGCTACGGAATGCCCCCGAGCCAACGTTATAGGTAAACGACACCAGTGCCGAAAATTGATTGTCATTGATCGGTACCTTGACCGCATCATTAATCGCCTTCTCAAACCGATTGAGATCTTGCTGCAAAAATTTCTCAGCTTCTGCCTCAGAAATCCTCATGCCAGATCTAACGCCCCGTGTTGTACCATAGCCAATGGTCCAAATTCCAACGGCATCCCGATAAGCCTGAAGTCTGAGTCCCTCGAAGGACTTAATCAATAACAGTCCATTGGCATTTGTCCGCTTCGGCCCCATATCCCCGGCACTCACACCCTCAGATGCAGCAGGGGCAACCACCTTGGGCTTGGGCTCGTTCCCCCCTCTGGAAACGGTCATGCCACGGGGCGCATCAGGCCGATTAAACCAAGCTTTCATCCCAGCGATATTAACCACACGTTCTGCCGGGTTGTGCTTAGAGGGATATTTTGAAATTTTTGAAAGGTAGTGTCCCCCTTCCATTAAGTAAAACGCGGTGTCTGTTTCTTTAATCCACGTTCCCATATGTTCACCATCCCTAAACCGGTACTTCAAGCACTATATAACCTCATTTTGGCGAATTCCTAAC
The DNA here is from genome assembly GCA_039186165.1 of Cyanobacteria bacterium P01_F01_bin.53. Lineage (GTDB taxonomy): Bacteria > Cyanobacteriota > Cyanobacteriia > Phormidesmidales > Phormidesmidaceae > Phormidesmis. The sequence goes on from JBCDAG010000003.1 coordinate 45,615, forward strand.
CCGAAGTGTCTGATTATACGAATGGCACAGGCGGCAGACTTTCGCTATCTTTGCAGAGAAATATCCTGCGCGATTTACAATAGGTAAAAAACAAAACCGCCCATGGCACCTTCTGCAACTTCTCCTGCCCCTGCTTCGGAGAGTGGTTCAGACAACGTTACGTCTGAGCAACGTTCTGCTCGGTTTTCTCGGAGTTCTTCTAGTCGTTCATCCGGCACGTTTTCTGACACTGCTTTTGACAGTTCGTCTCAGCCTACGATTCGCCGTTTGCCCAATGGTTTAACGATTATTGCTGAGCAGATGCCAATTGATGCGGTGAATTTGAGCCTGTGGCTCAATATTGGCTCCAAGGTAGAGTCGGATTCTATTAATGGCATGGCTCACTTTTTGGAGCACATGATCTTTAAGGGGACGCCTCGCATAAATTGCGGTGAATTTGAGCGCTTAATCGAAGAGCGGGGGGCGGTGACCAATGCTGCGACCAGCCAGGATTACACCCATTACTACATCACCACTGCGCCACAGGATTTTGAGACGCTAGCGCCTTTGCAAATAGAGCTGGTGATGAATCCCAGCCTGCAAACGGATCACTTTGCCAAAGAGCGGCCCGTCATCTTAGAAGAAATTCGCCGTGCCGAGGACAATCCCCGTCGCCGCACCTTTTATCGTTCGATGGAAATGAGCTTTGATACGCTTCCTTACCGTAGGCCTGTGCTGGGGCCTGTGGGCGTCGTAGAAGGCCTTACTGCCGAGCAAATGCGCGCCTTCCACCACACTTGGTACCAGCCTCACAACATGACGGCAGTCGCGGTGGGTAATCTGCCGGTGGAAGAGCTGATTCGCGTGGTAGAAGAAGGCTTTGAGCAGGCTTTGGCACGCAGCAATCGAGACTGTTCGAATCCTGAGCTGATTCGACAGGTGCCCTCAAGTCAGCCCGAGCAGCCGTTCCCTGAGATTCATCGCGCTGAGTATGTGGACGAGGCTTTGCAGCAGGCGCGGTTAGTGATTGGCTGGCGAGTGCCGGGCATGTGTGACCTGGATAAAACCTATGCCTTAGATGTGGTTTCGTCTATCTTGAGTCGGGGCCGCTCGGCGCGGTTGATTGATGATTTGCTGGAGACACGTCACTTGGTCAATAGCATTTCGGCCAGCAATATGACCTTTGGTAATCAAGGGGTGTTTTATATTTCGGCGAAGGTGGCGCTTAAGAACCTTGCTGATGTTGAAAAGGCGATTTTGGCTCATATTCATCGGTTGCACGAGGAGCCGATTACGGCGAGTGAGCTGCGCCGGGTGCAAACCCAAGTGGCCAATAGCTATATATTTGGGAGCGAAACCCCGAGCGACAGGGCCGGACTGTATGGCTATTACCAGGCTATGACGGGGGATATTAGCCATGCGTTGGACTATCCTGAATGGATTCGGAAGGTGACGGCTGAAGATGTTCAGGCGGCGGTGAAGCGATATCTGCCCTTGGAGGCTTATGGTGTGGTGACCTTGAAGCCTAGCGAAGATGTGATCGCTGTTGCGGCTGCGTTGAATTAAGGCGATGGCAACTCCTTTATCCGATACGGTGGCTCGGCATCTTGCGGAGCGGATTACTCAGCTGACGGGCCAGCCTTTTTCAGTTTCATCCCAGCGTTCTATTGGGGGTGGGTGTATTAATCAGGCCGTGGCCGTCGCTGATGGGCCGCGCACTTTTTTCGTCAAAATTAATCGCGCTAGTGAGGTGGCGATGTTTGAGGCTGAGTGTGATGGTCTCAAGGAAATGTATGAGAGCCGGACGATTCGAGTGCCTCAGCCGCTCTGTACGGGAACCTGTACCGAGGGTGCAGATAATGTGGCCTACATTGTCATGGAGTATCTGCCTTTGGGCTCAAGCGGCTCGGGGGATGCCTGGCGACGGATGGGAGAGCAGCTGGCGGCGATGCATCGGGTGACGATCCCGGAGGGGTTTGGTTGGCATCGGGACAATACCATTGGGGCGACGCCACAGCTGAATCGTCGCTTGCCGGGGCAGCAGGATGATTGGGCCGCTTTTTGGCGCGATCGCCGCCTCGGTCCTCAGTTTTCCATGGCCCACGATCGCGGCGGGCATTTCCCCCGGCGGGATGAGCTGATGAGCTCGATTCCTCGATTGCTTGCTGGCCATACGCCTGCGCCTGCGTTGTTACATGGTGATCTTTGGTCAGGTAATGCGGCGGTGACTGACGCGGGAGAGCCCGTGATACTTGATCCGGCGACCTATTATGGTGATCCTGAGGCTGATTTGGCGATGACGGAATTATTTGGTAGGTTCCCGCAGGGCTTTTATCAGGCCTATGATTCGGTGAGCCCGATTGATTCCGGTTACCAAGGGCGGAAAGTGTTGTACAACCTGTATCACATCCTTAATCACTTCAATCTTTTTGGCGGTGGCTACAGTAGCCAGGCGAATAGCATGATTAACGAGATTTTAGGATGAGGTTTTTTGGTAATCATGGGGTTGCCTATGGTGCTGTGTAATTTATACCAATAGCGACCAAAAGTTTGATATATTGGTGCTTCGGCGGCGGCATGGCCAAGTGGTAAGGCAGAGGATTGCAAATCCTACATCCCCAGTTCGAATCTGGGTGCCGCCTTCATCGTATACAGAGAAGTGCTTTCAGAGATTTTATGTTTGCTCCATCGTAGGAGGAAAGCATAGGGTTTAGAGGCGATGTTGTTTTGAAAATTCTTCTGGGGTAAAGGTGTTAAACTCCTTTGTCTCAGTCACCATCGCTCGAATCAATCCATGGTTAGACGAGACAAAACAGTCAGCGCCACCTTGCTTAGCGGCCAAATAAACCCCGATATCTTCCCTGGGCAGCCAGCCCAACGCGGCTAACTGGGAATATTCTTGCTCATCCACCAATACATAACGCAGATTTAGGTTCTGCCACATTCTGCTGATGATGCTGCCTGCCCAGTCTTTGCTCTTGACTCGTTTGGCAACTCTCAGGATTTGTTCAATCAGCTCTGCGGATACAATCACCTCAGCTTGAGCAGGTTGACTCCCGTCAAACCCCAGCCAAGTCAGGATTTGCCACTCAACGCTTTCTATGTCGGCAGCACCAACAATGTAGACATTCGTATCCCAAAAGATGCGTTTAGGCATGGGTTGCCGTTGTCTGAGCGTCTCTCTCTGCAAGCATTTCTCGTTTCACATCTTGCACGAGTTCGACAATCTTTTCGCGTGAGGTGTATCCGCTCTGCGTCAATGCTTGCTTCAGCTCATCACACATTTGCTTGACGGGCATCGGTTCAACCATAAGCTGATTGGCAATCTCAGGCTCCTGCATAGCTAATGTGGCTAAAGGAAGCGATACTTCGCCTGATGCAGACACCACAGTCACTTGCTGATCTGATGGCACGTGTTCGGCTTTCAGAAACTTCAAGAAATCAAGG
>JBCDAG010000004.1:0-48856 GCA_039186165.1 Cyanobacteria bacterium P01_F01_bin.53
AAATTCCTGCTCCAGTATGGTGTTCAGCGTTCTCAGCGCCAGTATGGAGCTGGGGGTATTACCAGCTACATACAACTTCAAGATATAGGTTTTCTTTGAGGCGCTCATAGATTTTTGGATGAGGAATAGCTAATGGTTAGCAGCAGTTTTTCTAATGTCTTTAATCAGCTTTTTTTAACTGTTTCTATAAATAGTTTTTAAAGGTTTCTTGAGAGAATTATCAGACCAGTCTACGAACCAATAATTCAGTCCTGCGCTATTAAGTAATCAGCACGCTCTTTTAAAAGTGACTAACTTGAATACGGTAAAAAGTACAAATCCACCATAGAGCTAATCCAAAGAAGACCCAACAGAATGAAACATTACATATCTCGAGGTAACGATCGCCGATACATTTCGCATAAGTGAGCAATCACATCAATCAGTGTCAATCGATAGTCCGACAAAATATCCTCATTACGACCTTCTAGCTGCAATTGTTTCGAAAAGTCATCAATCAGCTCCATATGAATCTCAACAATCTTGGGGACTGACATGTCAGCGAAGAAGGCCACATTAACAAAATCATCAATTTTTTGATTGATGTTGCTGTCATTGGAGAAGTAGTTCAGGATGATGTGCCGATAGTCTTGGCGTAGTTTGTCTAAAAACTCCTGACGTTCTGAAGGGGTCATATGCCTTAAAAAATTCCGCTGGTTGCGCTTGTAATACACGCCTACATAGCCCAGTCGCTCTCTCAGCTTTTCGGTCAAACGCTGCTGCTGCAAACTCAACAAAAACAAACGCTTGTCCGTGACACCCTCTATCGGCTTATCCTCATTTACCTTAATCTCAGTCGGCAGCTTCAGATAAAGGTCAACGGCCTGGCGAATGGCATCATCGACACCATCGAGGTCATTGACATCCAAAAACGTCACAGCATCGTGATAAGAAACCGACGAAAATTGAGCAGTACTGTGCCCGTCTGATACAGAACTCTCTGAAGCAGGCTCTTCTGAAGCAGGCTCCTCTGAAGCCGCATCACCAGGTGCCACATCGTCAGAGGTCACTTCAGCACTTTTATTTGCATGGCCCACCGTTAGCGTTGGTAGCAAAATATCGCGCTGTTTCAAGCTCTGCAAGGCGCGAAAGGCCTCAACCGAAGATTGAATAATCAAACAATCAATACGATGGCGATTACTGATCACCCAATCTATGAACTCGGAAGCCGACCGGCTCCAGCTCACCACAAAGCTTTTCTGAGAAAGTAACTGACGCAAAGGAACAGCTAACGACTCAGTGGGAACGAACACACCAATGAGAAACTGTGCAGACAAAGGTTTTCTGAAATTAGCGTTAATGTTAAGTCCAAACCGAAATAAATAAGGAAAGTGCCTTATATCAAGGCTCACAACCGCAACGAGTCAAAAGTAGACATCCACTGACATCAGCGAGGGTGTTTCCATTATTCATTTATCTGGGCGAGCCAGCCAACGGCGGAAATTATTAAAAATCGTGCGAATTAGCGAGTCAAAAACCAGAGGCAATTTACGCTAAAAGCAAATGACTGAACTCAGCAACACTCTTAAAATGGCACGGAATAAGTATGCCGAATGTTGCTAATTGTGTTTTATTACTAAGTTATTTATCACAGATCTAAGTATATAGGCTTAGTGGTTGATTTCAGCCAAACGCCACAAATCCACGAGCACATACCGCATTCAGCCTATGCAAGACTTGAGAAATACAACTCACATCAGCAGGGGCCGCATCAGCAGAGGCCGCATCAGCCAAGTTATCCGGGCAGCCTGGCGGGCTGGCCGCCTGGTCGTGTGCCTGAGTTTGGTTGGGATACTATCATGGCCAGGCATGGCGATCGCAGATGATTCACCCGCCATCCTATTCAGCAGTAACTGTGCCGCCTGCCACGCCAATGGGGGTAATATTATTCGTCGCGGTAAAACCCTCAAAGCCAAAGCACTCAAACGCTATGGCTTTGAAGAGACGAGTGCGATTGCAACACTCATCAACCAAGGCAAAGGGGCCATGCCCGCTTATGCCGACCGACTCACACCAGACGAAATAGAGGAGATCGCACTATACGTCCAGCAGCAGGCCGCTAATGGCTGGTGACTGCGACTGCGCTTAGCCTGCGTTCCCAGAACTGAAAGAATTGATAAAGGCCCGACGCTGAGCACAGTCGAAAAAAGCCCGGTGGCTGAGCGTAGTCGAAGTCACGCACTAAAGTACTTCGCCGTCTCGTGGTACGTAATAATCGCCGTCGTCGACTGCTCCGGATAGAGCTGCTCACTCTCATCCATATACATACCAATCTGCTCAACACTCAGCAGATCTAACTGCTTAGGCTGATCCTTCATATTCGGACAAGCCGGATAGCCAAAGCTGTAGCGAGACCCCTGATAGCGCTGCGCCAAAATATTACGAATGCCCTCAGGTTCCTGAGCCTGATAGCCTAACTCACAGCGGACCTTTTGGTGAGTCCACTCAGCCATCGCCTCAGCCATCTGCACTGCTAGGCCGTGGTAGTAAAGGTAGTCAGTATAGTCATCAGCTGCAAAGAGCTTCGCCGCAAATTCCGTGGCTACCTCACCCACCGTAACCGCTTGCATCGGGAAGACATCGTACTGCCCCGGTTCAGCTTGATCCTTCGGTAAGAAAAAGTCAGCAATACAAAGCCGACGCATAGACCGTTGACGAGGAAATTCAAACGAGGTGACCGGTTCAGAAGGCTCACCTTTTTGCGCCGCCTTCCAGTCATAGACGTACACGGTATTCCCTTCCGCTAAGCAAGGAAAATAGCCATAAACCAGTTTCGGATCCAACAGCTTTTCATCCACAATCCGCTGCTTCCATTCAGCCAAAATGGGGTGGACTTTCTCCGCTAGGAAGGCATCATACTCCTCCCGCGACTGGCCTTTGGGCTTGCGGAACTGCCACTGCCCGGCCACCAGTGCCTGCATATCGAGGTAGTCAAACAAATCCACGAGTGGAATATCGTCACCACTGAGCACCTTAGGCCCCCAGAACGGTGGCGCAGGACGCTCAATATCAATTGCCACATCATCAGAGCGCCGCGTATCGATCACCTTAGGCTGATCGTCTACTTTGTCTGGTTTAGGCGCATTATTCACAACTTTAGCCTTCTTCGCTTTCGCGGCCTGACTCATGGGATGGTCATCGGCAAAGCCCTTCAGGTTGTCCCACTCATTCGCCTTTTTCGCGGGCATGAGGGCATCCATAAAGTGCAGATCCGCAAAGGCATCCTTCCCGTAAATTACCTGCCCGTTGTATGTATTCTGGCAGTCGCCATGCACAAACTTCGGTGTCAGCGCTGCGCCCCCCAAAATCACCGGCACCTCAATGCCGTGCTCGTTAAACGCCTGCAAATTATCTTTCATGAACGCAGTCGATTTCACCAGCAACCCGCTCATCGCAATACAGTCCGCATTGTGCTCCTGGTATGCTGCGATAATGTTATCCACTGGCTGTTTAATGCCAATGTTCACGACCTTGTAACCGTTGTTAGACAAGATGATATCGACAAGGTTTTTGCCAATATCGTGCACGTCGCCCTTCACAGTAGCGATCACTACTGTGCCTTTGCCACTATCGTCTGCTTCCGCCTTATCCATAAACGGCTCTAAGTAGGCTACCGCTGCCTTCATGGTCTGCGCCGACTGCAATACAAACGGCAGCTGCATTTGCCCAGAGCCAAACAGCTCACCCACCACCTTCATGCCGTCTAGCAAAAAGGTGTTCACAATGTCGAGCGGTGGATACTGCTCTAAGGCCTTGGCCAACTGCTCATCCAGACCGATGCGCTCACCGTCAATAATGTGACGCTTTAGCCTCTCTTCAAGGGGTAAATCTTCGTCTAATGTCGTTCTTAACTGCTTAGAACTCTTACCTGCAAATAGCTCCGTGAGCTTACCTAACGGGTCATAGGTGCATACATCTCCATCGAACTCGCGCCGGTCGTAGATTAAATCCAAGCAGACCTTCTGATGATCTTCCTCAATCTTGGCCAGTGGCAAAATTTTGCTAGCGCTGACAATCGCACCATCCATACCCACCTTCATCGCTTCACTCAAAAACATCGAGTTCAGCACCACACGGGTCGCAGGTGTCAGGCCAAACGAAGCGTTAGAAACGCCCAGCATAATGTGGCAGCCGGGCAAGTTCTCCCGAATCAACCGAATTGCTTCAATGGTTTCCTTGGCGTTCACCCGATCTTCTTCAATGCCTGTGGAAATCGGGAGTACCAGCGTGTCAAAAAATAGCTCGCACGGCGGGAAGCCATATTCCACCGCATCCCGATACGCCCTTTGAGCAATTTCAAACTTCTTTTGCGCAGTCCGTGCCATGCCGTCTTCATCGATACAGCCGATGACCACACCCGCACCGTAGCGCTTGGCAATTTCTAGCACCTTAAAGAATCGCTCGTTGCCATCTTCGTAGTTCGTGGAGTTGAGGATGCACTTACCGCCTGCGACCTTCAGCCCCGCCTCCATCTTTTCCCACTCGGTGGAGTCCAGCATCAGCGGCAGGGTCACGTTGGTCACCAAGCGCGACACCAACTCTTTCATATCGCGTACGCCATCGCGGCCCACATAGTCCACATTCACGTCCAGAACATGCGCACCTTCTTTCACCTGAGACTTAGCTAGGGCAACCAAACCATCCCAATCTTCCGCATTGAGCATTTCACGGCATTTTTTAGAGCCGCTGGCATTGAGACGCTCGCCCACAATCAAGAAGGAATTGTCTTGTTCGTAAGGCTGTGGGCTATAGATAGAAGCTGCCGAAGGCATGTAGGGAAGTTCGCCGTAAGGGGGAAGCTGTTGGCGATCGCCAACAGTCCTTTCTTTTGGCTTCAAATCTTGAGATAGCTCAGCCAACTGCGCAATGTGATCGGTGCGCGTCCCACAACAGCCGCCAATCACCTGCACGCCCAAATCTTCTACAAAATGCATAAGCTGCATCCGCAGCTCAGTCGGCGTTAAACGGTAGTGCGCCTGTCCGCCCACGTTCTCTGGCAAGCCTGCGTTGGGGATACAAGAAACGATAAACGGCGAATTCTCGGACAGATACTTAATGTGCTCCTTCATCTCAGTGGGGCCAGTCGCACAGTTTAGGCCCATGATGTCAATCGGATAAGGCTCCAGAATGGTAAGGGCTGCACTAATTTCAGAACCAACGAGCATCGTCCCCATCTGCTCCACGGTGACCGAAACCATGAGAGGCAAACGCAGTTCTTTCTTCGCAAAAACTTCTTCCACCGCTGTCAGCGCCGCCTTAATTTGCAGCACGTCCTGACAGGTTTCAATCAAAATTAAATCTACGCCGCCATCCATCAAACCCTCAATTTGCTCTAGGTAGGCATCGTGAAGCGTGTCGAAGTCTACGTGGCCAAGGGTAGGAAGCTTGGTACCAGGCCCAATGGAACCTGCAACGAAGCGAGGTTTTTCAGGTGTGGAAAAATCATCGGCGGCTTTGCGGGCAATTTGGGCGGCTTTTTTGTTGAGTTCGTAAGCGCGATCACTCAAATCATACTCAGCCAGCACCAAACACGTACCGCCAAACGTATCGGTTTCAATCACATCTGCACCTGCTTCCAGAAAGCTGCGATGTACCTTCGCTACTGCTTCAGGCTTGGTTTCTACCAAGTATTCATTACACCCTTCGTATTCCTCACCACCAAAGTCTTCTGCCGTTAGCTCCTGCGCCTGCAGTGAGGTTCCCATCGCACCATCAAATACCAACACAGGACGTTCAGGGCTTTTCAAACGATCTAAAAACTGGCTTTTCATAGCGGTGTTAGTCTTCCGGCAAGGACAGAGCAGTGGGATTAGGCAAAACCTATCGGTCGCAATCTCGCAATCTAAAGAAATAGAAATAAAGAGAGACAGATCTTAATTCTAGAACCCAAATCTAAAGCTCTTATTATTATTACTAAAAATCCCCAATCGGTTTGCTAGAGGCCCATGAGGGCGATCGCACCTAACGTATTAACTTCTCTCATAAACAGCCTCCACGCCTGAAAGGTCAAAATTTCAACCTTTCTCTCTCTAACACGCCCTATCTCCTCCCACCCTATCTACCCCTATGACACCAACCACCACCGCATCCCCACCAACAGCCCTCCAACCTGGCATGCTTCGCAGCGTTCACCACATTGCCCTAAATGTTCAGGATATGGAAGCCTCCTGTAACTTTTACGGCAATATCCTGGGATTACATCGCCTGGTCGGTGATGAAGTACCAAGCACCCTGATAAAACTAGTCGCCGAGGGCAAAGTTACTAACTTCAAAACCCCCGACGGCACCATTCTCGACCTGTTTTGGGAACCTGAGCTCACCCCACCCGACCCTGACCCTGAAAAAGGCTTTACCCGCGCTAATCATCTCGCCTTCGATATTGCAGCGGCTGATTTTGAGCAAGCCATGACACTACTACGCCACGCCAACATCGATTTTCATGGCCCAGTGACACGCCCCACAGGTCAGGGTATCTATTTCTATGACCCTGACGGTTTTATGATCGAGGTCCGCTGCAACCCGGCATAACCGACACCAAATCCAAAGGAACTTGTGGGACTCGACCAATCCAAAACACCGCTAATGAGCGCCCTACAGCACTGCGCCGAACGTCCCAACGCCCCTTTCCACACACCAGGCCACAAACGGGGCCAAGGAATTTCTCGTCGGCATCGTCAGCTCTTTGGCGAAGCCGCTTTTCGGGCTGACCTGCCCGAACTCCCTGACTTAGATAATCTCTTTGCTCCCGAAGGCGTCATTCTAGAGGCGCAAGCTCTCGCCGCCGAAGCCTTTGGTGCAGATCGAACATGGTTTCTGGCCAATGGCTCTACCTGTGGCATCGAAGCCGCTATTTTGGCAACCTGTGGCCTCGGAGAGAAGCTGATTCTGCCTCGAAATGTCCATAGTTCGGCCATTTCAGGACTGATTTTATCGGGTGCGACCCCCATCTACATCACGCCTAGCTACAGCCCAGAATGGGACTTGCCTGTTGGCATAGCGACCAAGGCTATTCAAGCCGCTTTAACCGAGCACCCTGATACGAAAGCAGTCCTAGTCGTATCACCGACCTATTACGGAATTGGGTCGGATATTACCGCGATCGCACACATCACCCATACCTATGGCATTCCCCTAATTGTCGATGAAGCCCACGCCCCTCACTTCGCCTTTCACCCGGAACTACCGACCTCTGCACTGGCCGCAGGCGCAGATATTGCCGTTCAATCGGCACACAAAGTGCTGAGTGCCTTTACCCAATCGGCACTCTTACATACGCAAGGAAATCGGATCAGTCACCACCGAATTAGCCAGTGTCTTCAGCTCACCCAATCCACGAGTCCGAGCTATTTGCTCCTGGGCTCACTAGACGCGGCCCGTCATCAAATGGCATCAAACGGCTTTGCATTAATGGCAAAAACGTTATCACTTGCAGATAGAGCATTTGAGGAATTGAGCCAAATACATGGGTTACAGGTCCTTCAACCTGACGGAGGCGATCGCATCACCCCTGTCTTATCAGATCGCACCCGAATCACGGTAGACGTCTCAGCACTTGGACTCACCGGATTCGAAGCCGATGACATCCTCCATGAACAATTCCACGTCACTGCCGAACTTCCTGCAATGCAGCACATTATGTTCATCATTTCACTCGGCAACACATCCGCAGATATCACCGCTCTCATCAAAGGCTTCCAACAACTCTGCCAACGACACCCGCCAACGAGACAATCGCCACTCTCCCATGCTGATGGAAAACACACGGTCGCCCAGCCTTCACCAATTACGAATGTCGTCTTTCCCGACCTTCTCCCTTCTCACCAACCCACTACGACACCTCGCCAAGCCTTCTTCGCCGATAAAACAGTCACACCGGTTACCGACTCATACCATCGAATTTGCGCAGAAACGATTTGTCCTTATCCACCCGGCATTCCCATCCTGCTACCTGGTGAAGTGATTACTATTGATGCGATTAATATGCTCCAATCTATTCTCCAATCAGGCGGCACCCTGACTGGCTGCCAAGACCCCACCCTTCAAACCATCCTCACAGTCACGGCCTAAAGCCCAAGAACCACCAGATCCTGTACAACCCACTGAAAATAAGTGCCTGTTACATTGCTCTGATACGATTCCCTCAGGCCTATCCTCACGTTTTCTCCTGATATGTCAACCCTCTGGCCCTACGCTACACCCGGCATTCCCGATCAACTCTTCAACCGACTCCCCGGAATACCCCTCACCAAACGAGATGTTCGCCTCTTGGTCATGGGCTACCTACGACTTAAGCCGGATGCCCAGCTATGGGATATCGGCGCAGGCACCGGCACAGTGACGATTGAGGCCGCACTGCTATGCCCCAAAGGACAAATTACCGCTGTAGAACGCGATCAAGACGTTGCTGGATTGATTAAAACGAACTGCGATCGCTTTGAGGTCAGCAATGTCGATGTCATTACAGGCAGCGCCCCCGAGTGCCTGAATCACATTAAAGGCTCGCCCAACTGCATTTTGATTGAGGGAGCCCCCTTGCAAACCACACTGGAAACTGCCTGGAAAAAACTGGCGATGCATGGGCGTATTGTCGTCACCGCCAGCAATCTAGAAACCCTCTATACCGCATCAGAAACCTTTGCAACCTTGCAGATGCGCAACATTGAAGTCGCCCAACCCGCTGTGAACCGCCTAGAAACCCGAGGGAACCGGCAGGTCTTTACCTCAGGCGATCCGATCTTCATCATCAGTGGCGACAAACTCGAATAATCGAATCAAACCGGAATAAAAGGACCGTCCCTGAATGGATAAGTACCATCACTGAAGAAGCGAGTAGGATTACGTAGGGGTTTCTACCCTACGAATTGTTGAAGATGCCTTAAAGATAACGGCCAAACCTTGGCTGTTCCAATTTTTGCGTGCTCCAATTGCAATATGCCGTGTTTCCACTGTTGTTGGGCTTTTAGCCGGGTAAATACACGCATACATCTGCTTCTATACGGGCATCTTAGGGCTCTGGCAAACTATGTCACACTCGATTTCTCTCAGGACTCTTACCAAATCCACTCAGGTGGAACAACGAGAGCCTGCGAGCAACGACGCTTCCTCACCGGCCAATCACGAGCACTTCAGCACCACCACTATGGCCCCCACTGCCAACAGCACCGCTAAAAACACCGCCCCAAAACCTCAGCTTTTAGACGTCACAGTCGTTATCCCTACATACAACGGTGCCAAAAGATTACCCGCGTTGCTGGACAAGTTGCGATTGCAAATCACTCCCGAAAACCGAAGCTGGGAAATCATCGTTTGCGATAACAACAGCCTAGATGACACCGGTGAAGTCGTTAGAACCTATCAAGCTGATTGGCCCAGCCATGTGCCATTGCGCTATAGCTTCGGTGCGCAACAAGGAGCCGCATTTGCACGCCAGCATGCGGTCGAATCCGCCCATGGCAAACTCATTGCCTTTTTAGATGATGACAACCTGCCCGCTGACAACTGGGTGGAACAAGCCTTCCAATTTGCACAAAAGCATCCTCAAGCCGGTGCCTTTGGCTCCCAAATTCACGGCCAGTTCGAAAGCGAACTGCCCGACGAACTGGAAAATATTAAAACCTTCCTCGCCATTATTGAGCGCGGTGACCAGCCCCAACGCTATGAACCCGCCCAAAAAATCCTGCCCCCCGCAGCAGGACTAGTCGTCCGTCGGCAAGCCTGGCTAAATAACGTTCCCGAGCGGCTTTTCCTAAATAACACTAGCAAAAGCGCAGGCCTAGCTAGCGAAGACCTAGAAGCCATCCTTCACATCCAAAAAGCCGGATGGGACGTTTGGTACAACCCTGATATGGTGGTGCACCATGACATCCCCGATGGTCGTCTTCGCCAAGACTACCTCGTCAGTCTATTTCGCTGCGTGGGTTTGAGCTGTTTTCACATTCGCATGCTGCGAGTTGAGCCCTGGAAAAAGCCCTTTGCCGTGCCAGCCCACATTGCTAATGACATTCGTAAGCTCGCCTTACATCGGATGCGCTACGGCGAACGTAAACGGCTCAATATCGTCGAGAACTGCCGCCGCGAACAGCTCTCAACCACGGTGAAAAGTCCCTTCTTCTTGCTGAAGAAAGCTTACAACGACAAAATTCAAGACCAGCAAGACAAACGGCATCCAGAGCAAAAACAGCGCCTACAGCAACTCACGCAGGCTTTCGAGCAGGAGGAGTTTGCCCTGTATCAGCAGCCCGTAGTCACGCTCAGTCAAGCTACCCAGGGTGACGATACCTCTACTCCTGAGTCATCGTCACCGCACAACATCAGACAAAACGAGCTGCTGTTGCGCCTCCGGGATGAACAAAACAACCCCGTTCTACCCAGTTTCTTTTTACCAACGGCCAAACGATATGGCCTCATGCGAACTTTGGATCGCCAGGTAATTCGTCAGCTCTTTAAGTGGGTAAAACAGCAAGCAAATGCTGCGACCTTGAATCACACGCTGTATGCCATCAATCTCTCCCAGGACAGCGTTGAAGATCCCACCCTTGCTGACTTTGTGGCACAAAAGCTATCTAAGCTCAATTTGCCACCCAGCCTCTTTTGCTTTGAAATTCCGACGGCAGCAGCATTGACCTCCCCGAGCAGCACTGTCCAGCTCACAAAAGTGCTACACGCCTTAGGCTGTCAGGTCACGTTAGACGACGTCACGATTAATCGCTCCACCGCCAACCTCATCACCCAAATGCCGGTCGACTACGTCAAACTCACTCCCGCTATGGTGAAAACGATCCGCACCGACAGAAGCCCGTGGACCGTGCTGAGTAAGCTGATCCAAGAGCATCCTGTGCAGGCGATCGCAAAGGGCATAGAATCCCAAGCGACCCTAGAGGCCATGAAACAGCAGGGCATTCGCTACGCCCAAGGCTATCAAACAGGGCGACCTATGCCGCTTGACATGTCATAGCCCGCCAAATGTCATAGCCCTGAAAACTTAACTAACAGGGCACAAGCAATGAATATTACATAAACCTAATAAGTTTCCTAACCGCTATCCAGCAAACATCGCTTATATATGAATGAGCACAGGCCTTAAGTGAATATACGGCCGAGGCTCCAAATTGTGCTGCTTTGTGCATGTACCACACTGGCGACGGTCGTATAGAGGCTTTTCACTGGTTCTTCTAGCGCTTTTACCTCAAGCCCATGCAATGACTTTTGCATTCATTGGCATTAGCCGGTATTTGCATAAGGCAAACGGGGCAAGGTAAGGCCAGAGTTTTAATCTTGCCGGTCAATCTTGCTGGTTTAAGCGTTTCGGCAGATCCTTATTAGCACACGTATCTTTTGGGACCAGAGTTTTATCAGGTCTGTTTTATATCAGTTGGCATCTTATGAATATTCTTATGTTGGCTCCGCACCCCTTTTATCAACCAAGGGGCACACCGATTGCCGCAGACTTAGTCATTAGAGTGCTCTCCGAGCGCGGCGAAAATGTAGATCTCATTACCTTTCCAGAAGGCAGTGACGTCTACTATCCCAACGTCAAGATTTATCGAACGCCTGCTTTTAAAATGGTGGCTAACATTCGGCCTGGCTTTTCCATCAAAAAGGTCATTTGCGATGTGTTCTTATTGCTCAAGGCCTTCAAACTAGCCAAAAGTAAGCAATACGACCTTATCCATGCCGGGGAAGAAGCTGTTTTTATCGCACTCCTGATCAAAAAAACACTGGGCATCCCCTACGTGTATGACATGGATTCGTCACTGGCTGGTCAGCTCACGGACAAATATCCCAAGCTTCAGCTGTTGAAAAAAGTCCTTCAGGCCTTTGAAAAGGTTGCTGTTCGTAATGCGAAAGCAGTCATTCCGGTGTGCCAAGCCCTCGCCACCGAAATCGAGGCCTACACCCCTGAGAAAGTCGTCATCATTCCTGATATCTCGCTCTTAAACTACAACCGCGAGCAGGCACAAGTAGCCCCAGCTTCAGCCTCAACGGTGTAGCCCCTAGATCGAGATAAAACGAGCATCCATCACCATCAGCCAGTGCATGAGTTATGACCATTGAAGCATTCAAGCAGCAGTTTCAAATAGAAGGTGCGCTCTTAATGTACGTCGGCAATTTGGAGAGTTATCAAGGCATAGACCTCTTGTTAGATAGCTTCGCCCAAGTTTTGCCGACTGAGCCGTCAGCCCACTTGATCATTATTGGCGGCAAGAAAGACGATATTCAAAAGTATCAAGCGAAAGTCCGTCAGCAAGGCACAGACGCTAACGTTCATCTCGTTGGCCCTCGCCCCATTGAAAACCTCAAGGACTATCTGGCCCAAGCAGATATTGTGGTTTCGCCGCGGACCCAAGGTGACAACACACCGATGAAGCTTTACTCCTACTTAGATAGTGGTAAGGCGCTAGTCGCAACTAACTTGATGACCCATACACAGGTGCTCACCGAAGAGATTTCTGTTCTCGCAGAGCCCACTGTAGAGTCTTTTGCTCAGGGCATTTTGAAGCTCGTCAGTAACCCTGAATTGCGGGAGCGCTTAGGCCAAGCCGCGCGGGCATACATCGCCAAAGAACACACGTACGAAGTCTTCTCAAATAAGCTCTCATCACTGTACGACTGGCTCCAACGTGAGCTGAGCGTTGCCCATTAATATTGCTCATTAATGAGGCGAGCTGCTCATTAAACCCCCAGCATTCATAAGAGACATCCGGCCCTCAGCCATCCAGCTCTCAGCCATCCAGCCCTCAGCCATAAGGGGCAAGCCCTAGCTCGTTGTATAGGCTAGCCTTAACGACTTCCATTATTAATTACTTCTATTAGTAGAGACTTTCAGCATGCAGAGAAACTTAGCCGCTCTATCTAATCAATCATTTGACCTACTGGTCATCGGTGGCGGCATGTATGGTGCCTGCGTTGCCTGGGAGGCCACACTCAGAGGACTCTCAGTCGCCCTTGTGGAGCAAACTGACTTTGCCTCGGGCACCTCAGCCAATAGCCTCAAGGTTATCCACGGTGGCCTACGGTATCTGCAAACTGCCGACTTCCCTCGGATGCGCCAGTCGATTAAAGAGCGGCAAACGCTGATGAGAATTGCCCCACACTTGGTGCATCCGATGCCAGTCTTGGTGCCAACCTATGGCCTGAGCCTCAAAGGGAAAGAGGCCATGACCGTGGCGCTTAAAATGAATGACATCATTAGTGGCGATCGCAACTTGCCGCTCAAAGATTCACAAAAACACATCCCCGCTGGCGAGATCATCTCCAAAGCCGACTGCCTTGAGCAGCTACCGGATCTCCCCACTAAAAAACTCACTGGCGCAGCCCGCTTCCACGATGCCCAGGTGTACAACTCAGAACAGTTGGTGTTGGCCTTTGTGCAATCAGCGGCCCAACAAGGCGCAGAAATAGCAAACTACACCCGCGTGGTGGACTTTTGCACGCAGCATGGCCGGGTCGTGGGTGCGATCGCTCAAGATCAGCTCACTGGCGAGCAATTCGACATTCAAGCCACCAACATCATCAATGCCAGCGGCCCCTGGATTGACGGACTGATTGCCACTGCCACAGGCAAGCCCGAGCCACCGAAAAATCTAGCGAAAGCGATGAACCTCGTGACTCGCCCCCTCTTTGGTGCCCAACAAGAGCATGCCATCGGCATCACCGGACGCGCACCCGATAGTCGTCTATTCTTTATCGCACCCTGGCGCGGGAAGTCGTTAGTCGGCACCTGGTACGGCGCTAACAACGAGGGGACAAAACCACCCAAAGCCACCAGCGCAGAGATCGCATCCTTCCTCAAAGAAATTAACCAGTCCTACCCCACGTTTGATCTCACCCCGGATGATGTGGAGTGGGTGCACTCTGGGCTCCTGCCCAGCGATGGCCAGTCTGCCGAATCGGGTGATATGAAACTCACCAAACACTTTCACCTCATGGACCATCGCACCGACGGGTTTAAGGGGTTACTCTCTGTGAAGGGTGTGAAATACACCACAGCCAGGGATGTCGCCCGTAGAGCAGTGGATTGGGTGTTTCGCGATCGCGGCCAAATGCCCGAGCGTTCTTACTCCGACAAAGAAGCCCTACAGGGCGGACACATAGAGCAGTTCCAATCCTTCCTGAACAACGCCATCAACACTCACAAAGCGACGGTATCCGCCAAAGACATTACCCGCCTGGTGTATAACTACGGCTCGGACTATAAAGAAGTTCTCAAGCATGCGGATCTAGCTGTCACTAACCCAACCGCATCCGCATCCAAGCTCAATACACTATCAGCAGAAGTCAAATACAGCTTGCAAAACACGATGCCTCAAACGCTTAGCGACGTGATCTTCCGTCGCACTGAGTTAGGGGCCGCGGGTCATCCTGGCCATGAGGCTATCCAACTGTGTGCCCAAATTATGGGCGACACCCTAGGCTGGAGTTCCGAAAAACAGCAGCTTGAAATCGCTCAAGTTCAACAACGATTTGAAGGGCTACGACCACCCCATGACGTGTTAAGCGAATCAACAACCGCATCACCGGACATGCCGAAAACAGAAACGCCGTGCTCTGTTTAATTCGCTCTATCTAAACTAAAGTTTGTCACAGCATCTCTCAAGCATCCGTAACCATCAGGCGTCATCATCTCTCTACTCTTTCCATGCCATCCCCCATTGCCCACTCAATCTCAGGTTATGCGCTTAGCCGTCTGCCCTTCGTGAAAAAGCAGCTGCCGGGTAAGGTCATCGCCCTCACACCGCTTGCCGCGCTCTACGGTATCTTCGTCTCGTGTTTACCTGACTTAGATTTTCTTCCACAAATTGTGACGGGCATCCGCTTTCACCGAGGCCCCTCCCACAGTTTAGTAGCCGCTGTTTTAGTCAGTGCGCTGCTCGCTTTTGTCATCCACCACTTTCGGAAAAGCACTCGAAGACAAACTCATTATGGTGGTTTGTTCAAGCTGACGATTGGATTCTATGGCATGCATTTACTCATGGATTTGGTCACCGCTGGAGGGAGTGGAATGCCGCTGCTATGGCCATTGAGCGATCACACGTTTAGTGCGCCATTTTCCCTTTTCCCACCGGTCCACCATTCCCGTGGCCTCTGGAATATGTCCCACCTCACTTTCATCAGCGTAGAACTTCTCTACGCTGTAGTTCTATTCGCTGTCATCGGATTTATCAAAGGTCGTCGGCAACCGGGAACAGACAACACCTAAGACAAAAAACACCTAAAAAATTCTCTAGAACAAAAAACACCTAAAACAGAACTCCATACTCTTCCGCTATGTCTTCTAATCCCACGCACCTACTCGTCGATGCCCATGTGCACTTGCATGACTGCTTTGAGGTGGCCAAATTCCTAGAAGCTGCCCGCAGCAATTTTGAACAACAAAGCCAAAAGCTAGGACTCAGCCAACCCGTAGGCATTTTGCTCCTCACTGAATGCAGTGGAGTTGAGGCCTTTGACAACCTGGTTGCATCACAATCGCAGCTCCAGCAACAGCTCACCGACTGGGATATTTCTACCACTGAGGAAGCGACCTCGTTGCGGTTTACCCATCGTTCCGGGCAAACACTCTTGATTATGGCCGGACGGCAGGTCGTCACCGAAGAAGGGATTGAAGTACTGACCCTCATTACGGAGGAGACCGTCACAGATGGATTGAGCTTGGAAAAGACGGTTCAAGAGGCGATCACAGCCAATAGCTTACCGGTCCTCCCCTGGGGCGTAGGCAAATGGATTGGGAAACGGGGTGAGTTGGTTGAAGCTCGTTTAGGGGCTATGCCTGAGAAGGTGTTTGCCGGTGATAACGGGGGCAGACCAGGCTTCTGGCCGCT
The DNA here is from genome assembly GCA_039186165.1 of Cyanobacteria bacterium P01_F01_bin.53. Taxonomy (GTDB): domain Bacteria; phylum Cyanobacteriota; class Cyanobacteriia; order Phormidesmidales; family Phormidesmidaceae; genus Phormidesmis. The sequence goes on from JBCDAG010000004.1 coordinate 15,861, forward strand.
GCCCGGCTTTTGCCAGGAGCATCGTCAGCTACCGGGCACCGATCCGCTACCACTAGAGTACGAAGTGGAACGACCGGGCAGCTTCGGCTTTAGCATTCAGGTCCCGTCCGACTGGAATAATCACAAGCCAGGAGAATCGCTCAAGCAACTGTTGCAAAGTGACACCGCTGAGCTTCAAACCTATGGGCGATCGCAATCCCCCTTTCGCTTCGTAAAAAATCAATCCCTGCTCAGATTGAACAAACCACCCAAACCTGACACGACGGCTGAAAACCACCATTCTGCGGCAACCGCTACCAGCGACCCAGCAGCACCCATGATTGCAACCAACAATTCATTTCCAGAAACGGCGGATATCGAATCCTCAACCGATGCCTACGCCTCTCGATTTGCGGGTCCCATCGGAGAGTGGCTACTAAAAATACAGCTCGACGCGACCCTCAAAATGCTGAAGGCCTACCCAAATGCCAGCGTGCTGGAGGTCGGTGGCGGCCATGGGCAGCTCACCAGTGGCTTGCTCGCAGCAGGTCACAGCGTCACTGTCGTGGGTAGTGATGAAGTCTGCAAACACCGCATTCGTGACCTGGTAGATGCCGGAAAATGTAACTTTCAAGTCGCAAATATCCTGGAGATGCCCTACGAAGACGATGCCTTTGATGTGGTGATTAGCTATCGCATGCTGGCCCACGTGGAGCAATGGCAACCCTTCATGAAAGAGCTATCGCGGGTCGCCAAAAAAGCAGTGATGGTGGACTATCCTACCTTGCGCAGCGCGAACTACATCACACCACTCCTGTTCTCCTTAAAGAAGGGCGTTGAGAAAAATACCCGTCCATACACCTGCTACAACGAGTCCGAACTGCTGGGCTATGCCAAGAACCTAGGGTTAAAGGTTGGCGATCGCTACGCTCAGTTCTTTTGGCCCATGGTGCTACACCGCATGATGAAGCAGCCGGGTATTTCTTCTGTTCTAGAAGGGAGCGCCAGGGTCTTTGGACTTTCTCGCTTTCTTGGCTCGCCCATTATTTTAAAACTCACTAAACAAACTTACTAATCAGGAGGCAAACATCCGTGACTAATCAGGCGACAGAAAATCCTATCCTTGCCAACTACACAGCAACGGCGGAAACGTCTCTGCCTCAGGGCAGCCGAGCCTTAGTGACTGGGGCCTCTGGATTTACCGGGTCAATGCTGACCCACAAGCTGGTGAAACAAGGTGTGGAAGTGGTTGCGATCGCCCGCCCCACCTCAAACATCAAACAGTTCGACGGCCTCCCCATCGAATGGTACAAAGGCGACGTCTTCGACGAAGCACTGATCAACAAAGCCATGGAAGGCGTTACCCACATTTTTCACATGGTGACCCCCTTCCGCGAAGCGAAGTCTCCTGACGAAGGCTATTACAACGTCCACGTGCGCAGTACTCAGTTGCTCGCAAACGCAGCCCTCAAGCAACCTAATTTTCAGCGCTTCGTCCATGTCTCGACCATTGGCGTCCACGGCCATATTGAGAACCCACCCGCTGACGAAACCTACCGAACCGAACCGGGTGACGTATACCAAGAGAGCAAGCTAGAAGGCGAAAAATGGATTAGGGACTTTGGCAAAGAAAGCGGCCTGCCCGTGGCGATTGTTCGCCCCGCAGGCATCTATGGCCCCGGCGAAAAGCGGCTCCTAAAAATCTACAAGATGGTCGTCAAAGGAGTTGTCCCGGCCATTGGTAACGGCGGTAACTTGCTGCACTTCATCCATGTCGATGACTTGACAGACTGCATGCTCGTCACGGCCATCCACTCAAACGCCGTAGGTGAAACCTTTATTTGCGGCAGTGAAAAGGCGATTACCTTCCGGGAAATGGTGGAGCTAATCAGCGACTACTACCAAAAGCCCTACAAGTTTATTTCTTTGCCCAAAGCACCTTTGTTTGCGATCGCAGACCTGTGCGAGGCCATCTTCCGTCCCCTCGGCATCGAACCGCCCATCTACCGCAGAAGGCTCGCTTTCTATACCAAAGATCGCTCATTCAACACCTCCAAAATCCGCAATCTGATCGGTTTTACTCCCAAACACTCAGATACTGAAGGACTCAAGGAAATGGGTCAGTGGTACGTGGATCAAAAGTGGCTTTCTTTATAGGTGCTTTTGTTAGAGATATCGCTAGCTCACACCCCAAAACTCACTACCCTCAAGGATGCATAGTTAAGGATTCAAATGGTCTCTTCTCCTGATAAAACAACAATCAACAAAATCCCCTTAAGCCAACAGCTCAACCAAGACAGTGGGTCTGCCTTAGGCAAATATCAGGAGAAAGTGCTGGGTAGTAAAAGCCTGCTAGCTTTGCTGAAGTACGAGTTACTCTCACTGCTATTTGGCAATCTGGTGGGCGCACTAGGCTACTTATTTCGTAAAAAGTTCTATCCTGGCTTATTCAGACAAGTTGGCAAAAGTGTCATCTTTGGCAAAGGGCTAGTTTTACGGCATCCAAATCACATTACCCTGGGCGATCGCACTGCTCTTGATGACGGTAGCCTATTCGATGCGAGCGGCGCGGGAGAGGCGGGCATTACCCTCGGCAATGACGTGATTGTTTCTCGCAATTGCATCATTCAAGGAAAAACAGCCCCCGTCACCATTGGCGATCACACCGACATCGGTGCCAACGTGGTGATCACCTCCAGCGGCGGCGTTGAAATCGGCCAAGCAGTGCTAATTGCGGGTAACTGCTACATCGGTGGCGGTCGTTATAACACCGACCGCTTGGACATTCCGATGATGGAACAAGGGCTCTATACCAAAGGCCCGGTAGTAATTGGTGATGACGTTTGGTTAGGCGCAGGCGCAACCGTACTCGATGGCATCAGGATTGGTAAAGGTTGTGTGGTTGGGGCAGGGGCTGTAGTCACGAAGGACTTACCAGATTATGCGATCGCAGTAGGCACGCCTGCCAAAGTCATCAAACAACGCAACTCATAACCACATCTAAAAGCTAGACCCAGTGAAGCGAAGTCCAGCACAGTAAGGCCAAAAATATATTTTTAGCCCCTAAGCATCTTCAATAAAAATCAGGAGACCCCCAGGAGACCCCAAAGATGAGCACCCTTGAACAAGCACCCCAAACCCAACCACTGCCTCTAGGGAACCAGCCCGAAGTCACCGTCGGCATCATCTCTTACAATGGCCGCAAAATTATTGAGCTGTGCATCGAGTCTCTCCTCAGGCAAACCTATAAAAACTTCCGCATCCAGCTCATCAACAACTCTTCAACAGATGGCACCCCTGAGTGGGTGGCAGAGCACTATCCAGACATCAACATTTTAAACCTGGAAAATAACGGTCCTAACCCCGCTCGCAACCTTGCCATCACCAGCTCTTCGAGCAACTTAGTACTCCTCGTCGATGACGATGCCATCCTCTCGGACAACTGCCTAGAAGAACTGGTCAACGCTGCACAACAATATCCCGATGCGGCCATCTGGTCTCCCCGCATCGTTTACAACGACCGCCGCGATACCATTCAGTTTGAAGGTGCCAAAATGCACTACCTCACTGAAACTATTTTGGTCAGCGGAGACACCCCGATTAAAGATGGCGTCCAAGGCATCACCCAAGTGCAAATGATTGCGGGCGTGACGCTCTTAGTCTCACAGAAAAAAGCCATCGAAATTGGCCTCATGGATGAGTATTACTTCTTTGGCCGCACCGATGGAGAATTTACCTATCGCCTCACCCAAGCCGGAGAGCAAATCTACACCGTTCCCGATGCCATTTGCTATCACCGAGTGAAAAAGCGCGGCCTGTCTAAAGTGTTCTATCAAATTAGAAACCGTTGGCTGATGCTGCTAACCATGTTTTCACTCAAAACCATTATTTTGGCAGCGCCCGCACTGCTCGTATACGAACTGTCTTTGATGGGCTTTTTAACGCTAAAGGGTAGTCTCTTCGAATACCTCCGAGCGATTTGGGACATTATTTCCCATTTTCCAACCGTGCTCAAGCGACGCAAAGACATTCAAGCCGTCAGACAAGTCCCCGATAAAGACCTCATCCAATACGATGCCATCAATATCCGAGGCGATTTAGTTGAAAACAAAGCCCTTGTGTTTCTGAAATCCTCACTCGATGCTTTCTTTGGTTTCTACTGGAAGCTTATCTGTCGCTTTATTTAATTCATCCACTAAAAAAGACAACATAGGTCAGGGGTAAATCGCGTAAGCATCCATGAAAAAACTACTCAGCAAAATAGACTTTTCCTACGTCTATTCCTTTCTTGGAGAAGCTACCTTAGGGCTTACTTTTGTTCTATACATTCTGATGGGTCGCATCCTCGGCCCTGAAAAATATGGTGTTTTCACCTCGGCAGATGCCTTGGCTGGCATTCTCACATTTTTCATCCTGTTCGGTTTTGCGGATTTGCTATCACGGGAGGTCGCAGCCGAGCCGGACAAAGGGTTGAAGTCAACAGGGACGTTTCTTTTTATAGAAGCTGTCAACTGTTTGATTGTATTGCTGTGTCTCTTCCCCATCGCCCGGCAGTTCGGATTTACAGGCACCGACATCATTGTGTGCTACTTTGCCGTGATAGCAGGCGGTGGGCGCTGTAGTAAGCAAACGCTCAGAGCCGCATTTAGGGGCCTAGGAGAATTTAAAAGCGAAACCATAGCAGTTTCTATTGAGCGCTCTGCCTTATTTTTATTTGCTGGCACTATCCTGTTACTCACCCAAAACCTGATTTGGGTTGTCGGCACCCTTGCGCTCGTGCGAGTAACGGATACCCTGTTCTGGTTCTTTTATCTCAAGCGTAAAAAGTCCTTCTCTTCACCCATCACGCTTCCGACCATTCGCCAGTCCTTCAAGATGGCCTATCCCTTCGCCATATCAGGCGTTCTGTGGATTCTTTACTACCAGGTCGATGTGCTGATGCTAAAGGCACTGGCCTCTTCTCAAGAAGCGGGCTTCTATGGCGCAGTTTATAGGCTTATAGACATTTTTACGGCGCTGCCGCGCATCATTTTTGCAGTTTCTTTTCCCAAGCTCACCCGTTGCTTTGCCCAAGACCCCAGTCAGCTCCCTGAAAAGGTCAGGCAAACGGCACTCCTGCTGCTCATGATCGTTTTGCCTTTCATCACGATCGCGGGGTTCCTACAAACGTTCCTTATTAAAGCATCCTACGGTGAGGAGTTTTTACCTGCGGTAGGTGCCCTATCGCTGTTGCTACCTAGCCTCAGCATGAAAATGTTCGCATCGTTAGTCTCCTATTTTCTCCAAGCCACTCGAAAAGAAAAGCTCTTACCGTTGGTACTGTTGGCCACGGTCTGCTTGAACATTGCCATTAATGCCATTTTCATTCCACAGCTCGGCGCGGTCGGTGCGGCACTGGCGACGCTCCTGAGTGAGGTTACCTTTGCGGTTATTGGCCTTGTAATTATTACTCGTGCGGGCTATGAACAGCTTGGGACAAGGCTGCTCATTGTGGCACTACTGGGCTTAGTCGTTGCGTCTATTCCGTCGATGATGCTGTACGGATTAGTGCCTGTGATCGCAATCGGTATGATGGCAGCAAGTTTAGGTGCGATCGCACTCCTCATGCGTAGCAAAATGAATCCAGCAATGTAAGTAAGCACAAAGTAAACCAGTGACCCACAGGGTGTCACATAGGCCGATCAGGATCAGCGAGCAACTCCTATCCTAAATAGCAACCCCCATCGTCCATGTAAAATCTTTCCCTTATGAAACCCTGGAAGATTCTCACGCTGCTACTCATCGGCATTATTACCTTCACTGCCGTATCACAACTTAGCTCAACCTTTTCACCCAAACCCACCCAAACCAACACGAAGCCACGTAGCCACGTTGCACTGGCCACCGAATACAACGAAGGCTGTTTGGAACCGACACTAGAGACACGTCCCACCTGGGAATGTTACGAGATTTCTGTGGACGCCCCTGTCCACCAAGCTGTAACGGTAGAACACGACAGCGGCGAAAGCTATCAGGTTTTAACATTTCAAAAAAACGATCAAACAAAATTTCGGTTTACGCCCACACAACAGGGCTCCTGGTCTTTCAGCACGGGCGGAGAGCTGACGATCAACGCTGATAGGCCCGACTATGCCCAAGGATTTGTCGAAGCGAAAGGCGACAAGTGGATTCGTTCAGCAACCGGTAAAGCCTTCGTCCCACAGTTTGTGATGTACAACAAACTTGATTTAGACGAAGGCCTCGATGAATTTGTAGACGGTCACGGATTTACCGGATTCCATATCAGAACTCTACGAGACTTTTTAGATACGCCAGACTACTTTGAAGCCGCTGTGCTCAAAACCTACCGTCGTGGCGGTGTCACCCATTTTTGGATATGGGGCGATAAAGCCAGAGGTACAACCCCATCAACCTATGGTGTAGATGTTGATGAACTCTACACTGAAATTGCGGCCAGACTCTCTCCCGTACCAGGCTGGACCCTCGGCTATGGTTTCGATTTATTCGAGTGGGCTTCAGCCAAGGAATTAGAAGACTTGCGCGCAAAGCTGCGAGATAACAGTAGCTACCACCACCTCATTGGCGGCAGAGGTCATAAAAACCAATATCGAGAAATCAGCACAAAGCTAGACTATGCATCATGGGAATGGCACCATCCTAGCTATCAGGACTACATAGAGCATTTCGAGCAGGCAAATGATCAACGGGATGACAAACGCCCCGTCTTTTCAGAAGATCGCTTCCGCATTCAAACGCCCGATACCCCACAGCACTACACCGCAGAAGAAACCCTACAGGGGTTATGGCATTCAGCCATAGCCGGTGGTATTGCCAATATTTGGGGCAATAGACCCGCAGGCCAAAAATTTTCTGATCCTTATCCCAACAAAGCTGCCATTAAAACCTATAGTCAATTTATCAAGGACAATTTCACGGTGACGATGGAGCCCGATAATAGCCTCATCAACGAGGGTTACTGCTTACGAGATACCGATAAAAGTGGCCTTTGCTATTCAAAACAACCCGACACGGTCCAGTTCACATTAGACAAGTTCACAAGCCCTATTACAGTCATCACAGCCGTCGACACGAAAATCTCTTATGAAGAGATTCAAGTTCCCATAACAACTGATACAACAACAATTAACTGGCAACCACCTTACCCATCAGATTGGGCCTTTCACATTGTCAGCAACTCAGTAGATGCATAAACAACCTATGTAACAAGCCATAAACCATCACACCAGTATCTACTGGATATTAGAAACGCCGCTAAACCATCCATTTAGGAGCTTTAGCGGCGTTTCTTGTGTTGTCTCGAGCAGGCTAGCGAATGCTACGCAATAATCTCAATCTGGCTTGCCTGTGGTGCAAAACCATTAGAGAACGTCGCAATCCCCACTGCGGCCTGACTACCTGTACCATCGACATCAAAACTCAGCGTCTGGCTACCGGTATTGAACAAGAACGTAGAACCCGTATCCAGCGCCTGTGGATTACTCCCTAAAATGTAGTCAGCGCTGCTCAGGGCACTACCAACCACCAGGTCGCCACCAAAGCCAGATTTCATAATCTGCAGCGTATCATCACTACCAAAGTCGGTAATGATATCCACGCCATCACTAGGCTGAGCGTAGGCAAATGTATCGGCACCGCCCCCACCGGTCAGCTCGTCAAAGCCACTGCCCCCTGAGATGACGTTGTTTCCACTATCTCCCACAACTGGCTCTGTCACCGCCGCCGACACTTGGTCAGCTTCAATGAGACTACTTGCACTCGAAGCAGCACCCGTTTGATTGGCCACTGCATCCTGCCAAACACTAGTCGCGCTGACCCCGTCATACCAGGCATCACCTAGCAAATCGTAACCAGCTGCCGTCGCATGTAAGCCGTCGTTTTGGTCAGCGGTACTGCTGTTATCGCCATTAATATCGCCTACGCTGAGGCTCCCGCCCGCATTGATAAACGTCACGCGCTTACCTTCAGCAGCCTTGGCTGTCACCAAATCGGGAATCAATGCGTTAAAAGCACTGGCAACAGCAGCTTCGGTCGCCGTACCCCGGGGCGTATCCAACGGCAAAATGGAGGAAACAAACAAATGAGCTAACGGCGTCGCAGCATGAACTGCATCGATGAGGGCACTGAGGCGATCGCGAATCGCCGTCGCAGATACATTGCCATTGGTATTGGCATCATTAGTCCCCATCATGAACAAAATCATGTCCGGATCTTGCGCGGCTAGGTTACCGGCATTCACCCAGGCAGTCATTTGCGGAATCGCCCACCCGCCCTGGCCTTGGTGATCGCCGTCGCCCAGGCTAGCCGGTCCATTATTGCGGGTCCCGAGGAAATCAATATCTACACCATCATTCACCGCCCGCTCCCAAAATTGGATGCGGTAACCACCCGGCGTGCCCTCACCTTTAGTATTGGAGTCACCCAAAGGCAAAATTCTCAACTTAGAGGAAACGGGAGCACCCGCTTCAGTCACCTTAAGATAGTCAAAATTAGCTCCGCTGTTGCCATTCGCCAACAATCGAATTTTGTTCTCGCCTTCTTGGAGAGAAACCGTTTGCGTTTGCTGACTCCAGCTAGACCATGAGCCAGTGTGAGTAAACGAAACGCTATTGTCAACTACCCCGTTATTCACCAACAAAGACAGGGGACGGTTGGTGGAACCATTGGCATAGCGCCAGGTCAAGTCGTAGTCTCCCGCAGAAGGGGCATTTACCGTCCACTCAATAAAGTCACCGCTCGCATTTTGATAGTCGGCGTAGCTGCCCTGCGCACCACTATTCTGTGAGGCAATGACCACCTCTGAGAGCAGAGCATCTTCCGCTTGAAGCTCAACGTTGATATTTACGGTGGCATCGTTACCGTTATCGCCAGGATCTGTATCTGTGCCTGTGTCAGTATCGGTCCCGCCAGAATCCCCCGTCCCCGTGTCGGATGCTGTGACGGTTAGCGAGTCAAAGTTAGCCCCGCTGCTACCCTTCGCCAACAATCGAATTTTGTTCTCACCTTCCTGAAGAGAAACCGTTTTTGTCTGATTGACCCAGCTAGACCACGAGCCTGTCCCACTGAAAGCCAGGTCACCGTCAACGACACCGCTGTTTACCAACAAAGACAGAGGGCGATTAGTCGCACCGTTCGCATATCGCCAAGACAAGTCATAGTCTCCAGCAGCAGGCGCATTCACCGTCCACTCGATGAAATCTCCACTCGCATTTTGATAGTCAACATAGCTTCCTTGCGCACCGCCATTAAGCGATGCAATCTTCGCACCCGATATCAAAGCATCTTCCGCTTGAAAGGTCACATTAAGATTGCTGGGAGTAGTATTATCTGTTCCAGTCCCTGTATCCGTACCACTATCACCAGGGTCATAGGTCTCAGTCACGACCTGCTTAACCCTAAGATAGTCAAAATTGGCACCACTGCTACCATTAGCTAACAGCCGAATGGTGTTCGTTCCCGCTTGCAAGGAAACTGTTTGTGTTTGGTTTACCCAGCTCGTCCATGAGCCAGTGCCGGTAAAGGCCAAGTTGTTGTTAATAACCGTGCCATTCACTAAAAAGGAAAGAGGACGGTTGGTGGCACCGTTCGCATATCGCCAGGTTAGCTCATACTCTCCAGCAGAAGGCGCATTCACCGTCCAATCAATGAAGTCTCCGCTGGCATTTTGATAGTCCGCATAGCTTCCTTGCGCACCGGCATTTAGCGATGCAATCTTCGCACCAGAAAGAAAGGCATCTTCCGCTTGAAGAATGGTGTCTAAAGGTGCCATGTTTCTAAAAATCTCCTACAAACCTAATAAGTAAAAATTAAAATGCTTGATAACGATAGGCAGGCGTCATCAGCCCAGGCGACTAGGTCCTATTCCCCACTATTAATAGCCTTTCCATCCTTGAAAGTACGAGCACTTTCATCAGGTTCTTACAAAGATTGCCTCACTATCTCCGTGGGTTTTATAAAGCTGGAATTGCTACTAAAATGCTCAGCACCTACTGACTTTTGTCGTAGGTGCTGAGCATTGCAATCAGTAAGTTGTCATCAGTCAGCCGTCATCAAGGGACCGTCGTTCACACACAATCCTGAGAAACGGCTGAAAACATGAAACTAAACGACGGAAATCTGGCTAGCTTGTAGTGTGAATCCATTAGAGAGTTTTGCAAGACCCACCGCTGCACCACTTCCCTTACCATCAGCATCAAAGCTCAAGATGCGATCTTTGGTGTTGAACAAGAAAGTAGAACCGCCATCTTTTGCAGATGGATTACGGCCCAGGACAAAGTCATTACCGCCCAAGGCGCGACCTGCAACCAAGTCACCACCAAAGCCAGACTTCAGAACCCGAATAGTATCGTTACTACTGAAGTCGGTGATCGTATCAAGGCCATCTGCTGGCTTGACGTAGGTAAAGGTATCAGCACCACCCGCACCTGTTAGCAAGTCAAACCCGCTGCCACCGGAGAGGTAATTATTACCACTATCACCGGTCAAAGGATCTGTGACAGCATCACTTGGAATCGAACCCGAGCGCTTTTGAGCAGCCGCAGCATTCTTCCAAATAGCAGACCGACTGACGGCGTTATACCAAGCATCACCTAGCTTGTTATAACCCGCTCTTGTCGCGTGCAGACCATCATTCCGATCGTCAGTACGGCTTCTATCACCATTCACATCGCCGACATTCAAGCTACCGCCCGCATTGGCAAAGATAACTTTCTTACCTTGTTTTGCTTTTTGCCTCACCAACGCCGGAATTAAGGCATTGAAGTCTCTAGCAGCTTTAGCTTCTGCAGCCGTGCCCCTAGGCGTATCCAGCGGCATGATCGTAGAGATAAAGAACGTTGCTCTGGGTGCAGCTTTTACAGCGACATCAATGAAAGTAGAGAGGCGATCGCGAATCGCTCGGCCTGACACATTGCCATTGGTATTGGCATCATTGGTACCCATCATGAACATGACGATGTCGGGATTTTCGCGAGAGAGATTACCCGCACGAACCCAAGAGGTCATCTGAGGAATCGACCAGCCACCTCGGCCAAAATGGTCCTTATCACCTAAGGAACTAGGACCATCATTACGAGGCCCTACCATATCAATCGCTACACCAGCCGCACGAGCACGCTGCCAAAACTTAGTGCGATAGCCGCCGAGGGTGCCTTCACCTCTCGTATTAGAATCGCCCAAGGCAAGCACTCGCAGCTTACCGCCGCCAGAGCCACCGGAACCACCGCCACTACTACCAGAGCCTGCTTTGGAAATATCAAGGTAGTCAATCCGAGCAAACTCGTTCTGATTCTTAGCGCCTCGAATTTCAATCACCGAACCAGCGTTCAAAGAAACACCAGACATGACCCTGCGTCTTGTATTGCTTGTCGTAGCAATCGTGCTGTCTGTACGCTCATTAAAAGTCCAGCTAGCAACCACTTTGCCATCGACCCTTACAGACACAGGCGATTTGCCGTCATTCTCATCATTGTAGACAACGGCCAAATCGTACTTCCCTTTAGACCCAGTAAATTTGGTTCTTGCTGTACCGTTTTTAGCTGTGTTAATAACCTTGCCACCGGAAGAAATCCGGGAATTCTCGACAGTGTAGCCGGACAGTGTCATCTTCTCAGCTTCAATGCGACCAATACCAACGGTGCTAATGCCGCCGCCGCCAGGATTCGTATTGCCACCACCAGGATTCGTATTGCCACCACCAGGATTCGTATTGCCACCGGAAGAATTCCCACCTTTCGTGACCGTTAGCGAGTCGATGTTGGCACCGCTGCTACCATTAGCCCTAAGCAAAATTTTGTTCACACCGGCTTTCAGGGAAACCGTTTGCTTTTGGGTCCCCCACGTACGCCAAGACCCTGTGCTACCAAAAGCCACCTTATTGTTAACAGTCTTACCATTCAACACAAGCGCGAGGGGACGGTTAGAAGCACCATTGGCATATCGCCAAGAAAGGGTGTGGTTCCCGGCAGTAGGTGCATTAACAGTCCACTCGATGAAGTCACCCTTGGCATTTTTATAGTCCACGTAGCGGCCACCTTGGGCACCCCCGTTGAGGGATGCAATGGTTGCTCCAGAAACCCTGGCATTTTCAGCTTGCAGTGCTACGTTTAGGCTACCGGTGTTACCACCTGTGTTGCCACCGCCACTGGGAGGATTAGAATTGCCACCGCCTGAGCCACCAGAAGACGAGCCCACCTCTGTGACTCTGAGATAATCAAAGTTAGCACCACTGCTGCCATTGGCCCGCAGGCGAATCTTGTTTATGCCTGCTTTGAGAGTAACGGACTGGTTTCTAAAGGCCCACTTTTTCCAAGCACCCGTGCCATGAAACGACAGTTTGTTGCTAACTGTTTTGCCATTCAGCTGAAAAGTCAACGGGCGATTGGAGGCACCATTTGAATATCGCCAAGCTAAGTTATACTTACCCGCTTTAGGTGCATTAATCGTCCACTCAATAAAGTCACCGCTAGCATTTTGGAAGTCGAGGTAACCGCCTTGTGAACCACTATTCATCGATGAGAACGTTGCACCAGAGCGAGCCGCCTTTTCCGCTTGCAAGGTCGCAGTAAAAGCCAACGTGTGGGGATAGGCTTCTAATGCTGCCTGAGAAAAGGGCATCGCTGGCAGAAATGCAGAGGTTAAATAGTCAGGCTGCCAGTGACCACCGAGATTCTCCGAACCCACCAAGGTTGTTGAAGCAGCTACATCAATGCCTAAAACTTCACTCAGCTTTTGGACGAAATCTTCACCGCGATCGCCCTCAGCAACATGGCAGCTATGAAGCACTAGCTGTGCATCTTCAGCCAGAGCAGCTTTCCAACTGTACACACCGTTTAGACTCTCAACGGTCAGCTGGGTAGTACCAAGCTGAAGGGACCCAGAGGTACCGTGGGCAACAATATGAACGCTTTGAACAGCTTGGAACTGAGTCAGAATCTCAGAAATTTGCGCAATGCAGTCTCTACCGGCAGACAAGATAAAAGCCCGAGATGTAGGCAAAAGGCCATTCAGCAATACTTCAGGAGAGTCAACACCTGAATCAATAAAAATAAGATGGGAAGGTTTCTCTATGCAGGAGAATAGCGTCTGTGCATGCACCGCATCAGCAACAGGATTCACACCTGCCGAAACAGCGTGTAGGTTGATGAGAGTAGGTGCTGTGATGGTCATTCTCAAAATTACTCCTGGCTCCTAAAAAACTAATGAAAAATAAATGTATGAAATAGCCAAGCTTGAAGACGTTTCAGCAAAAGCCATCAGCATCAAAGAAAATGCTCTAAACCCAGCTCAAAAGTCTATCGAAGCCTGTGAACCTTGAACTTGTCCCAAAAGAAACACCAGCTGTTGAAGAAAGCATCAATATACTTGGATCAACTTCCGTATATTTCTCGGAGGTCAGAACAAGGATTATGTAAAAACACCTGCACTTAGTTAGTAATAACCGACTAAACGTCCCATATCCCTATCTTTTCTATCAGGATAGGAAAAGATTAAACCGCTCAAGAGTAAACTTTATGTAAAGTGTCGGACGTTCATCTCAAGCATCAACAATACCGATAGAACCTGGCTGATGCTTGTCTTCAGGAGTTATGAACAAGGACATGGGACAGCACTTTTCAAGCAGCCGATGCCTCACAGCAACCCACCATTAAGAACGCTCTCAGGACAACACTAATGACAAACGGCTGCACACCATAATCTATGGCTAAGCAACGACCTCAATCTGGCTAGCCTGTAATGTAAATCCATTGGAAAGCTTTGCAATCCCCTCCGCTGCACCACTACCCGTACCATCAGCATCAAAGCTCAAGATATTCTCACTGGTATTGAACAAGAAGGTAGAACCGCCATCTTTGGCAGATGGATTACCACCTAACACAAAGTCATTACTATCCAAGGCACGACCTGCTACCAAGTCACCACCAAAGCCAGACTTCAGAACCCGAATAGTATCGTTACTACTGAAGTCGGTGATCGTATCCAGGCCATCTGCTGGCTTAACGTAGGTGAAGGTATCAGCACCACCCGCACCTGTTAGCAAGTCAAATCCACTACCACCGGAGATATAGTTATCGCCACTATCACCAGTTAAAGGATCTGTGACAGCATCACTTTGAACAGAACCCGAGCGCTTTTGAGCAGCCGCAGCATTCTTCCACACAACAGACCGACTGACGGCGTTATACCAAGCATCACCTAGCTTGTCGTAGCCAGCTTTGGTCGCGTGCAAACCATCATTACGGTCATCAGTGCGGCTGTTATCACCATTCACATCGCCAACATTCAAGCTACCGCCCGCATTAGCAAAGATCACTTTTTTACCTTCTGCAGCCTTCTCACGAATCAGAGCCGGGATTAAGTTGTTAAAGTCTCTAGCAGCTTTAGCCTCTGCAGCCGTGCCTCTAGGCGTATCCAGCGGCATAATCGTAGAAATAAAGAATGTCGCCCTGGGCGCAGCTTGTACCGCTACATCAATGAAGGTAGAGAGGCGATCGCGAATCGCTCGGCCTGACACATTGCCATTGGTATTGGCGTCATTGGTGCCCATCATGAACATCACGATGTCTGGATTTTCTCGCGCGAGATTGCCCGCACGTACCCAAGAGGTCATCTGAGGAATCGACCAGCCACCTCGGCCAAAGTGGTCCTTATCACCCAAGGTACTAGGACCACTACTGCGAGGACCCACCATATCAATTGCTACACCAGCCGCACGAGCACGTTGCCAAAACTTGGTGCGATAGCCGCCGAGGGTGCCTTCACCCCTGGTATTAGAGTCGCCCAAGGCGAGCACTCTCAGTTTATTACCGCTTTCATTGACAACCGTGGGGGCTGCTGTAGCGCCTTCCTGAGCAATTTCAAGATAATCAACTCGAGCAAACTCATTCTGGTTGTGTCTACCAATAATTTCAATGACTGAATTTTGATTGAGCTTCACCGAAGAGATGACACGGCGCACCAAGTTCTCAGACGTTGCAATGGTGCTATTTGTCCTATCGTCAAGGCCCCAGCGATAAATTTCCTGGCCATCAACTCGAATGGTCATGACTGAAACGCCGTCATTCTCGTCATGGGCACCAACGATCAAGTTATAGGTACCCGACTCACCCGTGAACCGAGTTGCTGCAACACCAATATTCTGGGTATTTATGACTTGGCCATTCGAAGAAATCGAGGAATTTTCCGGGGTATAACCCGCCAATGACATTTTCTCAGCTTCAATTCTACCGAGACCAGCAATTCGACTAGTCACATTGACCGAGGGCACAATACCGCTATCACCATTCTCCCCTGAATCGCTAGGTGTTTCAGCAGGCGTTACGGTACTCGTACCTGAGGGCTGAATCTCAACATAGTCAATTCGAGCAAACTCATTCTGATTGTGTCTACCAATAACCTCAATGATAGAATTTTCATTCAGTGTTACAGGAATAACCCGCCGCGCCAGGTTTTCAGTCGTTGCAATCGGGCTATTTGATCTATCATCAAGCCCCCAACGATAGACATCTTGGCCGTCTACTCTGAGATTCATAACAGAAAGACCGTCATTCTCATCATGAGAGGCAACAATCACATTGTAGGTACCAGCTGAACCGTTAAAACGAACAGCTGCAACACCAACATCTTCTGTCTTAATAACCTGACCACCAGACGAGACAGATGAATTTTCTGCGCTATAACCGTTGAGTGACATCCGCTCCGCTTCAATCCTGCCAACGCCCATAGTGCTACTCACACTTTCGGACACAGGTACAGCAGCGGCATTTGCACCATCACGGTTAGAGCTATCACCCGAATCGGATGGATTCGCAGACTCGGGCTCTGAAGAACTAGTGTCTATAGGCTCAAGCTCAATGTAGTCAATCCGTGCGAATTCATTCTGATTGTGTCTGCCAATAATCTCAATGAGCGCATTCTGTTGAAGGGTTACACGAATAACACGCCTTGCTAAATTTTGAGATGTTGCAATTGGGCTATTAGACTTGTCATTGAGCGTCCAACTATAGACGTCCTGACCATCAATTCTGACGGTCATGGGAGAAACCCCGTCATTTTCATCGTGAGAGGCCACGATTAAGTTGTAGATTCCTGGTGCACCGTTAAAGCGAGTACCGGCCACACCCACATCGGATGTGTTGATAACTTTGCCACCAGAGGAAATAGAAGAATTTTCTACGGTGTAGCCGGTGAGCAACATCTGCTCAGCTTCAATTCTAGTCTTATCCATGAAACCTTAATTTTTTTGGGTGTTGTACTTAGCTAACGTGACGGCGTATTCGATAAACAGACAAAAATAGAAACACCTTGCTGAAACCCATCTCTAAATTCATCGAGGGTTAGTTCATAGATCCAGAAGAAATTAGATAAATTCCTGAAAACCTAGACATTAGGAAAACCAACCTGCCATGTGTATAGATGCTTACTGAGCTACCACTTAAGACACTTAACTCAAAGCACCACCTCTTCGATGAAGACGACTTTAGAAACAGTCAGCTTGGCTGAAAGCAGGCATACTACCCAGACCAAGCAACATACTATCAATCACCACATATCCCCCAAATGAAGCTTGTTTGTAGCTTTCAAAGCGTTCATTAAAGTTTTTGATATTTAGCATCAAAAATCGGGAACTACACGTGTTCCAAACTACGGCTACTGAACTGCATGTTCTCTTAAGAACCTTCAAAAAACAAAAATATTACGTGAATTTACGGGAAATATCTTGGTAGATAAGATGTGCTGTCGCTAGTATTGCAGGCAATTACTGAATTTTGGTCACAAAGAAGCACACCCCAGCTTCATTTTCTAACCGCCACTTTTGCCCACACAGCTTCACAAAAGTGGCCGGTTGTTTGAAAAAACTATGCGATCGCACCCATTTTCAAGGAGTGCTGCATTACGCCACAGCACTACAGCCATACAACTCAATGACAAAAATACGCAATCGGCAAATTGATATTGCCAGAGGTCTCGGCATTTTTTCAGTCGTTTTAGGCCATATCGCCACAGGGCTAGGAAGCCATATCATCTACCTTTTCCATATGCCTTTCTTCTTTATGGTCAGTGGCTATTTCCACAAGGTAGACCCTAAAGAATTCCAATACCTGAGGAAAAAAGCACTCTCGCTGCTCATTCCTTACTTCGCCTATTTGCTCATCTTAGAGCTGCCTAACCTGACTAGGCTCCTGTCCAGAATCATAGAAGCACCTACGGTCAATGGAGCTTTATCGTTCGTCAAATACCTGGTCAACCTTGCCTATGGTGGAGAGACGCTCACAGGAGAAACCGGTGTTTTCTGGTTTATCACCTGCCTGTTTCTCACGCAGCAGTTGTTCAATTTCATCAGCAATCGCATTAAGAGCCCTAAGATTGTTGTAATAATCGCAGCTATCCTTTACATGGCTGCTTATATCGACCAGATCAGCCCAGGACGCCTCGTTGCGCCATGGGCAGTTAATGTCGTCGGCTGCGCTTTTCTCTTCTATACCGCAGGCGCACTCTATGGAAAATACATTTTCAGCCATCACACCAAACCGTTAGTTTTTGGTGCGATCGCCATCGCCGTCGCTTCCATTGCATTGCTCAATGCAGGTGTAGAGCTCAGCTTTGGCATGAAGCACGCCTACTACGGATATTTCATTCTCTCCACCCTAGTAGCCTTCGCACTAACCAAGCTATTGGCCCTTGGCTCTCAATGGCTCGCCCAGCATAAATGGCCAGCCACTATTCTTGCCTACTTAGGCACAGCGGCGATCACCATCATGTATTTGCACAGGTTTATCGAATACAACCTACCTGAATTTCTACAGGGCTCACCCTTATTTCAAGCAGTGGTCATTACCTTAATTTGCTGTGGTCTACATGCTCTTTTTTTGCAAACCGACCTGTCTCGAAGGTTACTCCTAGGGTCTTTCAAGAAGCACAAACAAGGAGCGCAGAACGCTACCAAGCCCTTACAGCTAAAGGCTTCTAGAAATAGCTAGCTCTCTACAGCTATCCCTCTATAGTTAGCAGTCCATTTTGCAATCTATAGCGCTTGACCCATGCCGTATCACTGCATCGGATGAGCCGCTAACCACTCCCTATTCAACCTTCTCGTACAGCCGCTAAAGCGATCGCATAACAACGATCAATGCTGGCTGAAAGCTAACAGTACTCAGGGAAACCAGCCCTACCACCCAACAAACACATGTCAAAACTCAAAGAGAAAGCGAGAGATCAAAAAATTGATATCGCTAGAGGAATCGCTATCTTTTCGGTTGTTCTCGGCCATATCGCCACAGGATTAGAGAGTCATATCATCTATCTCTTTCATATGCCTTTTTTCTTTATCCTCAGTGGCTATTTTTATAAACCGGAGCCTAAGTTGGGCAAATACTTAAACAAAAAAATTCTGTCCTTACTCATCCCCTACTTTATCTACCTCTTTATCCTGAAGTTCTCCCTCATTGCCGATGTCTTTCTCAACCTGATAAAAACTCCATCAGGTGAGACTGCCCACGCTTTCATCAAGTATCTCTACCAGCTCAACTACGGCGGCCAAACGCTCAGGGGAACCACTGGCGTCTTTTGGTTCGTCACCTGTTTATTCCTGACACAACAGCTCTTCAACCTCGTCAGAAAATTCACAAACAGCCGTCCTGTCATCCTTGTGATCGCAGCTGCTCTCTACAGCCTCGCCGTTTTCGATCAAACCAGAACCGTGCATATTGTGGCACCGTGGGCACTCAACATCGTTAGCTGTGCATTTCTCTTCTATACGGTGGGTTCTCTCTATGGACAGTACTTGTTCAAACATAAGAACAAAACATTGACGGCGGCAGCCATCGCGATCGCAACCCTTTCAATTCTTCTGATTATCTCGGGGGCAAAGCTGAGTTTTGATATGAAGCATGCCTATTATGGCTACTTCCTCATCTCACCCTTAGCCGCATTGTCTCTCACCAAATTATTAGCGCTAATAAGTAGTGAGTTTCTATCAAAAAATCAATGGACTCATCGCGTCCTTTCCTATGTCGGTACCGCATCCCTAACCATCATGTATTTACATAGGTTTATCGAATACAATCTCCCCAGGTTTTTACAAGGTCATCCCGTCTTTGAAGCCGTCATTATCACCATTTCCTGTTGCGCTTTACATAAATTAATTTTGAGCGTGCCACTCTCTAGAGCCCTCTTCTTAGGATCTATCAAAGATATCAAAGCATTCCAGCTCAGACCCAGATTCCGGGCACCAGCCAAAGTCAGCTAACTCTCACAGAAGGCAGACGGTGAGGGACATCACACGATTCATCAAAATATCCTGTCATCAGGAATAGACTGCGATAAAGGGAGGCAAACATTCTATTAAAGAGTAAATAAAGTTGCCTCAGAACTACATGAAAACACGGGTATGTGGAACTAATATCGAGTCTGACGGGAACCTAGTCAGGAAGCATCTGAAAGCGCGCTCTAGGAAACCCACAGTAGCAAGCAGTATAAAAGGCTTATATATTCAGTATTAACCCTTAACTCGTCTTGAGTCGTCTAGCGCTGATAGCGCACGCGTCATCAGCGCTAGGCACCGCAGGTCAAGCCCCCCAGAGGCATTCCTGATAGATTAAGACCCGTTATTGGTGTTTTGAGATAACTAGCCTAGTACAAATACGAAGTACAACTATAGGAACTCAATTCGTGGCAACTTCTTTATCCAACCCAGAACTGTCCAGCATTGCGCAACAAAAGCACCGATTAGCAACCGTCGATAACCATCCTCAAAAGGTGGGCCCTTCTAACATTGCGCTCTCAATTGTAATTCCTATCTACAACGAATTTGACACGCTTCCACACCTCGTTGAGCGCGTCGAGCAAGGCGTAGCGGCATACCACGACACTTACGAAATTATCTGTGTAGACGATGGTTCTACTGATGGCTCGGTCGGTTTACTCAAAGACCTAGCTGCACGGCACCCCAACCTACGGGCTATTATCCTACGTCGCAACTATGGCCAAACAGCGGCCATGGCCGCAGGGTTTGAGCATGCCCAAGGTCACACTATCGTCACAATGGATGGCGACTTGCAAAATGATCCTGAAGATATTTTGCCGATTGTTGCCAAGCTAAACGAAGGCTATGACCTCGTCAGCGGTTGGCGTCGGAACCGTCAAGATGCGGCACTTACTCGCCTGCTTCCTTCCAAAATTGCGAACAAAATCATCCGTAAGGTCACTGGCGTCAACATTCGTGACAATGGTTGCTCACTCAAAGCCTATCGGGCTGAACTCGTTGCTGACATGAAGCTCTACGGTGAACTCCACCGTTTCTTGCCAGCCCTAGCAGTTATCGAAGGCGCACGGGTCGCTGAAATGCCGGTTCGGCACCATGCTCGTCAGCATGGTCAAAGCAAATATGGCCTCGGCAGAACCTTCCGCGTTGTCATGGATCTGATGACGGTTTCCTTTATGAAAACCTTCCTCACACGCCCCATGCACGTGTTTGGCAGTCTGGGTATGCTCTCCCTCAGCTCTGGCACTTTACTAGGCTTCTATCTTGCCTTTGTAAAACTCTTCTTAAATCAGGGCATTGGTAATCGCCCCTTGCTCCTTCTCTCTGTTTTGTTGGTGCTCGCAGGAGTGCAGCTCTTCTGCTTTGGCTTATTGGCTGAGCTACTGATGCGGACGTATCACGAGTCTCAAAGCAGACCCATTTACCGCGTCAGAGAAAGCGTCGGCGGCCGTGGTGATCGCCGTGGAAGTAGATAGATATCTTGATTGGGAATTGCGGAACTATGGCCCTATACGCAATTCCCAATCACGTCGAACACCCCCCAGACAACTTCCCAGACAACTCCCAGTGCACGAGCCCCACGCCAACAGCTAGGTCGCTTACCTCTATTTGGGTAACACTAAAGCCTGCTTCGTGAGAACGAAAAGACTTTGGCAAAACAACCTGGTACCCCCCAGCTTTCATGGTGACATCAGCATTACAGTAAAGAATTTCAATGACCACTCAACAATCACAGCCTGGTAGCTTCAGTCCAAAACCTGAAGAAAAATCTTCCTGGCTGTTCATCGGGCTTATTCTCGCCGCGGCGACCTTCCTCTTCACCTTTCGTCTCGGCAGTGAAGGCCTATGGATAGACGAACTCTCTAGCATTAGGGATGCCTCTGCATTTGAGAACCCTCTGAAGGTCTATAGTGCCAGCCGCATCAGACCACTGTATTACGTCTTGCTCTCGGTTTGGATGCGGTTTGGAAGTAGCGATGTTTGGCTGCGATCGCTCTCCGTTGTCTTTGCTGTCCTGAGCGTTTATCTGATCTATCGATTAGGGCGTCGCATTGCTGGCGAGACAGAAGGACTCGTTGCAGCCATGCTCCTCGCGGCTTCACCGCTCTTTGTAAACCATGCTCAAGAAGTGCGGATGTACGTCTTGAGTCTATGCATGGGCATAGCGGGGACACTGTTTTTGGTCAATGCATTGCTAGTAAAGCGATCGCAAAAACCCAAGCAAAAAGACATCGGTGGCTGGGTCATCTTTCGACTCCTCGCCATGCTAGCGGTACCGCTTAACATCACGCTGCTGTTGCCCGATTTCATCTTTATTTTGCTGCGATTCCGCAAAGAGCGAGATGTATTACTCAGCTTTGCAAAATGGTCCGTACTCCTAGTCCTGGTCTGGCTACCTGCCATCCCCCCTATCCTTAAAGATGCCGATCCCAATTCTGCCTACGCGGTCGATCGTCAGCGCTATCTAGACCGACCTGGCCTTGGGAACCTGATTTATCCCCTAAAATATTGGATGGTGTCGCCACAGGTGGTCTACCTTGGCAAACCCATTTCGCTCTTTTATAAGCTATTCACTTTGCTGGTAGCCGGTCTCCTCGGCGCAGGCCTCCTCCAAAAGCACAAAACCCCTGCGGTTGTTTGGACGGTGGCGTGGTTTATTCTGCCGCTCCTACCGATTATCGCCTTTTCGTGGGTTTCAGCTCAGCTCTGGGAACCTCGCTACGTTCTCTTTGTCAGTCCCTACCTTTTCCTCCTAATCGCAGTCGGTTTCACCCGGCTTTGGAAACAGTGGAAAATCGCTGCTATCATCGCAGCGTTAATATACGCACTGGCTATGGGCGGCGCGCTCGCGCACTATTACAACGTTCAAAACCGGTCAGACTACCGTTTCAATGTAGAGAGCATTGAGCAAAACGAGCAACCGGGCGATGGCATTGTGTGGGGCTATGAGTGGGATAACCCATTCACCTATTACTACGATGGGTCCAACGAATTATATTGGCGACCCATGTTCGATGTTGACACCGTTGAAGGCATTCAGCCCTGGCTAGACAGCTTTCCGACAGAGCACCAACGACTGTGGCTTGTCCTAGATGACACCCGCCCCATCGGAGAAGAATTTGAAGCTGCGATTAACGAGGCTTACACCGTTGAGGAAACGATTGAGTTTGAGGCCTGGTCCAAAATCATGCTGCTCACGCCTCGCGACAACGCCCCCTCTATCCCACCTCGGCAACACCCTCTAAATAATCCATAAACCAGATAATCCTTAAAAAGGCCGAAAACTTGGAGGCCGCACTGACATGGTTGACTTTACCGTTGCAATCCCGACTTATAACGGGGCCAAAAGGCTGCCACAGCTTTTAGATAATCTCAGAGCACAAGCCGGTACAGATCAGCTGAACTGGGAAATTCTTGTCGTTGATAACAACAGCTCGGACAACACAGCTGACATCGTTCGCGGCTATGAGGCCAAAAATTCCAGTGAACGCGTTCCTGTCAGGTATGCCTTTGAAAAAAGACAGGGCGCAGCCTTTGCTCGCGTTCAGGCAATGCTAACCGCCAGCAGTCCATGGGTTGGTTTTTTAGATGACGATGTCGTTCCCGATGCCCACTGGGTGGCATCGGCCTATGCCTTTGGCCAAGAGCATCCCAAAGCCGGTGCATATGGTGGCCAAATACATGGCGAATTTGAAGTCGAACCTCCTGACAATTTCAACCGAATTAAGTCTTACTTGGCACTGCGAGAACGGGGTTCCAAAGCCCACCGTTACGACCCAGATAACCTAAGCCTTCCGCCCTCTGCCTCATGGGTTGTACAGGCAAAGGCCTGGCACGATAACGTTCCTGACAATCCCTCATTAGGCGGCAGAGCCAATGGGTCAATGACCCAAGGCGACGATTACGAACCGCTCCTGCGCATTCATCGAGCGGGCTGGGAAATTTGGTACGCACCCGATATGCATGTCGCGCACCAAATCCCAGCCTCTCGCATGAAGCGAGACTACCTGATGTCTTTAAGTTGGGGCTGTGGCATTTGCATTTGCTCACTCAGAATGGTCAATGCCAGCTTATGGCAACGCCCTTTTGTTTGGGTCAAACTTACCCTCAGTAATTTACGCCGGGTCGTTTTGCATTGGTTAAAATATCGCACTCAGCTAGAGAGTGATCTAGTGGCAGCTTGTGAGATGCAGTTTTTCCTGGCCAGCTTTAGCAGCCCGTTCTATTACTTGAAAACCATTCTGTTTGCACCCAAAACCTAATTTCCACGAATCAACTAGACTCCGTGCAAGCGGACTAGACTTTGCTGTAGTGTTTTAACCAAGCCTTGGTATCAACAGCGACCTCCCACAAAAGCTCGCAGTCTATAAGGTTTTTGTTACTTGAGTGAATACGTCTATGCCCTGGGTTCGCATTGCCAGTGGAATTGTCGCGATCGCGATCGCCCTTAGCCTCATCGTTCTAGGTGGGTGGTACTTTACCATCGGGTTCGGCATTATTGTCTACTTAGGTCAGCTAGAAGTATTTGATCTGGTCCGTGCCAAAGGCATTAATCCTGCGGCAAAAACCACACTCATCGTCTCTCAGGTACTCTTGGTCACCGCCCATATCTCTCCCCCCGTGGCAGATGCGATCTTGGCTATTGCAGGTACCTGCATCTGTTTCTATCTCCTATTCCAGCCCAAGTTTGCAACGATTGCTGATGTCGCAGCCTCTATTTTGGCGTTGTTTTACGGCGGTTACTTACCCACCTTTTGGATCCGGCTCAGAGACTTAGGCTCTAGCGGCACCGCAACACTTCCATTAGAGGGTTTTTGGCCGACAGACTTTACCTGGACACACCTACCCACAGGTCTAACCGTTACCTTTATTGCCTTCGCCTGCATTTGGGGCGCAGATATTGGCGCTTATGCCTTCGGCAAAACATTTGGACGCACCCCCCTCTCTAGCATCAGTCCCAAAAAAACAGTGGAAGGCGCAATTTTTGGCATGGGTGCCAGTGCCAGCGTCGGGATTATAGGTGCTTGGTCTCTCAGCTGGCCGATTTGGTGGCTCACGGGCGCGGCACTAGGCACCATCATTGGCATCTCTAGCCTATTGGGCGATCTCACCGAATCACTAATGAAGCGAGATGCTGGGGTAAAAGACTCTGGGACATTGATTCCAGGCCATGGTGGCATTCTAGATCGCACCGATAGCTATGTCTTCACTGCCCCCCTGGTTTACTACTTTGTGGTTTATCTCATCCCATTAATCGGCCGATATTAAATCAGGCAAATGCGAGGCTGGCTCAATCTAGGGGCTCAATCTAGGGATTGACCATAATTTGCCCCGTACATAGCAGTTGATCTGGCAATAAAGATAGTTGAGTTAATTGAGTATCTTTGCCCAAATCCCATTGAAACCCCTGAAGGGCTTCGATCAATTCACCTTGAGCGGTGGTCAACTCTTCTAAAGACCCTAACCATCGGGGAGACTCAAGCTGCAATCGATTGCCATCAGCCACAGACAATCCAGTCGCCAATACCGTTGGGACTTCAGCCGTTTGCGATTCAACCTGGGGATAAAAGCTCAACGCTAACGTGCGATTGCCCAACCGAATCCTGGCACGGGACAGCTCAACAGTAGACTGCACCGCAATCGAACCATACCGATCCTCTACCTCCTTGGCTAGTGAAGGCATTTGCAAGAGAGATCGCCAAAAGCCGCGCAACCCAACTGCCAACAGCTCAGAAGCAAGGGACGCGTTGAGGTCCTCACTCGTCAGCACCACCTCTCCTAAAACGGGAAATACCTTTAGCAGTCGCAGCGGCTTACCTCTGACCACCTGGCCCACATTAATTCGAATATCTTGGGCAGAAAGTTGCAACCGGCCAATATGAATCCCCTGATAAATGGCTTGTTCGGCAGATACCGAGACCCCTGGCAAATACCCAGAGAGCAATTGGCGATCACGCCCTTCTAAGGACAATGAGAGTGAGTCTACGTCCTCTACTTGCGATCGCAACCAAAAGCGCACCGCTGCTGGCAAAATACGACCAATTAATCGACTCCCCTTGCCTGAGGCCTTGTTCTTGTCATCACTACCAGATCCTTGTGATCCAGGATTACCGGCAGGCATGGGGCTCTCTTCATTCACCGTAACTTCTCCTCACATAAATATTTAGCCAACGCTAGTAGCGTGAAAAGCCTGTTTCATTATCGGCTGAGATGGTGCTCCCAGCATCTCAGCCAACAATAAGACCGATCCCAGCCCCTTATGTCACAGACTTGTGACAATTCGATCCCCAAAAGAGCGACTTAGCGTGGGATCCTCATAAAAAGCCGGGAATAGGGTTGATCCCAGCTTAAAGTTTTGTCATACTACTAACACATTGACTGAGCAGGTTGATCCCCAAGTTGATCCCAGCGCATTGCGTGAAGATTATTACCCACCAGGTCATCCCCCAGCAATAAGGCCCAGCAATGACCTAAAGTTTCGTGAGGAGTACCGCAAGTTATGTCATCCCAAGTACCTAACATCCCGCTCGAGGAAATGACGCTGCGTCAGCTCCGCAGAGTTGCCAGTGAATACGAAGTATCCCGATACAGTCGGATGCGTAAGGTTGAGTTGGTTGAAGCCATCAAGCAAAAGCAAATCGCGGCTGGTGTGCGCAGCGCTTCACCAGAAACATCACAAGCTGCCGATGAGCAAACGCAGGTAGAAGCGTCTAAGTTCGCAACTTCTGTACAGTCAAACGCGACCGTACAAACCGTAGGCACAACATCCAATAGCCGTTCAGTAGGTACCGCCGTGGCCATCCCAACCTCCGAGACAACAACTGCTGCACCTGACATGGAAGTGCTGGCTACAGTAGATGACAGCTTGGGTGAGCTGCCTGGTGGCTATGGTGAAAGTCGTATTGTTCTGCTTCCTCGTGATCCGCAGTGGGCATACGCTTACTGGGATATTCCTAACGAGCACAAGCAAGAATTGCGTAACCAGGGTGGTAGCCGCTTAGCCTTGCGTTTTTACGACGTTACGGACATTGATATCAACAGCCAAAGTCCTCACAGCCTTCAGCAATATGAGTGTGGTGAGGTGGCTCGCGAATGGTATTTACCCGTTCCCGTAAGTGATCGTGACTACACCATCGAAATTGGCTATGTCTGCGATGACGGTCGTTGGCTCGTCTTGGCTCGGTCTGCGTCCATGCGCATTCCGCCGGTTTACCCATCTGACTGGATTGAAGATAAGTTCCTCACTATCAGCTGGAATGAAGACCTTAGAGGTCGCACCTTTGCTAAGCTGGTTCCCCCAAGCCAAAAAGCAGGTGCAGCAGGTCAGGCAGGAGAAGGCGAAACCAATGCTATCTACGACGATATGGTGGCCCAAGCTCAATCTGCAGAAGCTCAGCGTGTTGCAGGCTCCCTGTTTGGCTCCATGCACCAAGTGCCTGAGGAAGCTGTTAGCTCCTTTGTCTTCCCATCAGGTGCGGGCCTATGGGCACTACCTACAGCTTCGGGCATCAACATGTCAGGTGCGGGCCTGTTTGCCTCTGCACCACCGGCCAAGCCTCGTAAGTTCTGGTTAATCGCGGATGCAGAACTCATCGTTTACGGTGCTACTGAGCCTGATGCAACGGTCACTATCGATGGTGAGCCTATCCAGCTCAACTCAGATGGTACGTTCCGTTTCCAAATGTCCTTCCAAGATGGTGTACTTCGCTATCCCATCGTGGCTGTCGCTAAAGACGGTGAGCAAACTCGTTCCATTCACATGGACTTCGAGCGTCAGACGCTATCACGCAATACCAACACTAAAGCAGAAGCTGTAGAAGAATGGTTTGCTTAAAGTCTTTACCGTTAGGTAATACGTACGGTTAACAACCAGCTAGAAACAGAGTGATAGCTAGAAACAGAGTGAGACCATTGAATGGTTTCACTCTGTTTTGTTCAAAGCCTGCTTTTTACAGAACCTGCTTCCCCTCAGCAAAAATAAGGCCACACAATTAAGGCCACCAAAATCTGAACAATTGCCAAAGCACTTGCAATCGCCCTTCTAACCACAGTAAGAAGCGATCAACCCACTTCAACACCTTTTCCAGGGGATGTTCAACATATTCAATAGCCAGGACATGCGCTTCTAACCAATCATGATTATCAAAGGCTGCCTGGTGCACCGGCGCTGTCCCCATACGGCTGGCTATCACCGATTGTTTCGTAGAGCCATCTTGGATAATAAGACCTTGGTCAGCTACCGCATAACTCGATATTGCAGTAGTTTCAAAGGACGTCGTAGATATCGCGATCGCATTAGGTGCAAGCATAGCCAGCGGCAGCATACTCGCCACCAAACGCTTTAACCACGCCATAGGAGCAATAGTTGGCATCTCACGTTCAACACCAGAGGAGGCCACAGGGGCAGCAACTAACTGACCGCCCATAGACGCTGAGCCTCCTAATGGCGTTAACCGCCCTGACAAGGCATCAACCGGATCATGCCCTCGACCTCGATACAACCAAGCCAGAACGCGTAAAACTTCAATCCAAAAGGTACGAACCGGCCTTACCAAAGACGCCACAGACGAGCCAGTTGACAAGTTATTAGGGATTGACAAGGTATTGGGGATAAATCTCTGTATGAGAGCCTGCTTCTCTCCTGAACTTGACTGTTGTTCACCCAATAATTTACGAGACAACTGGCGAGTCCCGTCCATAAGAGACGGTTTTCCATGGTTAAGCCTCTGCCGCCTTAGCCAAGCTAACTCATCGCTCTGAACAGGGTAGTCACCCTTTAAAAACAGTTCAATTTTGCCTTTTAGCTGCCTCTGCTGCTCCACACTCAGGCCTTGCCAAACAATTTTATAATCCCTGATCATCACTAAATCACGGCTCTTCAAATCACTGGCCACACCTGTAATTCGCCCCGTTGTGGAAAGGGAACAAGTCGGCTGAGCCAACTGATTGTCTACACCTTCTAAGGGATCTAATTCAACAGAGGCTGATCGGGCAAGATTGGCATGAACAGGCTTTCTCCAAGCGGTAAAACGCTCACGCAGAAAAGAAGTTATCGAAGAAATCAGGGGGCCGTTAACTAATGGGCCTTTTACGACCGGTTCACGCGCTGAACCATCATCATCAGATAGGTCGCCTAAGTCTTCTGGCTCGTTCCCTAGTTTTTTAGCAGACAATAACTTCACCTGCCTTGGGGAAAAACAAGCGCCTACAGCCAGTAAGGTTCTTGCGATCGCTTGATGTTCTAAACTATCCAGAACTTTCTCAACGCTAGCGTCATCACCCACACCAGCGTCTAAATCTGAAAGCCCCTCAAAATCTGAAAAGTCTAGTAATTTGTCGGCTTGAGATCTTATTCTGAACAAGCGTCTGCTCGTAACAGACTGTCTTAGCCTACGCCCAGCACCATGAGAAGCCTTAGCCATAGCCACCAAAGGCAACAAAGTGACGGTAGCACCAACGCTTAGACTCCAGGCTGCCGTCGTGCGAGCACCTCGAACCGCACGACGGTGGCGGTCCATACCTTGTCGATACTGACCAATCACAAACCGAAATAAATTACTCTGATACGGGCCAGGCGTCATTCAATAAATTCGGCCACTACTTGACAGCTCAGCATTTCTATTCATAGATTCTACCGGAAGTCATGACGTCCTCTGATCCTACGCCTGTCATCCCAGCCAATTTACAAGCTGATATTGAGAAACTTCGTCAACTCAATACTCAAAATATTCAAGCGGCTTGGCAGCAAAGTCGCAACGAGCTCACGATTGATGTGCTTTCCACGAAGGAAGATCCCAGCCAGTGGGAATCAGCCCCTCTAAACGAGCGCGAGCATATTGCCTGGGAAAAAGGCCGACATATTCTCTGGCTTTACCAGGCCCTGACGGTTCCAACTCATTTGCACGGCTATCCTCTTAACGGTCTCACCCTTCGGCTTGCGCTGACTTGGTGGGCCGATGATGCCCAAATTTATGTCGATGGCAAGCTAGTGCAATCGGGAGACCTTTTTGAGTGCTTTACCCGAATTTGCCTACATTCAAGTGTTACGCCGGGGCAGATTTTTCACATTGCCATCTGCTTAGTCAGTCCAGGGCATGACAATGGGGCTCTAGTGCGATCGCAACTCATCTACGAACTCCCAGCACAGTTACCGACACCCGAGCCCAGCTTTGTCGCTGATGAACTCACGGTATTAGCCACCTTAGAACCTGATAGTCAGCCACAAATAGAGAATGCGATCGCCCAGCTAGATTGGCAGAGCCTCACCAACACACCTTCTTCTGAGAATCCGCCAGCATCAGACACTGCTGATGCACTCAACCTCTGGCAAGGTCTCTCAAACCAATCTCTACCGGCTGCCGCAACTATCCATCCCTTTCAACAATCCTTAAGCCAGCTCCGCAGAACCCTTCAGCCCCTCAGTTCCAAAATTAAGCAGCACAACATCCAATGTGTGGGCCACGCCCACCTCGATATGGCCTGGCTGTGGCCCATTCCCGATACTTGGAACGCCGCTGAACGCACTTTTACATCCATTATCAACCTACAAAAAGACTTTTCAGAACTCACCTATACCCACTCCAGCCCGGCCCTCTTCGAATGGATAGAACACAACCGACCCGAGCTATTCAAGGAAATTCAGCGGAAAGTAGCCGAAGGTAGCTGGAGTATCGACGCAGGCCTTTGGATTGAACCTGAATTCAATATCATTAGCGGAGAAGCCATTGTCCGACACATCCTCTATGGTCAACGCTACTGCAAAGAAAAATTTGGACACATCAGCAAAGTAGCCTGGCTCCCCGACTCCTTCGGATTCTGCTGGCAGCTGCCCCAACTCCTAACACAAGGCGGCATTGAAACCTT
Organism: Cyanobacteria bacterium P01_F01_bin.53; assembly: GCA_039186165.1. Taxonomy (GTDB): domain Bacteria; phylum Cyanobacteriota; class Cyanobacteriia; order Phormidesmidales; family Phormidesmidaceae; genus Phormidesmis. The sequence goes on from JBCDAG010000004.1 coordinate 45,982, forward strand.
CGCCACCCTAAAACTCTCCTGGAACGACACCACCGAGTTTCCACATCAGCTCTTTTGGTGGCAATCCCCAGACGGCAGCCAAATCCTCAGCCTTATGCTGCCGCCCATTGGCACCGATATCGACCCTGTCAAAATGTCGACTCATGCTGCTAAGTGGGAAAACAACACACACATACCAAACACCCTATGGCTTCCCGGCATGGGAGATCATGGCGGTGGCCCCACTCGAGACATGCTAGAGAAAGCACAGCGGTGGCAAACCTCCCCCTTCTTCCCAGCTCTCAGTTTTACCAATCCTAAGGATTACGTCACAGAAATTGTAGAACAAGCCCCTCTCTCCAAGTCGTCTGAATCAGACAACACACTAAAGACTCATACACCAGAAACTCATAAAGATTTACCCATTTGGACTGATGAACTCTATCTAGAACTCCATCGCGGCTGCTACACCAGCCATGCGGATCAAAAACAAAGCAACCGTCACTGCGAGGACTTGCTCTACCAAGCAGAAGTCTTGGCCACAGTTGCTCAACTCACAGCCCAACAACCCTACCCAAAAGCGGACTTAGAAAAAGCCTGGAAAACCCTACTCTTCAATCAATTCCACGACATCCTACCGGGCACATCTATTCCAGACGTATTTGTCGAAGCTAATCATGGGTGGAATCAAGTTAAGAAAATTGGTCAACAGGTTTTAAAAGCTAGTTTGAGTGCCATCTGCAATACCATTCCCTTCCCAGATCCACCGCATCCAGATGCCCAGCCCATCATCGTCTTTAACTCACTCAGCTGGCCTCGCGACTCAGTCATTAGCATTCCAATTCCCGAAGCATCCCCTGGAATCCTTTCCTTCGACTGGGAAATTTATGACACCAACCAACAACTCATTAACTGCCAAACACACTTTAGCGTGAGAGAAGAACAAGCCTGTTGCGACGTCTCTTTTCTAGCAAAAGACCTTCCTGCTGTTGGGTATCAATGCTTCTGGCTATGCCCCAGCGATAGCCACACCACCCCTCAGACCTCTGAAACCTACACCCTAGAAAACCAATTTCTACAAGCAACCATAGATCCACACACAGGGCATATCTCTAGTCTCATTGAAAAGACCACCCAAACGGAAACATTCAGCGGCCCGGGTAATCAACTCCAAGCCTTTCAGGATCAAGGCCAATATTGGGATGCCTGGAATATCGACCCAAACTATGCCAATCATCCTTTACCAGCACCCACCCTAAAATCAATAAGGTGGTTCGAAACTGGCCCCCTTCGACAACGAATACGTACTACCTATAACTTCCAGAAATCAACCATCACCCACTACTACACGCTTGAAGCTGGATCGCCGTTCCTCAAGGTAGAAACCTATATTCAATGGCAAGAAACTCAAGTACTCCTCAAAGCCAACTTCCCACTGACTGTGTCATCAGATACAGCCACCTACGAAATTCCCTTCGGCGCAATCACTCGCACCACCCAACCAAAAACCGCAGCTGAAAAAGCGAAGTGGGAAGTCCCAGCTATCCGTTGGGCCGATCTAAGTAACAAAATCTTTGGCACCAGTATTCTCACAAATTGCAAGCACGGCTTCGACACCAGCCACAACCATCTTCGACTAACACTTCTTAAATCACCCATTTGGCCAGACCCTGAATCCGACCAAGGCAACCACCACTTTACCTATGCCATTTACCCACATCAAGGAAACTGGCAATCAGCCAACACAGCTCGCCACGCAAGAGAACTCAACATTAAGCCAATCATTCATAGACTGACAAAGCTAAATCAAGAAAAATCTCAAACAGGAAAAACCAAACGCAGTTTTGTCCATATCCACAACCCCAATCTCATATTGACCGCATTTAAACCCTCAGAAGACCATGCTGATGAATTCATTTTGCGTTGATATGAAACCCAGGGGAAAGAAGCGACACTCAAGATCAGTCACACATTGAGCATCGACAATTTTGACAAAGCACAATCTGTCAATCTCCTTGAATCATCCACAAAACAAGGCTCATGCACTTCCATATCACCATGGAAAGTGAGTAGCTATCGGCTTACAAAGACAAAACAGCCAAAATAATAAAAAGATAGCCCCACTAATTTTCCAGTTAGGCTATCTCTCTAAATTCACGTCTAAATTTTAAAAGCAGCGACCCTAGGCACTTTCAACCAACTCACGTTCTACAGTAGACCCTTCTGGCTGTGGCTCATCCATATTGCGAACGATGTCTAAATCCACATCAAGTACAGACATTTGTAAGCCAGCCTTAGGACTATTATCAACTCTAGAGATAAATGGATTTGGCTCAACCATCCCTGTACAAATAATAAGTGAGCCTTTCTTTAGGTAAGGCAACTTACGCCATGCCGCTGATTTTTCCCAGATACTCAGAGAAACCGTAAAAGACTCCTCCCGATTACGGACTCCTCGAACATACAAAGTGGCCTCTGCTACGTTTGCTTTAGCACCACTCTTGAGTTCGACCGTCTTTACCTCAGCATCCGCAGCCAAATTACCGCTCACAATCCATTTATTTAAACCAGCACTAGCCATTTCAATTTTCCCCCTATAAAAAAGCTTCTTGCCTCTTTAAAGAGAATTCCCAAGACTAATATCATGCAACTAGAGAGGTTTACGGAAGACATCACTACACCGAGTCAACGTAGCCGTTCCCCAAGTTATTCAAGTTATAAAAATAGAGCCGCGTCAGTCACAGAGTTGACTAACACGGCTCTTTCTTAAATATTGGACCTGGCATCGAGCTATTTTCACAAGGGCCAACGCCCTAACTATCTTCGCCGCTGCAGCGTTTCACTATCGAGTTCGGGATGGAGTCGAAGTGGGGCCACTGCGCCATTGACACCAGGA
>JBCDAG010000005.1:0-47982 GCA_039186165.1 Cyanobacteria bacterium P01_F01_bin.53
ACCGGGTAGGTGCAAATCCACCACCTGCGCGTAGTCCTGTACTTTCTTTGTGAACGGTTTTACCCCAGTTGCCAATATCGACCACTTGTTCAAAAATCGGTAGCTGCCCGCTAACGCGCTGGCTCACTTCTGACCAGTCGAAGCTAATTTTTCCCAGCTGGCCCTCTGCACTTTTGCAAATGATGGTGGGTTGGGGCGTCAGTGCCTCAAAATAACAAATCTGAAAGGTTTGAAGCGCATTAATGTCCTTGACTTTGGCTGAGAGCGTTGAGACCTTGACGGACTTGAGTGATTTGGCGAAGTACTGAAGTTCTCCCCAAGGGCCGATGCGATGGAGCCGCAGTCCAGCGGTGGGGACTTTCATGCGAGCGGTGTAGGGCTCAAGGCTAAAGACTTGTGAAACGCCCGTGATCGCCTCTGCACGATTGGCTTCTGTCGGGGCTGCGATCGCCAACAGTGAGGTCTCATTTCCCCCTTCTACTTGTTTTGCCTGCTGGAGTGCTTCCGCTTTTTGTTCCTTGCGATGCTGCTCAATGCGTTGTAGTCCCGCACGGGCCTGGCCCATCACTTTTCCACCAGGGGCTAGTTTTAGGAGCTTGAGATAATTTTTTTCAGCCGCGTCTAGCCGGTTTGTCTGCTCTTGCATTTTCGCCGCATATAGCCTGAGCAAAGGATTTTTCGCATCGCCGCTGGCTTGCCATTGTTTCAGCAGCTTAGACACCCGCTTGTAATCGCTAGCGGCCAGTGCGGTTTTGACTTGGGCTTCCATGGTAGAGAACTATCTATCGCTTGGGTCACACCGCTTAGGTTTCCCCTTTTTACCCATATATCTGGCCCAGGTGTCTGGGCCTTAATATTCTGTATTTGCGTGCCAGTTTGATGAGTTCAGGTCGGTGGCTAGGACCTGTTTTGGGGGTAGTCTGTACTCGATGTTGGTGAGTGAGCTGCCGATGGTGGTAGCAAATAGCCGTTAGCCAAGGTTCGATATGTCTGAATTTGTGACTGTTGCCAAGCGTCGCTGAAGTTGAGTTCTTCGGCCAATATTTTGGCGACTTTAGGGGCGGCTTCTATGCTGGCAGCGGCATCTAGTAGGAGCGATCGCGTTCTTCTGCTCAACACATCTTCCACCGTGCGTGCCATCTCATATCGCGCTGCCCAGCGCACGTCGGCCTCTGTGTAGGGTAGGTGGGTGTGCAGTGGGCTATTGGCTCCTGGTAGTTGCTTCACCTTGGCCGCATCACTTCCATAGGTTTCTATCGGTGGCTTGCTCGATGGCTGGCTGTCGTCTTGCGTCCAGCCATGAATTTTGAGGTGTGCTGTGACAGAAGGTCTTACGGGTAAATCACTTTGTTGTACGGCGACGTTGATGGCGTCTTCCCCCATTTTGCGATAGGTCGTCCACTTGCCGCCGGTAATGGTGATCAGTCCGGAAGCCGCTGTGCGAATGGCATGCTCTCGTGAAATTTTTGCGGTGGAGCTGGCAGCTTCTGGTTTTACCAGCGGACGCAGCCCGACGAAAACACTCAGCACGTCCGACCTTGTGGGAGCTGGCGTGAGGTATTGAGCGGCAGTGTTTAGGATAAAGTCGATTTCTGGCTCAAATGGACGGGGTTCGTAGTCAGGCCCATCCACGGGGGTATCGGTGGTGCCGATGATCACTTTTTCGTACCAGGGTACGGCAAATAAAATTCTGCCATCGTTTGTTTTGGGAATGAGCATGGCGCTATCTCCCGGCAAGAATTCACGGTCTACGACGACATGCACGCCCTGACTGGGAGAGAGTAGTTCTTTGGCTGTGGGCTCATCCATTCGCCTGACAGTATCGACAAAAACACCCGTGGCGTTGATAATTACTTTCCCTTTGAGTTCAAAAACTTCCTCAGTTTCGAGGTCCTGTATGCGAACACCAGAGAGTTTGTTGCCGTGCTTGATAAGCCCTATGACGGGTGCGTAGTTGAGGGCATTGCCGCCTTGCTCGATTAGGGTGCGCATGAGTGCGATCGCCAATCGAGCATCATCAAACTGGCCATCGTGATACAAAATGCCACCGCGCAAGCCCTGCTGCCTCAGCGTCGGTGCATGGTCCAAAATCTTTTGTTCATTCAAGAACTGGCTTTGTCCAAAGCTCAATTGTCCAGACAACAGATCGTAAAGCTTGAGCCCGATGCCGTAGTAAAGCTGGTCCCACCACGCATAGCCTGGTACTACAAAGGTCAGATCTTTCACCAAGTGCGGCGCATTTTGCCTGAGTAGCCCTCGCTCCCGTAAGGCTTCTTTCACGAGGCCGATGTCACCTTGTGCCAAATAGCGAACGCCACCATGCACCAGCTTGGTCGAGCGACTGGACGTGCCTTTTGCAAAATCGTATTTTTCGAGCAAGAGGGTTTTGTACCCTCGGCTGGCCGATTCTACGGCAGCGCCTAATCCAGTCGCGCCGCCGCCGATAACAATCACATCCCATGTCTGAGATTGTCGCAGTGTACTGAGAATCTGTTCTCGATTTAATGATGCAGACATCGCGAAGATCTTTGTGAAACGGCGTAATCAGACCCCTGTTGTTATGGGGACGGTTGGTTAGTCTGCCTTGAGCAGAGTTTGCGAAATAGCATGTCGCCAGCCTTTTCTCATGGTCTCTCGCTGTTCATCCATCATCGCAGGTTCAAATCTCTTATCTACCTGCCATAGCTGAACCAGTTCCTGCTGATTTTGCCAATAGCCAACCGCTAACCCTGCCAGGTAAGCTGCGCCTAGTGCGGTGGTTTCCGTGACTTTTGGCCGCACGACTGGAATTCCCAAGAGATCTGCCTGGAATTGCATGAGCAGGTCATTCCGGGATGCGCCCCCATCCACCCGCAGCTCTACCATGTCTATGGAGGCATCTTGACGCATGGCATCAAGCACATCTGCCGTTTGATAGGCAATACTTTCCAACGCGGCGCGGGCGATATGAGCCGACGTAGATCCGCGAGAAAGTCCGGTAATGGTCCCACGGGCGTAGCTATCCCAGTACGGTGCGCCCAATCCTACAAAGGCCGGAACCAAGTACACGCCTTCTGTATCCGGGACGCTGCGAGCTAGAGCTTCGACCTCTTCACTGCTTTTGATAATGCCCAGACCATCTCGTAGCCACTGGACGACGGCTCCTGCAATAAAAATGCCCCCTTCTATGGCGTAGGTTGTACGGCCATCTATCCTCCAGGCGACCGTGGTGAGCAGTTTGTTGTTGGAGGTTACCGGTTCTTCTCCCGTATTCAACAACATAAAGCAGCCGGTGCCATAGGTGTTTTTTACCATGCCCGGTTCTAAGGCCACTTGGCCAAAGGTGGCCGCCTGCTGATCGCCGCCGATGCCTGCAATCGGCACTTGCGCGCCAAGTAAGCCTTCGGTAGTTTTACCATACACTTCTGAAGAGCTACGCACCTCAGGCAACAGACTGCGAGGAATATTAAGCAGGGCGAGCAGGTCATCATCCCAATCGCCTGTGTGAATGTTGAAGATCATGGTGCGGCAGGCATTGGTGGCGTCGGTAATGTGGAGTGCCCCATCGGTCAGCTTCCAAATCAGCCAGCAATCAATGGTTCCAAAAGCCAGTTCGCCGCGATTAGCTTTTTCTCTAGCCCCAGGCACGTTATCTAATAGCCATTGCACTTTCGTACCGCTAAAGTAGGCATCAATAACTAAGCCTGTTTTTTGCTGAAAGAGCTGTTCATGTCCGGCAGCTTTGAGTTCATCACACACACCAGCGGTGCGTCTATCTTGCCAAACGATTGCGTTGTGAATGGGCTGTCCAGTGGCCCTATCCCAAATAACGGTCGTTTCTCGCTGGTTGGTGATGCCAATGGCTGCAATCTCGGAAGCGATGATGTCTAACCGGGCGAGTGCTTCATTCACTACGCCAATTTGGGAGGACCAAATTTCATTGGCGTCATGTTCTACCCAGCCTGACTGGGGAAAGATTTGCCGAAATTCTTTTTGTGCAATGGAGCGGATACTGCCCTCTCGATCAAACACAATGGCGCGTGAGCTGGTGGTGCCTTGGTCCAGTGAGAGAATGTATTGGGTCATTGCTTGGTCCGAAATGCTTGGTCCGAAATGAAGACGTGCTAGAGCAGCCTGAGCTGTCTGGTGTCATCATCGCTGAGCGTCTCACTTACGTCCAACTCATCGACATCTGGCGCAACAATTTGTTTATCGCCATGGGGATCTTCATTGAGTAGGCCCTGAGCCGCTTCTAAAATATCTGGTGCCAGCGCGTTCAGGTCTTCCCGGTTGGCCAAATAGGCCTCGAGGGCGCTCATGGGTGAGAGTGAGCTATCGACCCCTAGCTCGGGCAGTCTTGGTCGTGATAGCTGGCTGACTAGCTGAGGCTGAATGGTGTGGCTGTGGGCTACGGAGAGGGCTTCGCTGAGTTCACTGTTATTGATGTCGTCTACTTGGTCCGCCCTGAGCTTGTAGATGAGGCGAATAACTTTTTCTTCAATGTTTTCTTTGGCGATCGCACCTAATAAAGCCCCCTGTGGATCTTCCTTTTTCGTTAGGTCAATCTCCAGCGTTTGAAACACCCTTGCAGGCAACCGGCAAAACTCAGCCGTGGCCTTGCCTTTCTCTACCTCTAGTAGAATGTAGCCTTTTTCTTCTTTCTCCTCGCTAAAGCCCAACCGCTCAATACTACCGGGATAAATCGCTAAAGGAGACTTACACACCTCTTGATATTTATGCACATGCCCCAGTGCAATGTAGTCAAAGCAGTCGCGAGCCAAAATCGCCATCGGTACTGTGAAGCCTTTCCCCACAGCCAAAAACTGTTCTGCGCCATAGCGAGCCGTATCGGTCATCAGGTGCGCAAGCAGTACGGTCGGAATGGTTTTGTCGAGCTTACGAAGCTCTCCTTCTAAAACAACGCGCAGCTTATCGAGTAACAGTTCACCGACTTCGCCCATGGAGAGTCCCTGCGTTTCAGGGCGCGTCAGCAGAGTCGAGCGGGTGAGCCACGGTAGGGTGATTACCTGAATGGGGCCACCGTTGGTGTCTATGCGGTGGGTGGTGAGTGTGTCTCCGACGATAAAGCCTGGAACGCCGAGCGTACGGTAGATGCACAGGCTAGCGCCACCGCTGCCATGGGTGTGCTGGTCGTGGTTCCCGACTAAGAGCACCGTGGGGATTTTCGCTTCTACTAGGCGGCAGAACTCACTGGCAAAGGCTTGCTGGATATAGGGCGGGGGCGTGGCATCGGGGAAGGCATCACCGCCGAAGAGGACAAGGTCTACTTTTTGGGCGATCGCGCTATCCACACATCGCCTCAGCGCCAGTGTAAAATCTTCCAGCCTGGTATTCAGCCCTGTCTCAGGGTTAAGCCGTCCATGGCTAAAGCCCCCACCCATATGAATATCTGACAGATGAAGAATTTTAACCATTTGGAACTACAGATATGGTGGAACGGCTCAATCTAAGTAAGCTATCGCAGTGAAGAATAATTTATAGGACCGCAAAACAAAATGAGCTGTTCACAAAGATCCCAAGCAACAGTCATTGAGCATAGCTCTCATCCTGCTACTTCAAAAATATCTCTTTGAGTATCATTGAAATAATCGCTCATATGCTCGAAGGAGCTGATACGATCCCTTAACTTAAAGAGCCTTCTTTTTGCTTGTGAAAGAACGAGCGAGTATTCAGTTGGGTATATATGTATATTCCCTTCTCTGATATCGTCTCTACCTATGTTTTCATCGACCATAGATCCTAGTACGTAACAACTTATTTTTGTTTTGGCAGGAACGTGTTTTTTAATTTCCCTTGCATATTTTTTCGCTTGATCAATTTGCTCATACGCAATTGGAATTCCAGGCCTTTTCAGTTCTAAAATTACAACTGACTGAAAGGGTCTCAGCTTTTCATCATCATCGTCACAAATATCTTCTCTGGCATGTATTGCTAAAGAAGACTCTTTTGGAACAACAACGAAGTCAGGTCGGTTTCTAATTCTAGTAATATTGGTCTTTTTGAACAAATTTCTCAGTACCGTTGACAGCTCTCTATTAGAAGTGAACTCCAGAGAGTCATACTGATGACCTAGAATCCAAAGGCCTTTGTCAAATAGAGGTTGTAGCTGATGCAGTTCATCCACAGAGATAGAGTGAATAAGATTCTCCATCTGAATAATAAGCTTTATCCTCCACTCTACTTCCTGTAGTACTTTTTTCGCATCAGTTACTGACCATTCATTTAGAATTGCGTCAAGATCATCTAAGTCTTTACTTTCTAGGTTAGAAAGTTTTTCAAGCAAGGAATATCCTGTCCTTGCTGTTTCCAGCTTGACTAGCGTGGCAACCATGTTTTCGAGGTCTTTCATCGTCATCGTTGGGCACGATAACTGAATGTCTTTGGCAAAGTCCTCTATATATCGTTTCTGAATGATAGACAGCTTTGCGATCCCTCTTTTGTTTGCTTTCAGTGCTTCTTTTCCCTTTTTTGTTCGGAGTTCTTTCGTTAATCCTTGTATGTCATCTCTTATGGCGAAGGATACTTTTTCTTTAGCCTCATTCACCAGAGACGATGAACGAAACTCTGACCAATCTTGTTTTACAGAATCATTTGTTAACACACTTGCATCGACTACATATGTATAGCGCTTTGCTTCTTTGTATCGTGCGTCTAGAAGTGTCCCATCGTACCCTTCCCAGCTAGGCATGCCTACTAATTTTTGGTTCACCCAATAAGCAATTCCGCTTTGCCTGCTAGTTCTACCTGTTTTCTCCGCATCAAACCGTTTGATTGGAATTATGTTGCCGTTATCAAGCTCAACATTGAATTCAGTGGAAAATGCTGTCAAATCTTCAAAATCTACTAATTCGCTATTTACATAAGTTTTGAATTCTGGATCGGCTATAAAACGTGAGCTTATAAATTCTAAGACTTCTTTTTCAGTAAGAGAGATATTTTTCTTTGCTGTGCACCATATTTTCGTACCGTGCTCTTTGGTCGTTAGCTCTTTCTTAACATCGATATCAAAACAATTTCTGCCAGAACTCCTTTTTACAGATGCTTGTACGAGCTTGTTATTTTTCTTGGTTTCTATAAAGTACTCGTCACAGAAACAGAACATAGCGTGTTTCCCTATGCCATTCTGACCGAAAGCTATGCGTTTTTTCTGCTTTTTATTTGGGAATGAAACAGTGGTTCCTTGCTCTTCGCGCCTATCGTACGATAAGTTCCGCCAGCGACGCTGAAGCTCTGGCTTCGTCATCCCTGTTCCATTATCTTCAATGCAAAAGATGTCACCTTCGGCAAGAGGCCATGTAATTTTTACTACATCAGATCCTGCATCCCAACAGTTAGCTACTAATTCAACCAGCGCATAATGGGGATCTATCATTATTTTGCCGACTATCTTAGGCAAAAAATTATCCCCAAAAATTGGACTCCAGTCATCAGAACCCGAGATGGCTGAAAAGTTTAGCTGACCGTCTTTTTCAGACATTGAGTTTCCTATCGCAAAGCTAAAATTATTTTAGCTTTAATGTACTACAGTAAAAATGTACTTGTGTAATGTAGTATTAATATTCTGGTTACTTGTTGCTCAGTCAAATACATTATGTATGCTGGATTGATAGGTGATTTCGCACCTCAAAGTTGCTATATTCCTATCCTATAGAAGCTTTTGAACCCTTGTTATTTATTCTCAATAGATGATAGCTATTGAGAGTCTTGGGGTGTGTACACTCCAAGACTCAGGAAGAGGCTTGGAGCGAGGCGAGGTATAGGAAAGTGGTCAGATGATTGAACCTTTACTTTTCAGTTTAGAAATTGGAGTCTATGGAAATTAGACCACTTAGAAACTGAATGCCTTAGAAACTGAACGTCGTTTCTCATTAAATTGATCGCTGATGTAAGGATGTTGCGACACCTGTGGGGCAGCCCTGGTGCATAATTTCTCGAACAGAAAGAGGAGGCCGGACATTGAACCCGACCTCCTCTTTTCTCTCACAACGTATGCCTACTTTGGGTAGCCTAGATCCCTGTGTTTATCTCTGGTAAAGCAGGCGGTGCGTTGAATGCGTTGCGGCTAGCATCGGCCTCAACTGATGAGCCACTTCCTGTAGAAATAAACTCGATGTAGTCAATTCTGGCAGGTTCGTTCGCATGCTCCGTGCCGATAAGCTCCACTACGTCACCGGTATCAATAAACTGATTGGAAATGACGCGAGTGGCGAAAGATTCGGCGGAGGGCAAACGAGTGCCCGTCAGCCGATCGGCAATGAAGTTGTCTACACGCTCTCCATCAACGTTGACGGAAAACTGCGCAGCCCCATCATTCTCATCGAAGTAGCCTATCAGGATGTCATAGGTGCCGCTTGCTCCCTGAAAGTTGGTTCTGGCGAATCCTGTTTCATTATTCGCGCCCCCTTCTAACGTGATCACGCCGCCGTTAGAAAGAATGTCAAAGTCAGGTGCGTTTACAATTCGGTAGTTTTCGAGCTGTAAGTCTTCTGCTTCAATACGGGTGGTGGTAATCGCATTTGTGTCACTGCTCGCACTGTTTTGTGGCGCATTATCTTGTGACGTAGGGTTACTTGGCGCAGGATTGCTCACAAGGATAGCGTTGTTATTATTGCCGTCGTTGTTATTGCCCCTCTCGACAAACTCGATATAGTCGATTCTGGCTGGTTCATTACCGTCTTCTGTGCCGATAAGTTCAATTAAGTCACCCGTATTAATGGTTTGGTTGGAGATAACACGGGTGGCTAAAGACTCAACAGAGGGTAATCGCGTACCGGTTTGGCTATCGGCAATAAAGCTATCAACCCTATCACCATCAATGTTGAGCGAGAAGCTAGCGACCCCATCGTTTTCATCGAAATAGCCGATGATGATGTCATAGATGCCACTGCCGCCTTGGAAATTGGTTCTGGCAAATCCTGTCTCTCCGGTTGCACCGTTTTCTAATGTGATAACGCCCCCATTAGAAATAAAGTCGAAGTCAGGTGCGTTTACAATTCGATAGTTTTCCAGCTGCAAATCTTCCGCTTCAATCCGGATAGGCTCACCCTCAGCTGGAGTAGGATTGCTCGTCACTGTTGGATTGGCAGGATTACCATTCTCCGCGCCCGGTGTCAGCCCCTGTCCTCTCAAGGCTTGAATCGCATTAAAAAATATGCCTGCGCTCTGGTTGTAGCCAAACTCATTGGGATGGAATCCATCCCGTGACAGGCTGGTGGCAGGATTGAGACTACCGAAGGCATCAGCGAAGCTGACGTTGCGTCCTTGAGAGGCGACACGGCTGACGAGGCCAGGCAGTTGACGGTTAAAGTCGATGGCACGCTGGACAAAATTTGGATTGACGCCCGTGCGATTAGCGGCCGCTGCTGTGACTGGCGGGACTGACGATACGATGAGCTGGGTGAGCGGTGAACGGTTGGTAATGATATTGATGAGATTGCCTAGCTGGCCGATAATGCCTTCTACAGGCGTATTGGTAGAGCGAAGATCGTTCGTGCCGATGTTGAGCAAAATAACGTCGGAGGGAGCATCTGCTAGCCATCGTTCGACATTGTTGATGATTTGATTGACTCTGAAGCCGCCATGCCCTTCATGATCGGTGTCAAAGGCATTGCGATCGCCGTGGTTGCGAGACCCCACAAAATCAAAGTCGATATTGGCTGCACTGAGCAGGTTTTGCAGATTGTCACGGTAGCCGTTGCTCAGAGCCAAAGGCGTCGTAGCATCTTCTCCTCGGGCAATGGAATCACCCAGGGAGAGAATTCTTAGGGGAGAATCGTTGTTGCTTTTAGTGTTCGGTGAAGGGTTAGGCGAGGTGGTTTCGGCTGTGCCACTGCTGGTAGGCAAAAATTCAATATAGTCAATACGGGCAGGCTCTCGACCGTTGCTATCTTCTGTTCCGATGAGCTCAATTAGGTCGCCCTGATCGATGGTTTGATTAGAAATAACACGAGTTGCAAAAGAGTTTGCTGAAGGCAACCGGTCACCGGTCAGACTATCTGAGCGAAAGTTATCAATGTTTTCGCCATCGATATTGAGAGAGAAGTTAGAGATACCGTCATTCTCGTCGAAATAGCCGATAACAATGTCGTAGGTGCCGCTGGCTCCTTGGAAATTAGTTCTGGCAAAGCCGGTCTCACTAGATGCGCCGTTAGCCAGTGTAATTAAGTTGTTGTTAGAAATAAAGTCAAAATCGGGATTGCCATTGACTCGATAACCCTGAAGATCCAAGTCTTCAGCTTCAATGCGAATAGGTTCCATGGAATATATAGCGTTTACAAAAAGGGCAATGGATAAATACTTCAGATGATTGCCCGTTTGGAGGGGCTGGCAAATGCGATATGCCCAAATCCTATCAACGACTTTTCATGGGTTTGGGTGAACTTTAGTCTGATCTGTTTAAAGTTTTTGTTGTTTCGCTGCTGTTAGCGTGATTGAACAACTTTTTGAACAACTTTGGCTGTGGCTGAATGATGGTTGGCTGAGCCAAAAATGAGTATTCGATAAGTATTCGCGCAGCGATATGAGAGCCTTAAAGATCCTTGCCTCTAAGCGTCGCCGTGTGGCTATTTCGAATTTCTGTTTTGTGACTGTTCTAATGTTTCTCAACAGATTTTTAGGAAGAAATCTTTTGTGACTGAATGATTTTTCCCTGAGCTGAAAATAAGTATTGCCTAAATATTTTAGGCCGTGACGCCAGATGTGAAAGAGGCTGTGACGGGTAAAAGGACCGTTACCGTAGTACCTTCTTTTTCGTTGGATTCAATCCGTAAATTGCCACCATGGGCTTCAATAATTCGCTTGGTGATAGCAAGCCCTAGTCCGTTGCCATTAGATTTGGTGGAGACAAAAGGCTTGGTGAGCTTGGGGAGCACATCTGGCGGAATGGGGTCACCGCCGTTGTGAATGCGGGCTTTGAGATGTTGCTCCTCTGTGAGCTGAAGCTCCCAGGTGACAGTTTCCTTGGGAGGGATGGCTTCACAGGCATTGGTGACGAGGTTAATGAATACTTGCTTGAGCTTGTCTCGATCGCCCTTTACAACCAGTTTCTTAGGGGAATTGACTAGCTGAATCTGTTTCTCTTCTGCTGCTGGGATTTCCTGAAGCGATCGCACCAACTCCTGCGAGAGTTCATTAATCTCAACTTCTTCTCCCGCCAATTTTTGTTCTTTGGAGTAGGCCAAAATTTCATTGAGCAACCGCTTGAGCCGCTCAGACTCATCCATTGCCAAGGCTAAGCGCATTTGCCCCCTGGGCGGTAGCTCCATGCTTTTAAAGGTGGAGAGCGCCATGTACACAGTGGTAAAGGGATTACGAACTTCATGGACAATCATGGCCGCAAGCTCACCAATCTCAGCGAGGCGGGCCTGGTCTTTTTCGGCCTGCTTGCGATCGCTAATATCTCGCACTAACGCCAAAATCCGTTTTTCCCCCTCCATGGCAATTAAGCTGACGCGCACTTCTACCGGGAATGTCGTACCGTCCTTGCGACGATGAACACTCTCAAGGGTGACAGGCTTGCCGGTTTGGAGTCTTTCCCACAGTGCGTTGAACTTATCGAGTTTGAAAACGGGATTGATATCAAACAGGCTATTGCCGACTAACTCATCGCGCAGGTAGCCCAAGTAGTTCAGGCCAAACTGGTTAACATTAACAATGGTGGCCTCTTCATCGAGCACAACCATGGATTCAGCCGCTTGATCCACCAGGGTCCGAAAGCGGCTTTCGCTTTCTCTCAACTTATCTTCGGCTTTCTGGCGCTGTGCGATCGCCGCAGAAATCCGCTCAAACATCTGCATAAAGGCGCTGATCACATCGCCTAGCTCATCTTTTCTATGCTGATAGCGGGCAGAGGCGACAGGCTGAATTCGCAGGTTGCTATCTTTTAAGGCTGCCGGTGCCTGCAAGAGATCTTGTGAGAGCGCCAAAATAGGGTCGATTAGAATAGAGCGCAGCACAATCATCGTCGTCAGGGTGACAACGGCTGAAATAATCAGCACCAAGCCAAAAATCCGCCAAATGAAGGCCCGAATCTCCTTTCGAACGCTGGTGGTGTCATGGTTGATCACCACCCAGTAAGGAATGCCGACGAAGGGAAATTCTTGGGCGGTCTCGTAGCGGTTAGTTTTGGGGTTAAAGTCAGTCGGGTTGGAGGTGTTCGAAAAGTCCTCAAAGAGCATCTTGGGCGCTTCCCCAAAGGTGCCGACTAGGTTGCCGCTGGTGTCATAAAGGCTCCCACCCTCCACCATGGGAATGGCCTCCATCCGACTCAGCTTGGTGAGCAACTGATCGGGGAAAACGACCTGGTTGGTGTCTTTAACGTCTTCCTTAATATCGACGGTGGCCACGGATAAGCTCGCCGTTGATTGCTTGGCCAAGCTATCGAGGAGTTCGTGCTTGCGCCTGCTCACCGATGGAATGAGAATGAGCCCTTCAATGGCGAGAATACTGCCAAACACCGATAGCACGATGCGTTGAGAAAGGCGCGATCGCAAAAAGCTAAGGGGATTTGAGCCAGGTTTAATTAAAGGCAAAAGGCTTCACAAGAGGTGAGGATGATTGAACGCTTTGTCCTAGTTGACTGTACTGATTGCTGTATGGAGGATATCTAGGACCTTCGATAAGCCATGGTAGACGCTAGAGGCAATTTTAGGGGAAGTCGTGAGCCAGCTAACGCCTGTTTTCTTAAGATAAATTTCAATCCTGTGCCGACTTTATTGAAATTAGTATATATGTACTATATAGCTAGTTCGTCATGAGTTCATCGTCATGAGTTCATCATGGCCTAACTAGCTAGATTTCGACCTTATAGTGTCAACTTTCAGTTGTTGCGCCCCTTTAATAAAGTGCTAAAGGAGAAAGTTATGAACGTAAGTCCGTATTTGTCTTTTGACGGTCAATGTGAGGCTGCATTTAGGTTTTACGAGCAGGTTCTGGGTGGCAAAATCGAGTCTCTCATACCCTACGAAGGCTCTCCCATGGCCTCTGAGGTCCCTGTTGATTGGGGGCCTAAAGTGATGCATGGTGAGTATAAGCTGGGCGAGCTTGTGTTGATGGGCTCTGATTGTGCCCCTGGGCAGTATAAATCTGCAAAAGGCACTTCTCTGATGATTGCTATTGCCGACCCTGCCGAGGCTGAGCTTTCCTTTAATGCTTTGGCCGAGGGCGGTACCGTGACGATGCCGATTCAAAAAACCTTTTGGGCGGCAAAGTTTGGAACGCTTGTCGATCAATTTGGGATTCCGTGGATGATTAACTGTGAGTAGCCTGCTTGAGGTAATCAGCGGGTAAAACCCTGGTGGTGTCTGATTTCAATGCTTTGGGGACCTGTGTTTTTGGAGGCGGGCTGCAAAATTAGCGTGCTGAGATGCTATAGGATGCTAGTTAATTTGAACTAGGTAGATGATGTCATCAGCCTTCGAGGCCTGATCTTATGTCTGAACAATTGACTGAGATGGGCGTGACTGAGGGAGACGCAGAGAGCACGCTGTCGTCCGAGGAAGACCATTCCCCCATCGATTCCCCAGAGCCCCCAATTGAAAATCAGCCACCGCCTCAACTGCGCCCCTACCAGGTAAATCTGGTTAATGACCTCTATCGCACCTTGAATGAGGGCCATAAGCGGGTGGCCATTATTGCCGGTACCGGTGCTGGCAAAACGATTATTAGCGGCCAGATTTGCGCCCATGCGGAAGATGCGGGCAAGCGGCTGATGTTTTTGGTGCACTTAGATGTGCTGGTGGGCCAAACCTACGAGAAAATGAAAGCCTTTGGCCTGCAATGCGGCTTCATTAAGGCAGGCTGGGAAGAAAATCGTGACGCGCCCATTCAAATTGCCAGTATTCAAACCATGGCGAAACGTCGCTGGTGGCATAACTGGCCCGCTGACGTGGTGTTTTATGACGAAGGGCACATCACCCTTTTTAGCCAGGTTGGGAAAAAGGTAATGACGCGCACTCATAGGGATGCGGTCCACCTGGTGATGACGGCGACCCCGTTGCGATTGGGCAAAGAGCAGCTAGGCGACTATCTGGAGACCCTGGTTGCCTCGCCCGTGCCCCGCGTGCTTCAAGATATGGGCTATCTGTCACAGATGAAGTACTACAGCATGCCGCGAGATAGTATGGCGAACCTAGAAGAGGTGAAAACGGCGCGGGGTGATTATGACGAAAGAGACCTGAAAAATGCGTGCGATCGCACTGAGCTAGTCGATAAAATTATCGAAGAGTGGTTTCGCATTGGCCACGGCAAGCGCACGATTGCCTTTTGTGTGGATATTGACCATGCCAAGCACGTGGCCGAAAAGTTTCGCAAGGCTGGTATCACTGCCGATACAGTAGATGGTACGACCTCTATCAAAGATCGCAAAAAGCTATACCACGCGCTCAAAACTGGCGAGTTAATGGTGCTCACCTCTTGCAATGTGATCAGCATTGGTTTCGATGAGCCCAGTGTGGAGGTGGGCCTGATGCTGCGCCCGACTAAATCCAGCGCCATGCACTTCCAGCAGCTGGGACGTGTCATGCGGATTTCGCCCCAAACCGGTAAAGAATTCGGTATTATTCTCGACCAAGCCGGTAACCTAGAGCGACTCGGTTTTCCTGAAGATGTGGAAGACTACGTGTTGCCAACGCGCCAGGCGTCTACAGGCGGTGGCGGTGCTCCCCCCACGAAACCTTGTCCGGCCTGCGGTCGGATTGTGCTCTCTTTTATTGTGAAATGCCCAGACTGTGCCCACAAGTGGGTGAGCGAACGGCCCATTAATACAGAGAGCATGGTCGAAATTTATTCCAATGCTCAAGCACAGCAAATTCGGGATGTGCCCACGCTGATGGAGCTGTACCATGGCCATCGCAGGCGTGCCTTTAAGGCGAATCGTAGCCCCACTTGGGCCGATAGGGCGTTTTACGATCAGTGTGGTCGTGAGCCGCATCCGAGCTGGTGTTTTGGCTCTTTGTTTGGGACACGGCCTACCTGGGATGAGCAGCTTGCCATTGTGGACTATCTCTACGACAGTGCGAAGCGCGGTGGTGGTAAACCGGGTGACTGGGTGATCAAAGAGTTTGAAAAGGAAGTCGGTCCTGGTTCATGGTTTAAGATTTCCCAGTACAAGAGCAAGTTGTAAGGCTAGGCTACTGGGCTACCGAGCCACTGATCGGCCTGATGATTCGGTATGATCTCTTCGGTGTGCTCGTTTCATCCCTTTAATCTTTTCGTCTATCGAGTGCTATGTCATTCTCTTCGTCTATCGAGTGCTATGTCATTCTCTTCTGTTTCGGTGCCTTCTTTTTCGGTAGTGGTGCCGACCTATAATCGGCCTCAGCAGTTGGCCAAGTGCTTGAGTGCCCTTTGTGAGTTAGACTATCCGCGTGATCGCCTCCAAATCATCATTGTTGACGATGGTGGCCGCTAGCCCTTGGATGCCATCGTCGCATCCTTTCAAAAAGATGTCGAGAGCTGTCGTGAGTGTGGCGAGATCGTGTTGCTTCGTCAGGCTAATGCTGGTCCAGCTGCTGCTCGCAACGCAGGTGCTCAGCGTGCCAGCGGAGACTATATTGCCTTTACCGATGATGACTGCATGCCAGCAACTGACTGGTTGAAGCAATTTGCCACGGCCCTGCAAGCCCATCCCGATGCGATGGTGGGTGGCCGCACGCTGAATGCGCTGCCAAACAATGTGTATTCAACAGCGTCGCAGGCGCTGATTGATTATTTGTACGAGTACTACGATGAGGCCAGTGAGGCGGCTCAGGGAACGTTTTTTGCCTCTAACAATATCGCCATGGCGCGATCGCACTTTCTGGCCATCGGTGGCTTTGATATCTCCTTTCCCCTCGCAGCTGCTGAAGACCGCAACCTCTGTGACTGCTGGCAGCAGGCAGGCTATCCTATGCACTATGCGCCTGCGGTCACGATTCAGCACGCCCATGCCCTGTCTTTGCGCTCGTTTTGGCGTCAGCACTTTGGCTATGGGCGCGGGGCCTTTTGCTTCCATCAGGTACGCGCCCAGCGTAATGAGGCGCGCATCGAGGTAGAACCGTTGACGTTTTATACCGATTTGCTCACCTATCCCCTTGCCCAGAAAAAGGTCAGAACGGAGAAATCGGCGCTGACGCGATCGCCTCTGTTTGTCTCAGTTCTGTTCTTTCTCTCCCAAGTGGCAACCACAACAGGATTTTTCTGGGAACGCTGGAGCCAACAACGTAATCGTTTGGCTTAAGTTTTAACAATACACTTAAGCTTCAACAACATAATTGAGCACCAGCTCATCCCCAGGAATACCACGAATTCCCCAATTGTGTTTGGGCAGCTCAAACATCGCAATCTCAACGTCTTCTACGGCAATGCCTAGTTGTTGATTAATTCGCTCAAAGAGTAGTTTTATCAACTTCTTTTTCGCAGGGATTGATCGCCCTTCAAACATTGTGATTTCAATGATGGTGTACCGACTTGAGCGATCTTCAGGGTAGTAGAAATCTTCTGGATCCATTGGGAAGAATCGCTGGAACCGTTTGTTCCCCGGCGTGCCAATTGCGTCTTGTAGGCAACTGTGAATAACGTCAGAGAGCTTTGCCTTTACGGGATTTAACTGCTCTGCGTTACCTGTGACTTTAACTTGAACCATCGACAACCTTCCTGCTTTGAAGCCTTACATCGCTCAGAGACTATTGCTGTGCGCAGTTAAATTATGCACTGTGCTCATCTTTTACTCTAACGCTTAGCACCTTTCTTTTTCCTTAGCACCTTTCCTGACGCACGTCGTTGATTCCCTCGGTCGTTGTTCCCAGAACGTTGTTTCCAGAGCGTTGTTGACATGGGGTTCGCTGTCATTTTAATCCTGGCTGAATTCGGCCGCTCACATTGCTGAATTTGGCAAGTATTCATACCGCTTAGGTGAATGTGCTCACTACGGCATCTTTCTATTATTAGCCTGGGTGAATAACCACACGGTGTTCAGAACTATCTTCATAAGAACACGCTGTCATTTCCATTGCGTAGGCCGTTACCGTTTTTGAATCGGTGTTTGTTGGCTCTCTCAGTGGCTTTATCGTCAGATGTATCGCCAGATTCAACTTGATGTTCTGGTTCGATGTTCCGGCTCGATTTTCTGAGGGTGTCACCCATAGATGGCAGTGATGCCTCTATTTATGCCCTTATACATAATGCTCTACCGATGCCCTTAGCCCTACCTCCTATTTCTCCCCCACCTCAGTCGCTGATGGTTCATCATCAGTTAGCGTCACCGCCTACAGCTCCTAATCCGGCGTTTAAGCCGCCAGCATTTAAGCCTTTGGAGATAGCGCCTGCTGCAAGCATGAGCCAGTCTTTAAACATTCGGTATGAACTGGATGATTCTGTGCAGGAAAGACTAACCTATCGTAAGGGTGCTTCAGATTGTGTAAGCGTCTCAGATAGCATCAGCCCACTGCTATCCCTCTATTGGGAAGGCCGTCGGTTGGAAGGTTATCGAACCATCGAGCAGTTTTATGACGATATGGCCACGGACGGTTGGACGTTGGAGTCTGTTAGTCGCCCTCGTAGTCGATGTCAGCTGCACTTTGTGGTGATGAAAAGAGAGTTGTAGATCCGTTTTGTAGCTTTCTACAGTTTCTACATAGTCAATAAATCCTGTTCTAGAAAGCACTGCCTCATGAACATCCTTTTAATCCATGGCCTGGGCCGTACACCTCTATCGATGTGGAGCTTAGGCCGTACCCTACGCGATGCGGGGCATATGCCACAGGTCTTTGGTTATGTAACGCTGTTGCAGTCGTTTGATGAGATTGCGGCTCGCTTGCGCGATCGCCTTCATGAGCTTTCCAAACAAGGCCATTATGGCATCGTCAGTCATTCTATGGGGGGTATCCTCACCCGTGCCGCGCTAGCACAGGTCGATTTCCCATTACCTGCCCATGTGGTGATGTTGGCACCGCCCAATCAGTCACCACTGGCAGGGCGCTTGGCCCATCGCCTATTGCCTTTTCGTTGGTTCGCTGGGCAAAGTGGCGATAACCTAGCCAGCGAAGACTTCTATGCTCAGCTTCCTGTCCTCACTTGTCCCTATACAATCATCGCTGGCACCGTCGGTGCAAACGGGACATTGAGTCCCTTTAATGATGAGGCCAACGATCTGATTGTGGCGGTTAAAGAAGTCAAAATGAAGCCAGACGACGAGATTGTTCAAGTCGCTGCCGTTCATTCCTTCATCATGAACCATGCTGATGTGCGATCACTCACCGTCAGTGCCTTTGCTGCTTTTTAAGCAGAGGTTGTGTTCCTAATCAGGACAGGTCTGATGTTAATGCTCTGATGTTAATGGCCTGAGATTAATCGCTACGAGAGCCCTGCATTTTCAGGCAATCCCAACATAATATTGAGATTTTGCACAGCGGCGCCAGAAGCCCCTTTCCCCAAATTATCTAGCCGAGCTACCAGTAGGGCTTCTTGAGTTTCATCATTGGCAAATACAAACAGCTGTACCTCATTAGTCTGGTTCGCATTTTTGGCCTCTAAAAAGTTGCCATTGCGAAGCTGTTGAGCATCATCATAGGGCGTCACTTGTACAAAGGTTTCTGTGCCATAGTGCTCAGTGAGTGCCGCATGCAGTTGCTCACCCGTCGGTGGAGTTTGTAAACTCCACAACGGTAAGGGGACCTGTACTACCATACCCTGGGCAAAATCCCCCACTGAGGGAACAAAGAGCGGTGCATGGCTGAGCCCCGAGTACTTTTTCATTTCCTTGACATGCTTGTGCCCAAACTTAAGACCGTAGGGACTGTAAGGTTCAGCAGATTCTCCGGTGGGATCTTGGGCGTGAAAGTTCTCATACTGGGCAATCATCTTTTTGCCGCCGCCCGTGTATCCAGAAATCGCATTGACCGTAATCGGTAAATCGGCTGGCAAGAGCCCTGCGCCTACCAACGGAGCCACCACAGCCAAAAAACCAGTAGGATAGCAGCCTGGATTACTGACTCGAGTGGAGTTCGCAATGCGATCACGCTGATTTTCTGTGAGTTCAGCAAACCCATAGGCCCAGTCTTCAGCGGTGCGATGGGCCGTACTGGCATCGAGCACCCTGGCGTTAGGATTGCTGACCCAGCTAACGGCTTCTCTCGCGGCATCATCTGGCAGGCATAGGATGGAGACATCAGCCTCATTCAGAAATTTGGCCCGCTCGGTGGCGTCTTTGCGCTTTTCGGGCGTGATGCTAATAATTTCTAAATCTGTGCGTCCAGCTAGGCGCTGATAAATTTGCAGACCCGTTGTGCCTGCTTCGCCGTCGATAAAAACTGTCGGAGTGCCCATGCGCCAACCTTGTTGCAGTGTTGCTAACCGCTGAGATAACGGCTTTAGTTAGCTATTCTATCGGATGGCCGGTTTGTTATTCTCAGCGATTGGCACTGATCTCTAAATGCACAATCGTAGGTTGTATGCTGCCCTTGTTTTGCTTAGTTGCCAAAGGCGGCAGAGCGAATCAACACGGAAGAGACCATGGGAGACTTCATATTTTGATTATCGGTTACCCATCGCTTGGTCGACTTTTTTCGCAAATTGATTTTGGTATTATCTGAGGTGGTATCGTCGAGCGCAATCGAGTCTGGAGAGCCTGGCATCGAAATTTGGCTGTTACCCTCAGGGTACAGAACCTGACACTCTTTGAAAATCGTATCTGCGATGGGGGCATATTTTGCCTTGCGATTGAGACGCAACAAAATGGCACGCAGTCGATTTTGGAGACCCTGTATGGTGGTTATTTGTTGATAGAGCGTTTCGATGAGCGTGATGGTTTTGATTTTAAGAATGCAGCCACTGTCATTTTCCCAGCTGTCGTAGCACAGGCAGTACAGCATCTTTCTCAAGCGAATAACCTCGCTGGATTGATCTAACCGGTCAGCAATATCTTGATATAATGCATGTCTGGGCGTTTCTAAAATGCCCGAGGGTTCACCGTCCTCACTCGTTTCAGCGGTTGTTTGGGTTGGGAGCGTATAAAACTGTTCGAGACTGTCTAAAATGACCTCAGCAACTTGGCTGTACTCTTCCTGTCGGTTGAGCGTTCCCACGATTTGGTAAAGACTTTGGTGACACTCTTGAATGGTTGGGTTCCGGTCAGTCAGAGACTCTAGCAGCATTTTGAGCGGAACACTTTCTAGAATGTTGGGGTCGTTTTCCCACACGGCTTTGTGGGTGCCGTACAGCAATTTTTTAATCCGACGACTGTTGGGATGCTCTGAGAGTGTTTGTAGGGCTACATTCAGAGGGGTAATGATTAACGGGGCAATCGCTTCGGTATTACCCTCTGTTGTTTCCTCCGGGCGCATGCCCACAGGCCACACATGATAGGCCGCGATCGCTTCATCAATGTTTTTGAGTGAGAGCTCGCCAATATAACTCGCGTCCAAATCCAGGCGCGACTTGACAACATCGTACACCACTTGCGACATGCAGATTCCACCAGGATTAGCCTCGGACTCTAGCCGAGCAGCGATATTGACGCCGGTGCCCATCATGTCTTGCTGATTGAAGAAAATATCGCCGAGGTGAACCCCCACGCGGTGGGTAAAGTGGTCATTCTCTTGTCCCGTTTTGGCGAACCCTGCAAAGGTCTTTTGCATTTCAACGGCGCAGGCTGCTGCTTGCACCGCGCTCACGAAATACATCAGTACACCGTCTCCAACCGTTTTAAGAATTTGACCTTCAAAGAAATCACAGAGTTCGCCAATGAGCCGAAGGTCGCGATTGATGATGGCCAACGCCCTGTCTTCGTCCTGCGACATGTGCTTACTAAAGCCGACCGCATCTGTTACCACAATGGCGGCCAAGGTTCGTTGAATTTGGGGATGCACGATGGGGTTCATGGTGTTGGGCGCTATGGCAGTGACTCTAGTTTTCCCTGATTGGTAGAGCGTGTGCGTACCTAAGTGCTTCCCAGAACGAGACTAACGAGAGTTTTACGAAGTCTTCTTAAAGAGGGAAATATACGGATCAGTAGAGGGGGTGAATATACGGATGTGATGGTTAGAGCCTATAACGCTTGCACCTATTAAAAATTAGGATCCCAAACATCGTCATAGCATTTGTCATCTGTCCATTGGCGACCGCTTGATTCACACTCTTCTTTGGTCTTTTTCCAGGGGACAACCGTCGGGTGGAACTCTTCTCCTTGAGCAAAGACAGGATCAGGCTCTTTGAGCAACTTGCTACTCCTAAGGTGAACCAGTCCAAGAATGGACAGCGCACTCACCAGGATGCTGGCACAGACCGCTGGCATAACGAAGGGATTGCCATTTTGGAGGTTGCGGTAGTGTGCGCGTCGGTTTGGTCCAGCTGCAAATACCAGGTAGGCACCCTTACCCAGAAAGGGCAGTGATAACCGGATGTCTATTAGGTGAGAGCGGGGCACTAGGGCCGCTTCTATCGCCCGAATTTGAAGGGGCGTAAAGCTGGCACTAATTTCTTGGGGCATCCTTTGCAGCATGCGGTGGGTGTTGGGGCTATTATTCACTGAATGACTGATGTTAATGGTGTTCTTGAGGGCTGCTTGTACCATTGCGGGGTCGCGCATTGGTGAGGTGGGTGGTCGATTTGGATTGCGTCGGTTTGGGCCTGCTAGGCAGACGAAGTACGCACCTTTACCGAGAAGTGGCAGTGCTAGCCGAATATCGATGACATGAGTCCGAGGAACCAGGGCAATTTCGATCGCTTGGATTTGTGTGGGTGTGAACGTGATCCTAATTTCCTTCCGCATCCGCTGTAACATGCGATGGGCGTTAGGATGGGTGCTGAACAGTAGACTCATAGCGATGCGCAAATCCGGGATGACTGACTATTAGCGAGTGGCGAGAATATTTGGCGGCGAGCACTTGTATAAAAGTTCCCAGTTGCAGTGGGTAAGTATAAAAAACAACAATGCTTGATATGTCCCAGACCGGCGCTATTTGCCATGGCGCTTATTTGTCGGTGATGGTTATGTGTAGATCTACTGATGTGCGATTGATATAGGCACAAACGATTGGGAGCAACGGGCTTTGCGAACGTGTGGGTTGTTCTAAGTTTGTGAGTGTCTTTATTTGTGAGTTGTAATGACTGCTTGAGTTTTGATTTCCACCGATACTAAAGACGGCTTTTTATGATTGATTTGCGAAGCGATACGGTAACTCAGCCCTCCTCTGATATGAGGCAGGCGATGATACAAGCGCCCGTGGGCGATGATGTGCTGGGGGATGATCCGAGTGTGAATGCCCTAGAGGCTTATGTGGCCGAGCTATTGGACAAAGAGGCAGCGGTGTATATGCCATCTGGCACCATGACCAATCAGGTGGCGTTGCGATCGCACACCCAGCCCGGTGATGAGATATTGTTAGAGGCCGAGTCTCACATTTACTACTACGAAGGGGGTGGCCCGGCGGCGCTCTCGGGTGTTAGCTGCCGTTTACTCTCGGGCAAGGGTGGTGTTTTTTCTGCGGTTTCCGTAGAGCAGGCGTTGCGGCCTGCCGATCCCCATTTCCCTCAGTCTCGATTGGTCTGTGTGGAAAATACTCATAACCGTAGCGGCGGCAGAATTTTTCCCTTGGAGACGATTCAAGAGATTGCCAAGGTGTGTGAACAGCACGACTTACGTTTGCATATGGACGGTGCCAGGTTTTGGAATGCTTGTGTGGCGACAGGTATCAGTGAAGCTGACTATGCAGCCCCTTTTGACACGGTAAGTGTGTGCTTTTCGAAGGGCTTAGGGGCTCCTGTGGGCTCTGCGTTGGTCGGAACTGCTGAGCAGATGGCTAAGGCTCGGAGGTTTCGGAAAATGTTTGGTGGTGGGATGCGGCAGGCCGGCATGATTGCGGCGGGTGCCCATTATGCGCTTAAGCATCATCGCGATCGCCTAGCTGAAGACCATGACAATGCCCAGCGATTAGCCAAGGGATTGCAAGGTATGCAAGGCATTGAGATAAATGTAGCTGGGGTAGAAACCAACCTTGTTAACTTTAAGCTGGTGGGCGCTTACTCTGCTGAAGCGGTGGCAGATGCCCTAGCCCAAAAAGGGGTCGCTGTGCTGGCAACCGGGCCTCATCAAATTCGTGCCGTGACGAATCTGATGGTTTCTCAGGGGCAGATTGATGAGGCGGTGGATGCGATCGCTCAAGTGATAAACCAGATGTAATTCTGTTGCTCTCTGGTTTGCTGGCTGATCTGGCTGATGACTTTCCTCTGGAAAAAGTAAGAAAAAATAAAGATCTGTTGGATTCGAGACATCTCTTGGTGTCTCGAATCCAACAGATCTTAGGAGTTGTCTAGGTGCTGCTCTATAACTGAACTGTAGATTGTGTTGCTGATTATTTTTTCTCAGCGATGCTCTGGGTGTAGGAGGCATCATAAAGTTTTCTCGGATCTACCGAAGGTTCAACAACACCCATCTTTTTGCCAACCTCAGCTGCAAAATCAATACTCTCAATAATGTTGAGTGAATCGCCGGTATTAAAGACTATGCTTTGATGCTCGGAAGGCTTGAAAAGACGGACTTTTTCCATAATCGGCGGTAGCTCTTCAGAGTCTAACTCGAGCTTGCTCGCTACAATCGCTAAGGCTTCTTCAGGATTGCTTTCATAAAATTGGAATCCTTTTTCAAGGGCTCTGAAGTAGGCTGCTAGCTCATTGCGGCGTTCGTTTATGACCACCTCTTTGCCGACCAACCCTCCTGCAATCAGATTAGTGTCTTCTGAGGTGAAGACAACATTGCCTTTGCCTTCTTTAACGGCGGTGGACAGCCAAGGCTCGAAAGTGATGGCGACATCTACTCGGTTGGTGGCAAACGCGGTTGCAGCCTCGGCCGCGGGCATTACTTGCAAGTCGAGATCATCGAAGGTGATGTCAGTGCCTGCTAAGAAGGATTGCAGCAGTAGAGCTTGTAGGGGGAGCTCTTCCCAGGCAATGGTTTTGCCCAGCAAATCTTCTGGCTTGTTGATATCTTTGGCCAAAATGCCATCGGCACCATTGGAATAATCGGAGACGGCGATGAGCTTAAGACTTGTGGTTTTGTTATTGGCCATGGCTAACATGTCAGGGACGCCTGTCCACGCTAAATCTAGCTTGTCGCCCATCAGGGCTGTATTCACATCTGTCGAGACCTGAAAGAATTTTTCTTCTATGGTGACGCCTTCTTCTTCGTAATAGCCTTGGTCTTCCGCAACAAACTGGGCTACAAAGCCGGGCCAAGGGGAATTGCCGACGACTAAAGGCTTGCCATTCGCAGATTCTTTATTAGATGACGAATTACAAGCCACGCATAAGCTGAGGGTAATCAGCAACAGAGCGGTATATCGCCAGAGTCTGCGTATGTTTTTGAGCATGATGATTCGTGACTATAAACGTCGTGGTTAGCTGCGCATGGCGTAAGCCAATATACGATGATTTATAGGTGGGGTGTGATCGGTAGGGTGTGTTTTGATACCGAGCTCATTAAGACTTCATTGCTTTGGTGCAAACCATTAAGAATGTTTGAAAAAACACCTGTTTTTTCTGCTGAATTACCTAGTCATAAGGCTCTGGAGGCTGTCGTATTAGGCTGTTTTTATGTGTTGTCCTATTTTTGCCTTGTTTTTCCTTGTGTTGTGGTGTGATGAAGACCTGAATTTGGGGATCAGCCGTTTCCGTTTACCATCGGGATGGATTATTCAGGGTTTAATCCATGGTTTCTAAGATCAAGATTAATGGATTACACCTCCGTAATTTACGAGGTGATGTTTTCGGCGGCCTAACGGCGGCGATTGTGGCGTTGCCACTGGCTTTAGCCTTTGGCGTTTCGTCGGGTGCCGGTGCGATCGCTGGACTCTATGGTGCGATCGCCATTGGCTTTTTTGCCGCACTCTTTGGCGGCACACCGTCTCAAATTTCTGGACCTACAGGCCCAATGACGGTCGTGATGGCCACCGTTTTTACGGGCCTCATTGCAAAATATCCAGACACAGGGGCTGCCCTGGCCTTTACCGTGGTGATGCTGGGCGGGTTGTTCCAAATTATTTTTGGACTGTTACACCTGGGCGAATACATCACGCTGATGCCCTATACGGTGATTTCTGGCTTTATGTCAGGGGTCGGGGTAATTATTTTGGTGCTACAGATAGCGCCTTTTTGTGGGGTCGCGGGTTCTGCGAGCGTGACGAACTCTCTTGCTGAGCTGCCTAATGTGTTGGCCCAGGCCAATCCCTTGGCGGTTGGCCTAGGGATGCTAACGCTCGCCATTGTCTTTGGTATGCCTAAACGGCTAAATCGCATTCTCCCTGCCCCCTTAGTGGCTCTGGTGGTGGGGACCTGCGTGTCTTTGTTGTTCGTGAAGGATGCAGTGCCTCTGATTGGTACGATCCCTCGGGGGCTACCCCACTTCCAACTGCCCATCTTTGATCGCGTAGCGCTGAAGGATATGCTGGGCTACGGCCTAGTTTTGGCAGCCTTGGGCGCGATTGACTCGCTATTGACGTCTTTAGTGGCCGATAACATTACCCGTACCCAGCACGACTCTGATCGGGAGCTGATTGGTCAGGGGATTGGCAACATGGTGTCGGGTCTCATTGGTGGTTTGCCAGGGGCTGGAGCGACCATGCGAACAGTGATTAACGTTAAATCAGGCGGTAAAACGCCGCTCTCTGGCATTGTCCATGCGATGCTGCTGCTGACGGTGATGCTCGGTGCTGGCCCCATCACCGAAAGAATTCCGTTGGCGGTGCTCGCAGGCATTTTGATAAAGGTTGGTATTGATATTATCGATTGGAGCTTTTTGAAGCGGGCGCATCGAGTTTCTTTAAAAGCTGCCGGACTGATGTATCTCGTTTTGCTTTTAACCGTTTTTGTGGATTTGATCACGGCGGTTGCAGCAGGGGCGTTCATCGCTAATTTATTGACAATAAAGAGTTTAACCGATGAACAAAAGGAGCATGTTCAGACAATTGTTAGCCCCGCTGATGAGACCCTAACGGATGAAGAACGAACCTTACTGTCGCTGGTTCAAGGGCGAGTTTTGCTGTTTCGCTTGAGTGGCCCGATGAGCTTTGGAGCTGCCAAAACGATCTCCCAGCGCATGACCATTGTGAACAAGTTTGAGGTATTAGTACTGGACTTGGCTGATGTGCCAAGACTGGGGGTCACAGCGTCTTTAGCGATTGAAAATATGGTGCGAGAAGCCTGCGCCCAAAGGCGACCTGTGTTTATTGTGGGGGCCAAGGGCCTTGTGCAGCAGCGCCTAGCAGCTTTAGAAGTATTAGACAGGTTACCCCCGGAGAATATACTGGCCAGTCGTTTAGAAGCCCTGAAGCGCGCTGATCAAAGCCTTAGACCTTCTATTTATCACCAGCCAGTATTTCCGGTTATGGATGCCTGATCCATAGCTTTTCTGGATCCGTTTTTCTGGATCCGTTTTTCTGGACCCATGGCTTTATAGCCGATCAGCGTTATAGCTGGTCAGCTGACCAGGCATGGGTGGCTTTGGCGATGCGTTGTCCGTACAAATGGGATGACTTAATATCGCCAGGATCAACCTTGCCTGCGTCGCTGCCATAGCCCATGGTGCCGAGGAATGAACCTACTCGGTTAATGCCCTCTTCAGGATTAGACATTTCGCCCGCTCCGACCCAAATCATGCCGTGCTGGGCGGCGTTGGTGGCGAGATATAGCAAGGTTCCCTGCTTATCACCACTAGGACTGCCCGAGTGGGTAAATCCGCCAGCTAGCTTATTTTTCCAGCCTTGGCTCATCCAGATGGCACCAGCAGCATCGATAAAGGCCTTGAGCTGTGCGGCAATGCCACCCATATAAGTGGGTGTGCCGATGACAATAGCATCGGCACTATTGAGCGCCTCGATAACGGCCTCATCTTGCCAACGGCCAGCGGTGATGTGTTCTCCAGTAATTCTGAACACTTGAGCGGTGGTATCGCCGATGGTGCCAACACCCTCAGCGATGGCTTCTGCCATTAGCTTGGTGTTGCCGGTGCTTGAAAAATAAATAATTGCAACAGTAGTCATAGGGGGGAGAAGGTTAGCAACAACCCCATCAAGGTAGCCTGGCTTTTTTAACCTCGTAGGGCCTGCTTTAAGAAACGAAATATGGGCGTGCTTGACTCTTGTGGATCACCTATAACAAAAGGGGAATGGGCCTATAAGAGATTGAGCATAAAGGTAAAGAGATTATGAAACTGGGCTATGTGATTGTTTATGTAGAAGATGTGAAAACGACGATGGCGTTTTACATTGAGGCTTTTGGGTTTGAAACCAAGATGGTGTATGAAGAGAACGGTGTGGTTGACTATGGTGAACTGAAGACAGGAGAGACCGTATTAGGCTTTGCTTCCCATAGTTTGGGGGAGATGAACTTGCAAGGGGCATATGAAAAGTCTTCTGTTGAAAGGATGCCTTTTGGGATGGAACTGGCGTTGGTGAGTGAGGATGTCGCTGCCGATTATGAGAAGGCTGTGACAGCGGGCGCACTCGCTGTCGCACCGCCTACAGAGAAGCCTTGGGGACAAACGGTTGCCTATGTGAGGGCGATAGAGGGCACCCTAGTAGAGTTATGTAGCCCAATAGGGACGCCAGAATAGTGCTCTCTTAATATTACTGGCATAAAAATAATCGCTTGGCGGCGCGGGTGAAGGCCACGTAATAGAGTTGGTTGCGCTCGGTTACCTTGCGATTAAGCATCAGATTGGGAACGTCTACAAAGACATCTTGAAAGGTTGACCCCTGACTTTTGTGTACGGTGAGAGCGTAAGCGTAGCTAACGTCGTGAAAAAGTTGTTTGTAGTCCCAAAAAGCCATCCATTGTTTTTTCTCTGAGTAGTCTGAGAGCAACATTTTGAATCGTTGTTGTTCATCTTCGTGGAGAATGCGAAGTTTTCTCTCTTGATGTTCTTCGGTGACAATCTCTAATTCCCACACGAGCCAGCCTTCAAAGCGAGTGAGGTAGGCTTCCATCACCAAACACTCTTCTGAGGTTTGCAGTAGGATGCGCTCTTTGCCCATGCATACGTTCTTGGCAATGAGGCGTTCGCCGGAGACAAATCGAGCGGCTTTATCGCCATAGATGGCCGCGCGAATTTTATTGTTGAGATAGTTCACCCTGGCATTGGTGTAGGCGAGTACGCGTACCTGGTCAGGGTTTTTCTCATAGGCATCGCTTTGAAAGGCGCGGAGCATAAGCTTTTCCCACTGGGGTTGGGGTATGGTGAAAATGCCCTCGGTGTGGGTGTCGTTGTAATCGTTGCTAGCCCTGGGCATGGCGGGCCGTTCCAGGTTGGTGCGGATGTCTTCTGCAAGGAGCCCAATGGCGCCGCCGTAGCGGATGACTTCGGTGAGGTCGCTGCGTTGAAAGATTTGATCGAAGCAGGGGGCTGCGGTTTCGCCCACAGGGGGCAACTGTGCAGAGTCGCCCACAAACAAGAGCTGGGTGCTGTCGGTGAAGTTAGAGACGGAATTCACCAGGAGTGTCCACATTTCCTGGTTGATCATGGAGCATTCGTCTACGACAACCAAGTCATATTCGGTAGTGAGATTTTTGCGATCGCGATCCGGTTCAAACTTTTGCCCGCCCGTTTCCTTATCAATCACAGGCTTGAGACCCAGTAGCTTGCAGCAGGTCATACAATCGACCTCGCAACCCCAGCGGTAGGCCATGACTTGCAATACTTTGGTGGCCTTATTGCTAAGGGCCGTCAGTGCAATGGGCCTGCCATCGTACTGCTGCTGTAGCCGGGTGATGAGTGCTTGTAGCAGGGTCGTTTTCCCAGTGCCTGCATAGCCCGTGAGCAGGTATATTTTTTCGTCACTGTGGACAAACTCCTCCAGTGCCTGTAGTGCCTGCCACTGTTGCTGGCTCAGTTCGATGCCGGGCAATACCTCTGGGATCGCTTCAGCAGATAACTCAGGGACAGACTGGGACATAAGTACTAGGTGGCAAGTGACTTCATTTTAGCAGTGAATTTTTCTATGGGGTACGCCCGTTAGCATATGCTTCCGTTAGAAGTCGATAGAATTGCATTGTCTATTACATTGCTTGAATCTACCCGCTTTGAATCTGCCCGTTTGAATCTACCCGCTTTGAGGCTCGACTACGTCTTATGACTTATTTACCGTTGGCTGCGCGCATTTGTTTGTCACTCATTTTTTTACACGCAGGGTTTAATCATCTCACTGGGTTTCAACAGTTTGTACAGGTGATTGCCACAAAGGGACTCCCTGCTGCACCTGTTCTAGCGGTCCTAACGATTGCATTTTTGCTCTTAGGCGCTGTGTCTTTGCTATTGGGTTACAAAACAAAAATAGGTGCTCTGTTATTGATTCTCTTTTTAATCCCCGCGTCGTTGTTTTTCCATCCCCCTGGAACCGATTTGACTGGATTCTTAAAAAATCTGTCCCTGATTGGTGGCTTGTTGATGACGATTTCCAATGGACCCGGTTTACTGAGCCTTGATGGGAGCCAGAGCAATTGAATAAAATCAGCAACTGAATATCAATCACTGCTATGTAAGGTTGATGCATCTACAAGGCCTGGGCCATGGAATTGCTGAGGCAGGTCGGCGGTGTGTCGGCCCCTCGTGATTGGTGTTCTGTCAGGGCAATCAGTGTAATGTTGCCCTGACTGTTGTGGGACCAAGTACTTGCTTCTGTGAATTGAATGCCCGTGAGCTGAGTTTCTGTCAGTTGTGGTTCTGTTAGCTGAGGTTCTGTAAACGTTGCTGTGCTGGCTGGCTTTGGCGCTGATAGTGACGCTGAGGTTGGTGCTGGTTCAAAGGGCGATCGCACATCATTCCACAGACGATAGGCTGCTGTTTGCCGGGTGGGGTTAGGCGCTAAGCCCCCATGGCCTGTGGCGATAAACTGGCTGCCTTGTCCGGAAGCACAGCCCGCGACAATCTGCCCACTGGCATCGGCCACATTCTCAGGCAATCTGACGATGCCAGCGCCGGGGGCAATATCTGGACTGGTGACGGCAACCACGCCGCTTAGCCTAAATTCAGAGCTGGCGGTAATGTCACTCTCTGGGGTTAGCTGTTCTCGAAATTGAGTCCCTAGAATGCTTTGGGCGTTGATTTGAATATTGCCACCGCTTCCTTGAAAGGCATTGGCAATAATATCGCTATTATCTAAGGCTACGAGGGCAGATGCATTGAGCGTAATGTTGCCGCCATTTCCGATGCCCCCGGCTTCTGCCGAAAGCTTACTACCTTGGCGAAGTAGTAAGCTCTCCCGTAGATTGAGCTGAATATTACCCCCGCTGCCCTGTCGCGTGGATGCACTAAGTGCAGCATTGTCTGTGAGAATAACAGAGTCGGCATTGACCGTCACGAGCCCGGCATCGCCAAACCCATCATTCCTGACCGTGACTTGAGCGTTATCACTGACACTCAGCCTGGGTGTTGTAATCGTCACATCGCCAGAGTCACCTTCGGGCACTGTGGGGACAAAAATCTGTTGCGATTCAAAGAAAGCCCGAAGGGCTGGATCTATCTCATTGGCTGAGGAAATAATCAGACTCGGATTGATAGATCCGGGAACCGTGCCGTTGACTATCACCGAGTCAGTGGCGGTTATATCCACGGTTCCGGCACTACCGCTTGCAAAGGTAGAAGCATCGATACGCCCCCCGGCTTGTAAATTCAGTTGCTGGGTGAGGATGGTTAAATTACCAGCATGGCCTGAGTTGGTTGTGGCGACGGTAATGGTGGTAGGAAAGAAAGTGCTGGGGTCTACACCGATGACGTTGATGTCGTTGGCCTCTACGAACACATTGCCGCCTGCGCCTGGCCCTAGCGTGGCAGAGGCAAGGTTGCCACCGTTTGTCAGCGTCACGGCATCAGCGCGGACATCCACCGTTCCACCGGGACCAAGGCCAAGATTTTGAGAGGAGATTCCATCATCTACGATCACCAATTGCCCGGTTGATACATCGATATCTCCGGCGGCACCGGACCCATAGGAGATTGAGAAAACAGTACCGGAATCCGTCTGATCAGCCCTTTCTAGGTCAAATCGAATAGCGTCGGACACAGCGAGTGAGATATCATCACTGGTGGCAGGTCCAAACGTCTCGGTAAGAATAGAGCCTCCGCCTACTAACCGTAACTGCGGGGCGACCAGAGCAATGTCCCCCCCTTCTCCTGGGCCAATGCTGGTGGTTGCAAAACCTGATCCAACCTCTTGGTTGGTGTCTTGCCCTGCGATTTGAATGGTTTCACTGATTGTCCCTTCAAGGTCAATGGCTTCACTGGCTCTAATGAGAATGTTGCCAAACGTGCGGCTGCTCCCGAAGTTTTGAACCAGTGCGGTTGACCCCCCTTGTAGAGATACGCGATGCCCCTGGAGCTGAATACTACCGCCTTGAGACCCAAAGGCAATGGGGCCAAAGGTCATGGGACCTGTGGGTCCGAATAAAAGGTCACTGGTATTGAGCAAAGACTGATCGGATAGCGTCAGGTTCCCAAAGGTTTGCACATTGTCATAGCCGAGTGACCATTGATTCGTGGTGCTATCGGTTGCTAAGGAAACGGTCCCTGATTGCACACTGCCGAGTTCGACCCGTCCACCGGGTGCTGCAAGGGCTCCACTTTGTAAGGTGATTTCGCTACCGACTAAGGCAAGTGTGTTGCCCGGTTTGATCTGGAGGCTCGATGAGCTATCTAGCCGCAAGGGGAAGCCAGCTAAAATACGGTAGCCGCTGTCATTGACGTCGATCCCTTTAGACGCTGATCCGAGCTGTAGGCCAGTGGGTGCGGAGATGCTCAGTAACGGGTTGGAGACTGTGGTTGAAAATTCGACACCGCCCTCAAAGCGTAAGATTTCTGCGGTAGAGCCGAGGAATGAGCCCCCAATGTTGAGCTGGGCGTCGGGGCCAAAGACAATGCCTGTCGGGTTGAATAAAAATAGATTGGCGGTGCCATTGGCCTGAATCAGGCCATCGATGTTAGAGGTGCTCTTGCCGCTGACTCGGCTGATGATATTGAGGATGTCAGTGGGGTTGGCAAAGACGGCTGAACCACCTGTGGGGATTGAGAATGTATCGAAGCTGTGGAAGAGATTATTGCCTGCGCGATTGCCGCCAGTGATCGTGAAATTTTGATTATCTGTAGAGCTGACGGTCGTTGAGAGGGTTCCGTCTGTGGTGATGGTTTGGGCTGCTGCTGGCGCTACAAACGAGTATGTGAACACCGTGGCTATGAGCAATTTCTTCCACCCGGCTTGCCAATATCCTTGCTGGAGAAAACTCAGCCAGTGAGAACCGATTGGCATTGGGCTGGGGGAGAGGCGTTGCCTCTGTATCCGAGAATGACGCGTTTGGATTCTCATGGATGGTCTCAATCTCTGGTTTAGGGATAGAGACAGTCTTCCCTTAGCAAGAATGGTTGATGCTAAATGAAAGGCTGTTTAACCACAGTCTGGTTGCGTCAATGCTAGCCAGTATGAGGGATTAGCGGATTTTAGCCAATTTCTTCATCCATCACCATGGAATACCACTCTTTTTTGGTATCTCCAGAGATATCCAACATCACGTTTTTAACGAGGGTGTATTCCTCTAGCGCATAATGGGACATGTCTTTGCCCACGCCACTTTGCTTGAAGCCACCGTGGGGCATTTCACTGGCAAAGGCTGCATGTTCATTGACCCAGACGGTGCCGCAGTCCATGGCTGCGGCCATGCGCATCGCTTTTTGAACATTGAGGGTCCAGACGCTACCGGCTAGTCCATAGGAGGTGTCGTTGGCCAGTCGAATCGCGTCGGCTTCATCGGTGAAGCGGCAAATGGCCACGACGGGGCCGAAAATTTCTTCTTGCATGCAGGGGGCTGACTGGGGCGGCTCGATCAAAATAGTGGGTGGATAGTAAAAGCCTGGTCCGCTGGGCACCTCTCCGCCGAGGGCAACCTGGATGCCCTGTTGCTTGGCTGTTTGTACATAGCGATCTACCCGCTGCCGTTGAGCTTGGCTGATTAATGGTCCAATGTCCGTGGCGCTGGCATGGGGCGTGCCCATGCGAATTTTTTTTGTGAGGGCTGTGAACGTGTCGAGGAACGCATCGAAGGCTTCGTTTTGGACGTAAATGCGGGTGACGGCACAGCAGTCTTGCCCGGTATTGATAAATGCGCCGGTAATCGCCCCTCGGGCGGCGGCTTCTAGGTCCGCATCGGCAAAGATGACGCAAGGTGCTTTGCCCCCAAGCTCTAGGGTGACACGCTTGACCGTGGGGGCGGCAAGGGCGGCGACCTTGCGACCGGTTGCGGTGCTGCCGGTAAAACTCACCATGTCAATGTCGGGGTGGGTGCAAATGGCCTCGCCGACGTCGGCATCACCAGTGATGATGTTGATGAGGCCTGCGGGAATATCGCACGTTAGGGCTATTTTGGCCATTTCGATGGTGGTGATGGGCGTGTTGGGGGCTGGCTTAAAAATGACGGCGTTGCCCGCTGCGATCGCCGGTGCGATTTTCCAAATGGCCAAGAGCAATGGATAGTTCCAAGGGGCGATCGCTCCAACTACCCCAATCGGTTCACGGCGTACCATGCTGGTGTAACCAGGAATGTATTCACCCGCAGCGACGCCTTCGGTGCGGCGTACAATCGAGCCAAAATAGCGCAGGGCATCGATGGCACCGAAGATATCACCGTGGGTGGAGAGCTTGATCGGCTTGCCCGTGTTTTGGCTTTCGAGTTCGGCAAACCGTTCTGCATCAGCTTCTAGCGCATCGGCAAACTGAAGCAGAGTCGCGCCGCGATCTCCCACGGGACGAGCGGCCCATTCTTGCTGAGCTTGTTTCGCTAGCACCACGGCCCGATCAACCTCGGCTGGAGAGCCCTGACTCACCGTGGCAAAAATCTCACCTGTGCAGGGATTGATGAGGTCTTGGCTGCCGGTCGTCACCTGCTTGGCGCCAATTACCATGGGATAGTGCGTGAGTCTAATCGCTGTTTGCATGGGATTATGACGTTGATGAGAAGGACACTGAATTTTCAGAACACCGAACCGCAGAGCGCTGAACTGCAGTTCAATTGAGCGTTATTGAGAAACGTCTAGTGAGAGTATAGAAAAGCGTCTAGAAGTAGACGTGGGCTTATCTGGCGAAAATATTCTTGCGCAACAGGAAATGAGTCTGGGGCAAGTAAGGCTAGTGCAAACCAGTCTGGGGCAAAAATTAGAAGGCGTGAAAAGAGAAGATGGATAAACCTTGCTTTTGCGGTTCCCAAAAGCTTTTTTCAGCCTGTTGCCACCCCTATGTGAGCGGGCGAGCCATTGCGCCGACTGCTGAGGCCTTGATGCGATCGCGATACAGCGCGTTTTGCCAAGGTAATATCGACTACCTTTTGCAGACGCACCATGGACAATCACGCACACCCGATGACCGGGCGTCGTTGCGTCAGAGTGTGAACAGCACTCAATGGGTGAATTTGCTCATTGTGAGCACGAAAAAGGGTAAACCCAGCGATAAAACCGGTGTGGTAGAGTTTGTCGCCGCTTACCGCCCAAAACGTCTGAGCATTATGCAGAGTCTACCCAACATTGGCTCGTCGAATAAGCGTGCCGATGATCTCACCCAGCTCCATGAAAAATCTCGTTTTGTAAAAGAAGGCGAGCGGTGGTTTTATACCGACGGCGACATTCTGCTGCCTTACCAGCCCAAACGGACCCAGCCCTGCTGGTGTGGCAGCGGCAAAAAATTTAAGCAGTGCCACGGCTAAACATCAAAAAGTGTTGTGGTTGAGTCGTGTTGTGACTGAACAGAGCTTTGGCTGTTAAGGAGCTGTAGTTGAGAAGGAGATCCTAGATACCCATGCCACTGAGCGTATTGAGGAGCTGCCCGAGCGTATCGGTCACTTTGGGGTGGTCAGCTTCAAACTGTTCGATGAGGTCAGGGAGCTTTTGTGAAGCGACTTTGGCGTGCTCCGAACCATCGGGATTCTGCACTTGCTTTTCCACGTCATTAATCAGGGCTAGCAGCTTGTCTTTAGCGGCCGCATCCGGGGTTTCGAGCTTCCCAATTTCTGCGTGGAGAGCGTCTAATGATTTTTGGAGGTCTGCTTGGCTCATGGCTATTTTGCGGGCTATTTGCGCTTGCGTAAAAACCTGACTCTATCCCTATTGTAGTGCTTGCTGTGTAGCCTACAAAAAGTCCGTTACATAGTCTCTTTGAGTGCCTGGTAACGCCGTAAAAAATCAATTCGGGGCCTTTTGTAGCTGAATAAAACCCTCGTTAAATTCGATACAAAAGCATGTCAGTGGATCTTGATAACCTTGCTTTTATTGAGGAAGTTGGGTCGTTGGCTTGGGTGTGTGCTCACCGCTGAACCCATAGATGACTGGTAGAAGATAACTGGTCCATAACTTGCTCACCATTTGTACATTGCTTTCATTAAATCCCTGGGATAGTTTTATGCTGGAACTGGAATCACGTTTGGCTCAAAAGTCTATGGCAATGGCTACCCAGTATCCAGTAATGATTATTGGAGGGGCTGAGGATAAGGTTAATGGGTGCGATATCTTAACGGCTTTTTTTAAAAGTGCGGGTGGAGAGAACGCAACGATTGGTATCATCCCAGCCGCTTCGCGTGAGCCGACCATTGTGGGTGACCGATACTATAAAATTTTCACCAAAATGGGGGCCAAGCAGGTTCAGGTACTCGACATTCGCCATCGCGAAGAGTGCGATGAGGATCGTTGGTTGGAAATTCTCAATGACTGCACGGGCATATTTGTCACCGGTGGTGACCAGCTTCGCCTTAGGGATTTGATTGGGGGCACTCGCTTAATCAAAATGATCCGGGATAGGATTCAGCAAGGCCGTTTGGTCGTCGCTGGAACCAGTGCAGGGGCTGCGATTATGGGTGACAAAATGATTGCTGGTGGCAGTAGTGGTGAATCCCCAAACCAGGCCCTGGTAGACTTAACAGAGGGCTTGGGCATTGTGCCGGAGCTGCTTGTGGATCAGCATTTTCACAATCGAAATCGGATGGCGCGTTTGCTGAGTGCGATCGCAACTCATTCAGATAAATTAGGCGTTGGTATCGACGAGGATACCTGTATAGCGATGGCAGGCAATGGCACGTTTCAGGTATTGGGCAAAGGCTCTATTACCATCGTTGATCCCGGTGAGCTGACCCATACCAACTACGCCCACGTTAAGGAAAATGCGCCACTAAGCCTTCATAATTTGAAGGTCCATATTTTGAATCAGGGTGATTGCTACGACTATAAAAATCGGGCAGTTCTCTAAAAACGCCTCTAGAAATTGAGAGCGAGTTCAAGGATTGGAGTAGTGCTTTTAATCTCTACATCAGGCATTTGCTCAGGTGTCCGTAAATCCACTGACCGTAAACCTGCTGAGCAGCTATCCAATTTGTCGAGACACCCTACGTTAGGGATCGCGCCAAAAAAGCTCCTGAAATCCTGGTTTTTAGGACACTTCGTCATTTATTAACTCGGACGGGGGCATGCTTTGAAAAGTCAAGATTTCCTGATAACAACATCCCCTGGATAGATCTGTAGGGCGTGAAAATCACTTTATGCTGAAGTTTGATAGGGCCTGTTGGAAGCCTCTTGAGTCGTGCTTTAGAGTTGGCTCTTTTGAGCTGGGGCTTGTGGAGCTGGGGCTGTAGAGCTTTATTTATTAAGTGCGCAAGTCATCAAAAGTGTCGGTCATCAATTGCTTAGATAGCGTCTTGTCATAACACTCTCACTGGATATCCTTTCGATAACGTTCTCTGAAAAATCATAAGTTCTGTACCAAAGCTCTGTAATTCGGTTAGCCGGTAAAGGTGTATTTCCTCTAAAAGTTTATGGACATCCTCAAAACCCAAACGCTTCGTGGCCCCAACTACTGGAGCATTGGCTATACAAAACTCATTGTTGCCAGGCTCGATTTAGAGGATTTAGCTGAGCGGCCTTCGAATACGATTCCAGGGTTTTATGAAGGACTGGTTGCGACACTGCCGAGCTTGATGGAGCATTTTTGCTCGCCCGGGTGTCGAGGAGGCTTTTTGAGGCGGGTGCAGGAAGGCACCATGATGGGCCACATTATGGAACACGTCGCCCTAGAATTGCAGACCCTTGCCGGTATGGACGTGGGGTTTGGGCGTACCCGTGAGACAGCCTCGCCGGGTGTGTATCAGGTGGTGTTTCAATATGAAAATGAGCAGGCTGGACGCTACGCAGCTAGGGCCGCACTACGGCTGTGCGAAAGCATTATTGAAACGGGCAGCTATCCGAGTGCTGAGCTAGCGCAAGACCTTGCTGACTTAACAGAATTCCGACTGGCGGCTTCTTTGGGACCGAGTACGGATGCGCTGGTATACGAGGCTGAAGCACGGGGTATTCCTTGGCTGGAACTCAATGTCCGTCACCTTTTACAGTTCGGCTACGGCAAGCATCAAAAGCGGATCCAATCTTCGCTGACGGCCCACAGCAATATCTTAGGCGTTGAGCTGGCCTGCGATAAGGAAAGCACTAAGCAAATGCTTGGTGGGGCCGGTATCCCAGTGCCCAAAGGAAGTGTGGTGTATTCGCTGCGGGAGCTGGAAGACACGCTGGATTATTTGGGCGGCTATCCCATTGTGGTTAAGCCCTTAGATGGCAACCATGGCCGAGGCATTACGCTCGATATTTGCAATTGGGAAGATGCTGAAATTGCTTACGATAAGGCCCGTGAAGTGTCTTCTGGCGTGATTGTAGAGCACTATTATAAAGGCCGAGATCACCGGGTGCTGGTGGTTAACCATAAGGTTGTGGCCGTGGCCGAACGTGTGCCTGCCCATGTTGCGGGTAATGGCAAAGATACGATAGAAGAACTCATTGACCAGGTGAACCAGGATCCTCGGCGGGGTGAAGGCCATGACAATGTGCTCACCCAAATTACCGTGGATGTGATCGCTAAACGATTGATGGAAACCCAGGGCTACACCTTGGATACGGTGTTAGACAAGGGCGAAATTTGCTACCTCAAGGAAACGGCTAACTTAAGCACGGGCGGGATTGCGATCGATCGAACTGATGAAATTCATCCCGAAACGATGTGGATTGCGGAGCGGGCCTCGCGCCTGATTGGGCTAGATGTGGCCGGGATTGATATTGTGACCGATGATATCTCTAAGCCCATGCGCGAAGTTGATGGTGTCATTGTCGAAGTCAATGCAGCGCCGGGCTTAAGAATGCACGTAGCTCCGAGCCAAGGGGTGCCGAGGAACGTGGCTGGGCCAATTTTAGATATGTTGATGCCACCGGGAGATCCCACGCGCATTCCGATTGTGGCGATCACAGGGACCAACGGCAAAACGACGACGACTCGGCTAACGGCCCACATTTTCCGTCAAGTGTACGATGTGGTGGGCTTTACCACGACCGATGGTATTTACCTGGGGGATCACCTCGTCGAAAAAGGTGATACCACTGGCCCCCAAAGTGCTCGGATGATTTTGGAAGACCCGACAGTTGAGATGGCCGTGTTAGAGACCGCGCGGGGTGGCTTACTGCGCTCGGGATTGGCCTTTGACCGTTGTGATGTCGGTGTGGTGCTGAACGTAGCAGCTGATCACTTAGGCATCGGTGATATCAATACGATTGATGAGCTAGCTAAGCTCAAAGCCGTGGTGGCCGAGTCTGCCAGTGCCAATGGCTATGTGGTGCTCAATGCCGACGATGAGCGAGTGGTTGCCATGGCAGACCATGTGAAAGCCAAGGTGGCTTATTTCTCCATGGATGCGGAGAATGCTTTGGTGCGATCGCACGTCCAAAACGGTGGGGTCGCAGCGGTGTATGAAAAGGGCTATCTCTCGATTTTGCAGCGAGATTGGCTGCTGCGAATTGAAAAGGCTGAAAATGTCCCTGTGACCATGGCCGGACGAGCCCCCTTTATGATCGCTAATGCGTTAGCGGCTAGCTTAGTGGGCTTTGTGCAAGGTGTAAAAATAGAAGCTATTCGAGCCGCGCTCAAGAGCTTTAAGGCCTCGGACCAACAGATTCCGGGACGGATGAATTTGTTTGATATGGGCCGTTTTCATGTGCTGGTGGACTATGCCCACAACCCTGCGGGTTATGAGGCCGTGGGTAGCTTTGTGAAAAATTGGCCCGGCGAAGCCGTCGGTGTCATTGGTGCACCAGGGGATCGTCGAGATGAGGACTTTGTCGCTTTAGGCGAACTCTCCACCCAGATTTTTGACCAGGTAGTGGTGAAAGAAGATTCGGACAGACGCGGGCGGGCGCCAGGTGCCGTGGCTGAATTAATCACGGCTGGTATTCAGCAAGCCGCTGGCGAGAGTAGCGCTGCTATGACAAGTCCTGATAATGGCAAAGCGCCTAACGAAAACATCAAAAAAGGAACAAGCCTTGGCCAGAAGCAAACTGGCCAGACACAAAACGGCCAGAAGAACGGTAAAGCCGTTGTTCAATCGATTTCGCCTATCCCGCCTGAACTATCACAGGCGAGTAGTGTAGACCACCAGACGATTTTGGATGAAGTCGAAGCTATTGAGTGGGCGTTGGATAATGCGCCGGATGGTGGCCTCGTTGTGATCTTGCCTGAGAAAGTGGCTTCGGTAATTGAGCTGATCAAAGAGAGAAAACCGGCTGCTGATAGCACCAATGATATTGAAGATCCTGTTGTGTTTGAACCCAAAGGCATGGCTTTCCCAAGTAGTCCAATTTCGGGTGCCGCGGAGAATGTAGTTGGCGCTACGGGCTCTAAAACACTCTCCTAACCAATCACTTTAACCTACACTATTGAATCCCAAACAGCTTATTAACCCTAGAATTTTAGGATGCTGAGTACCTTTGTGTTTAGATTGTTGCATATGCATGTAGCGATCTAGGCGCATTCGTTATGATTTAGAAGTCCCGCATAATTAGGTCGCTCTTCGATTTGCATTCAACAGATTTTTGAAAGGCTGAAAGGCTGATTGATTTGTTGGAACCCATACCTTTTTTTATGTGTCCTTGGTCCATACTTTGGTTGGCGCAGTGGAAGCGACTCGTAGGAGGCTTTGATGGTTGTTAACGGATCTCGACTGAGCACAGCATCTGAAGATAAGTCTGGGGATGAATTACGATGCACTAACTACGAACGTCACACACAGGAGATCGCACGTCAGCTTCTAGAGGATAGTCGCGGTCAGCGATCGCTCTTTTCTAAAATGCGCGATCAGCTGAAGTGGGACGATAAGCTCCTCGGCTGGACGATGGAAAATCCTGGCCTACGGGTGCAGATGTTTCGTCTGATTGACTGTTTGCCAGCGCTTTCAACAAAGCCAGAAATCGCGACCCACTTACAGGAATATCTGGGGGACGACAGCGTTGAGCTGCCTCCGGCTTTAAAGAAACTGTTGAACTTTGCAGATGCAGAGTCCATGCCTGCTGGGGTTGCCGCAACGACCCTTTCCACAGCGGTGGAAACCCTTGCCCGCAAGTATGTGGCCGGTGAGAATCTGTCCCAAGCGCTGAAAAGTATTGAGCGTCTGCGTAAGCAGTCGATGACCTTCACCATGGATGTTTTGGGTGAAGCCGTCATTACCGAAACGGAAGCCGAGGCCTATCTTCATCAATATTTGGAGTTAATGGTGCAGCTGACCGAAGCGTCTAGGCGCTGGTCAAGGGTTGAGCAAATAGATAGTGCAGACGATGGGACAAGCCGTGTTGAACTGCCCAGAGTGCAGGTAACCGCCAAGCTCACCGCCTTTTATTCTCAGTTTGATCCGTTGGATGTGGAGGGATCTCGCGAGAAAGTGGGTGCCCATATTCGAACACTCCTGCGCCGGGCGAAAGAGCTGGGCGCTGCTGTGCACTTTGATATGGAGCAGTACCGGTATAAAGAGGCGACCCTAGAAACCCTTAAGCAGCTGTTGATGGAAGAGGAGTTTCAGGGACGCAGTGACATTGGATTGACGCTACAGGCCTACCTGCGCGATAGTTACCAGGACTTAAAAGATATCATTGCCTGGGCAAAAAAACGGGGAACCCCGGTGACTGTTCGCTTGGTGAAAGGGGCCTATTGGGATCAAGAGACCATTACTGCGCGGCAGAACCATTGGCCAACGCCGGTGTATAACCACAAGTCTTCAACGGATGCGAACTTTGAGCGGATGACCCAGCTACTGTTGGAGAATCATGAGCACTTATATGCGGCGATTGGTAGCCACAATGTGCGATCACAAGCCCTTGCCCTGGCCATTACCCAAGCGCTCAAGATTCCCCCACGGAATGTAGAGTTCCAGGTGCTTTATGGCATGGCCGATACCCTCGCGGCGGCCCTGGTAAAGCAAGGGTATCGGGTGCGCGTGTACTGCCCGTACGGTGATCTGATTCCTGGCATGGCCTATCTGATTCGTCGGTTGCTAGAGAACACGGCCAACAGCTCTTTCCTACGGCAAAGTTTGGAAGAGTGTCCGCCGGAAGACCTGCTGGCGGTACCTGAATGGGGCGAGGGTGATACGGATGCAAGTGACGTGTTACCGAGTGCGATCGCTCCACCTAATGCCACCCCTGATTCTGTTGTTACCCGTATAAATCCTGCTGCAGATCTGGACTATGCTGTGGCGCAACATCGTCAGGCTGCCAACGAGGCTCTGGCAAGCGTAAAACAACAGCTTGGCAAAACATACCAGCCGCTGATTAACGGTAAATTTGTAAAGACTGAAGAGACCCTCGATTCTATCAATCCTTGCAATCCCTCAGAAGTGGTCGGCACGGTAGGGCAACTCTCCATCGACCAGGCCAATCAGGCGATGGCAGCTGCCAAAGCCGCCTTTCAAACCTGGAAGCGCACGTCAGCTCAGGAACGGGCCGTCATCATCAGAACAGCCGCCG
The DNA here is from genome assembly GCA_039186165.1 of Cyanobacteria bacterium P01_F01_bin.53. Taxonomy (GTDB): domain Bacteria; phylum Cyanobacteriota; class Cyanobacteriia; order Phormidesmidales; family Phormidesmidaceae; genus Phormidesmis. Next base: position 41,813 of record JBCDAG010000005.1, read on the forward strand.
ATCTGTTGGAAAAGCGCCGCCATGAGCTCAATGCTTGGATGGTGTTTGAAGGGGGTAAGCCCTTACACCAAGCCGATGCGGAAGTATCAGAAGCGATAGACTTTTGTCGGTACTATGCCGCCGAAATGGAACGGCTAGATTCGCCTATAAACTACGATGTGGCCGGTGAGACAGATCGTTACTTGTACCGTCCCAAGGGCATCGTGTTGGTTATTTCTCCCTGGAATTTTCCGCTCGCGATTCCGGTGGGGATGACCGTTGCCGCCTTGGTCACTGGCAATTGTACGCTGCTAAAGCCCGCTGCTGTCACGTCTGTGATTGCGGCAAAACTGAGCGAGATTCTGATAGAAGCTGGATTACCCGAAGGTGTTTTTCAATACATTCCCGGCAGGGGCTCTACAGTAGGTGCTCACCTGGTGAAACATCCCGATGTGAATATGATTGTGTTCACGGGATCACAGGAAGTAGGATGTCAAATTTATGCAGATGCGGCGGTGTTGCGTCCTGGCCAAAAGCATCTTAAGCGTGTCGTGGCCGAAATGGGGGGCAAGAATGCCATCATCGTTGATGACAGTGCTGATTTAGATCAAGCCGTGCAAGGCGTTGTGGATTCTGCCTTTGGTTACAGCGGTCAAAAGTGTTCAGCCTGCTCGCGTGTGATTGTGGCGGCAGCTATTTACGATACGTTTGTTGCACGCTTAGTGGAGGCGACCAAATCGCTAAATGTCGGTGATGCTGCGAGCCCAAGCACCCAGGTCGGGCCTGTTATTGATGCCTCAGCGCAGCAAAAGATTCTTGAGTACATCGCAAAAGGAAAACAAGAAGCGACGTTATCACTAGAATTACCCGCCCCAGAAAAGGGATCATTTGTTGGACCTGTGATTTTCTCGGATGTGGATCCGAACGGTGTGATCGGACAAGAAGAGATATTTGGTCCTGTATTGGCGGTGATCAAATCGGAGAGTTTTGATGAGGCCATTGAGATTGCCAACAATACCAATTTTGCTTTGACAGGTGGCCTCTACTCCCGCACGCTTTCCCACATTGACCGGGCTACTCAAGACTTTGAAGTCGGCAATTTATATATCAATCGCCCCTGTACAGGGGCGATTGTTGCGCGCCAACCTTTTGGTGGCTTTAGGCTCTCTGGCGTGGGTTCTAAAGCGGGTGGCCCGGATTATCTCATTCAGTTTTTGGACCCACGTACCGTGACTGAAAATGTTCAACGTCAAGGCTTTGCCCCGATTGAGGGGATCGACTAGGGCGTGTCGCAGCAAAATGGATGGAAATGTGCAAAGTATAAAAAAGTAGGCCTTGGATTTATGCGTAAATCCAAGGCCTACTTTGGTTGTTATTTAATTAGCTAGCAACTTGTTAATAAAAACTTATTTAGTTGCTCTGAAGCTCAGCGACGAGGCTCGCGAGGCTTAGCTTTGTTGACGCGCAGGTCACGACCCATCCACTCAGCACCGTCAAGTGCGTCGATAGCTGCTTGCTCTTCAGCATCATTATCTAGATCAACAAAGGCAAAACCGCGTACACGGCCTGTCTCACGATCGGTAGGTAGTGTGACACGCTTGACTGTGCCGTACTCAGCAAAGACGCCGTTTAGATCGGCCTCTGTTACGTCATAGGAAAGATTCCCTACATAAACGCCCATTTGATTAGTCTCCAAGAAATATAGATGAAACAGTGGAAATGAAAAGATTAGTCAGTCGCAATGAGTCAATAAAGACTTTGCCCAAGCTATGAGCACAAAAAACACGAAGGGTAACGACAATGGGGGTTCGCGCTCTTTGTTCTGTTGTCACTTTGAATAGGCAACTCAAGCAACACAACAGGCCCTAGACCTTTAATCAAGTCCAAGGCTAGTTATGAATACTTAATTAGCCAGCAACTGGCTGTCGTAAAAACTTAGCAATAGCTTAGCGGCGGGGCTCGCGGGGCTTAGCTTTGTTGACACGAAGATCGCGACCCATCCACTCAGCGCCGTCGAGCGCTTCAATGGCAGACTCCTCTTCGCTGTCAGTGCTGAGGTCAACAAAAGCAAAACCGCGCACACGGCCGGTTTCACGATCGGTAGGCAACGTAACACGCTTAACGGTGCCATACTCGGCAAAAACGCCGTTGAGGTCCGCTTCTGTCACGTCATAGGAAAGGTTTCCTACATAAACGCCCATAAATAGTCTCCAGAAATTAAAACAGGGTATTGAGAATGATAAGTCGGACGGAAGCCTGTAAAAATCAAGGGAAACCCTTTAAACAGAAAAGCAAACCTGTAACCGATATCGATTTCTTCTACATCATCTTATAGCGAATTTGAGGTTGGAGCACAGAGGATCAAAAAATAATCGTCACATTTGCTTCACTTTTGTGTATTGCCAGTTACTGCAAGGACATGATGACCACGCCGCTAACCATAATAGCTGCGCCGATTAGCCGTTCTTTAAGTCCTTTTTCTCCGAAGAAAAAATGACCGAACAGGACCGATAAAAGGGCACTCATGCGTTTGACAGCAATAACTTGGGCCACAGGGGCTATGGTGAGTGCCAACATTTGAAACGTAATTGCGATCGCATTAAATCCGCCCGTGATTCCCAAAATTCGCCATTGCATCAGCAATGGCTGGAGTCCAGTGGCTGGGCCAATGTCTGTGCCACTGCGATTGTTACGAAAAAAGACAAAGGGAACCATACCCAGCGCAATGACGGCAAAAAGTGAGATCGCCCAAAATAGTGGCGAGGAGTTAACAACGCCAATTTTGTCGAAATTGGAGGTAATGCTCCAAATAAAGGCCACACAGAGCATAAGACGGCTACCAGGATTGCGGGCCATTGCGAAGAGGGGATCTGTGATGCTGGCAGCCTTAGGGTGATTAGGCGAAACAGGAGAATTAGTGGAATGGGATGGATGTAAATTGAGTGGGGTGCGTAGGTTGAGGACGTAGGAACCAATGACCAGCATGACCACACCGATGCCGTCTGCCCAGGTGGGCCATTCCTGCACGATCAGCGGAGAAGTGGCTAGCAGGAAGAGGGGGGTGAGGGTCACGAGGGGAACAGTGAGAGAAAGATCGGCTATCTTCAGGGCTCGGACGTAGAGGGTGAAGGCCAGAATATTGAGACTGCCACCGATGAGTAGGGCCACCCAAAACCTCGGCTGTAAGGTTGGCACGCTACCTGTGAACCAGAGCACAGGCAGCATGAGCACGACACCCACGGCCATAAAGCTAAAGAGCACGGAATATTCATCTAGGCTTTTGAGGCTTTGTTTGCCAGTGGCATCTTTGCAGGCCTCGAAAAAAGCGGTCAGCGAGGCGAAAAATAGCCACATAAGTCAAAAAGAATACGAGCGAGATTGGATATTTGACTCAACTATTTTTAAGCTTCGGATGTTTAGGCTTCGGATGTTTAAGCTTCAGATATTTAGGGTCCATATATTTAGGGTCCATATATTGAGAGCCTAAATATTGAGGATCAGAGAAAGCGCCATGCCAGCCAGTAGGACAAAGCCGATGGTGACATTTTGCTTAAAGATATTGCCAAAAACTTTGGCAGATTTTGGGTTGTGTGCGAGCTGTTTATATTGGCGATACCAAAGATAGGTGGCGGCGCCTAATGACAGCCAGTAAAAAATGCCGAGGGGCATGCTCACCCCTAGCCAAGCGAGCATGAGGACGGTCCCTAAGAAAAACAATCCAACCGCTTCGGGGGCACGGGTCCCAAAAAACAACGCGCTAGAGTTGATCCCTAGCTGCCGATCGAATTCGCGATCGGGAATGGCATATACGGTGTCAAACCCTAGAGTCCATAGCACCGTTGCTGCCCACAGTAGCCAGGTGTCAAATTCGATGGAGCCGGTAACGGCGCTCCAGCTAATAAGCACCGCAAACCCCCAGGCAATAGAGAGGACTAATTGAGGCACTGGAAAAACCCGCTTCGCCAATGGATAGAGCACGATCACGGGCACAGCTGCCACGGACAGCCAAAAACTGAGGGGGGTGAGATAAAAAGACAGACCCCAGGCGCAAAAGAATGCTACTAAAGCAACGCCAATACCGACTTTTATGGACAGTGACTTTTCCGCCAAAGGCCGGGTCTTAGTGCGCTCTACCTTATCGTCGATGTCTCGATCCCACAGGTCATTCACCACACAGCCCCCGCCGCTTGTGGCAAAGGTGCCTAGCACAATGACGCCGATCAACGGTAGTTCAGGAAGGCCTCTGGCGGCTAAAAAGGCTGCCCATAGCGCAGGCACCATCAAAATGAGTCGGCCAGCGGGCTTATCCCAACGCAGTAATCGCACCACCCCCATCCAAGTGGGTTCGGTAGATGGGGCCTCTAGGGTAGGCGGTTGGGCGGGTTTCATAAGGCTTAAAGGCGTGGCAAAAAAATCCAATATCTTTCACCATACTTCAGATGTTTCGCCCGTGCCTCTCAATTTGGGCTGACCTATCAGCTAGCCACATAGTCTCCTGACCACAACCTTTCGGTACCAGCGGATGACGACAGTGCACCGTCACACCTCTGACGCACATCATTCCGAAGTACATCATAAAGATCGTGAGCTTTTTTGGTTTTATTCACCAAATAATGACAATTTCTTATTCGCTAGCTCATGGGGTGAGCGGTGGGGTGGCCGGTCTTCTCCTAAAGGACTTGTGTAGGTGAGTAATTGCCTGAAAAGCCATATTAAGAAAAGAAAAATAATGTTTTTGCTGAGGAGGCTGATGTGCACCTAGTGTGCCTTTGACAGGTCCTGGGAGGAAAGAATCCAAAAGAAATATTCAGGAGACGGATGACAAACACCATTCAGTTATGGTTAAAATGACCATAAGTCGTTGAAGGCTAGCGTTAGCGCTACCGAGTTCCCATGGTTTTTATTCAAGATGGTCTGGTTAAATCGGACTTTCCTCGCGAAAGCCCTACTGCCGTTACTTCAGAGGCTATTTCGCTTTTTATTGCACCCGCTGAATATGGGCTGCTGACCGATTTGTATCAGCTGACGATGTCAGCTTGCTATGCTGGAGAGCAGCTCCATCAAAAACCTGCTAGCTTTGAGCTCTTTACCCGGCGGCTGCCCGAAGGGTATGGCTACCTGGTGGCGATGGGCTTGGAGCAAGGGTTGGAGTATTTGGAGCAGCTGAGCTTTAGTCCTGCGCAGATTTTGCAGCTACAAAGAACAGAGATCTTTGGCCATGCTCCCGATAGCTTTTGGAGTTTATTAGAGGGCTTTCGCTTTGCAGGGGATGTCTGGGCTGTGCCTGAAGGGACGCCGATTTTTGCAAATGAGCCCATGCTCAGAATAGAAGCCCCCCTGTGGCAGGCACAGATTGCTGAAACGTACTTACTCAATACGCTGAACTATCAAACGTTGATTGCGACAAGGGCCGCAAGGCTGCGTCAAGCGGCTGGCCTGGAAGCCAAGCTGTACGAGTTTGGGACGAGGCGGGCCTTTAGCCCTCAAGGGGCGCTGTGGGCGGCACGGGCTGCGATCGCAGGCGGACTGGATGCCACCTCCAATGTGTTGGCTGCTTTAAAGCTAGGCCGAAAGCCTGTGGGTACGATGGCCCATGCCTTAGTGATGGCTGTTTCGGCGCTAGAAGGCAGTGAAGATAAAGGGTTTGAGGCATTTCATCGTTATTTCCCGGGTGCACCTTTGTTAATAGATACCTATGATACTGAGGCAGCGGCTAAGCGATTGGCTAAAAAGGTAGAGGCCGGTATGTCTTTAAAAGGTGTGCGGATTGATTCGGGGGACTTGGCTGAGGTGTCGAAAGCTGTGCGATCGCACCTGCCTGATACCCCTATTTTTGCCAGCGGCGACCTGGATGAATATGCCATTGAGCAACTTCAACAGGGCGATGCCTGCATTGATGGCTACGGTTTAGGTACCAAACTGGTTACCGGTTCCCCCGTGAATGGTGTGTACAAACTCGTCGATATCGATGGCGTGCCTGTGATGAAAGAATCAAGCGGTAAAATGACCTACCCAGGTCGTAAGCAAATTTTCCGCCAGTACCAAGATGGCCAAATTGTGGGGGATCGTCTGGCACTCACACTAGAAGGGTCAATGCCGGGTGAAAAGCCTCTCCTTCAGCGGGTCATGAGCAATGGCCAGCGGTTGGCCCCTTCTGAGAGCTTGGATGCGATCGCTCAAAGAGCAACGAC
>JBCDAG010000006.1:0-44941 GCA_039186165.1 Cyanobacteria bacterium P01_F01_bin.53
CAACTCGCTAACTCCAGCAATTGGGACTACGCCGGATTTGACATCGATACACAAGAAATTGGCAGTGCTCAGCGCGTAGGCTCTATCGGCGTGAGTCTCACTGACCTTGGCATTAGCAATGGAAACTACGTTAACTCCCTGCGAGTATATAGCAATGGCAGCGCTTATAACGGCCCCGACTTCAAAGTACTCGGTAGCGTTGCTGAAGTGCCTGAACCCTCTTCCCTCTTTGGACTAGGCGCGATTGTTGCTGGTGTATTGACCACGCGACGACGCAAAAACACACCCACAGCGTAAAGCATCATGTTTCCAAGCCGCTCTTACTGAGGGTACTAAATTTCTTGCAGAGGATTACAGCCCAGTCGTTGACTGGGCTTTTTTTGGCTGAAATTACGCCACAGCCGACATCCATTGAAGACAATTTTTCATATGATTTGCCATCTCATTAGCAGGCGCATAAAACCGTCGTCCATGCCCTGGAAAAATCCATTCAAACTGATAGTTTTGCGTATACTGTGACAACGCTTTCATCGACTCTATTTGACGAGGCCAGGAATCCCAACAAAAATTTCGAAAAGCATAGAGATGCTCCAAACGCGCAGACCAGGCCAAATGATCGCCTGTAAATAAGTATTTGCCTTGGTAGAGCAACACCGTGTGCCCCTGAGAGTGGCCAGGCTGCGGAATAATCAACACATCATCAGCCAGCTCAAATGGATCAAGGCCGGTAGGCTGAATTTCCACTTGCTGAGTTCCCGAGGTCACATCTTGGTGATGAAGAATACGCTCACAGCCAAAATGCTGGTGAATTTTTTCGTGGTCCGCCACGTCATCTCGATGGGTCAGATACAAATAACGCACGCCGCCCATCGATTCCAAATGCTTAACTAGCGGTGGTGTAAATCGAGGTGAGTCAATCAGGATATTGCCGCGATCGCGCTGAATAAAATAGCTCGCTGCACCATAGGACTTTTTCGAATGATAGCCACAGTAAAATACATTTCCCTCTATTTTCTGAGGAAAGCGCTGCTGAATTTGTTTGATATCTGTCGGCTTATCTTCAGTGCCGATAGACGCCGTTGGGCAAGCCAGCAACGCCTCTAAAGCCATTATCCGCTCAGCATCCGTCACTGGCTGATGGTGAACTATCGACTGCGAACCTTCACGACCATAAACCTGAGGTGCTATCCACCGACAGGTATCGCAGTCAATACAGCTGCTATCGACGTAAAAATTACCGTCCACATTTTGAACACGACGATCTTGAAGATGGGCCATAGTCTGCGATATTAATCTGAAGAGACTGCCAAAAAAACTGACTAGTTTCGAAGAACCCGCTTTGGAGTGAAGGGCACCACGAGGGCAGCCAACCAATCAGTTTCCTCCTATCTAGCCTAGCTTGGTTTTTCAGTAATGCGTACTCACTACGACTTAATAACCCTCACTCACCCGTAATACAACAATGAAACCCATGGCTCGTGCAATCACAGCGTTTAGCCTAACCCTTGTCTGTGGGCTAGGTCTCGGCATCGGGCTGCAAAAATATTTCAACGTCAGCGCTCAAGTGGCCAATCTTCTCAGGGCTGTTGGCCTGTACCACTACTTCTATGCCCCTACCGCTGTCTTAAAAGAGCAACTCAACCAGCCCTCTGTCCCTGCACAACTGCAAGGCAAACTCAATCTATATGTGTTGGTTGGACAATCGAACATGGTCGGCACTGCTGAAGTGCCTCCAAATATCAAACACAGCGCCAACGTCTATACCTTTGGCAATGACTATCGCTGGGCACCGGCTACAGAGCCCGTCGATAGCCCAGACAATCAAGTGGATATTATTTCACAAGATGATCGCGCAGGGTTTGGGCCTGCATTCACCTTTGCCCAAACCCTTGTTGCGCAAAATAATAATCAATTAATTGGGCTCATTCCCTGTGCCAAAGATGGCTCCTCCATCACCGATTGGCAAAAAAGCCTCAGCGATGAAACGCTCTATGGATCTTGCCTAAAGCGAGTCCGTGCAGCATCAACCATGGGGTCAGTCAGCGGTATTTTATTTTTTCAGGGAGAAGCCGACACCATCGATCCTAAGCAATTTCCGTCCTTACGGCCTGATGCTGAAGCATGGGCTGAAAAATTTGCAACCTTCGTCTACAACTTCAGGCAAGACGTGGGTCGTCCTAATTTACCGTTGGTCTACGCACAGCTCGGTCAACCAGAGGACTTAGAAGGCCTGCCTAATTGGTCATTGGTGCAGCAACAACAAGAAAATATTCAGCTACCCAAGGCCGTGATGATTGAAACCGATGATTTGCCAATGGATGGCATTCATTACACAACCGATAGCTACAAAGTGATTGGCCAACGATTTGCAGATGCGATCGCCAATCTGCAATCCACAACCTCATCTGCAACGAAAAATCCAAACGGAGAAAGTCCTGCGGCGGAGTCCGCACAATAGGAGCAACATGTGTCTACAAAGAGCTCACTATAAGATGGTCTCTATGCCTCCTTTGCCAAAAGTCTTGAATCTATGACTCACATTTTCATCTCCTATCGCCGTGAGGATTCTGCTGGGGAGGCAGGCCGAATTTATGACTATATAGAGAATAAGTTTGGACGAGAGGCGATTTTTAAAGATGTGGATGTAATAGATCCTGGGGACAATTTTCGGGACCGAATCAATGAAGCTGTTGGCGAGTGCCAAGTCTTACTCGCTATCATTGGGCGGCGCTGGCTACAAGTACAAGATGCCGATGGTCATCGTCGATTAGACAATCCGGCAGATTGGGTCAGGTTAGAAATTGAAATAGCCTTAACTCGAAATGTACGGGTGATTCCAGTTCTATTAGACGGAGTGGAGATGCCTGGCCTCCAGGATTTACCGGAGTCTTTACAGCCACTTTGCTACCGAAATGCCGCTCGCGTTCGCCATGACCCTGATTTTCGCAAGGATATTGAGAGGGTGATTAGAGTAATTGAACAACATTCAACGGAGCGGCAAAAAGTAAAGCAGCAAGAAGTACAACAGTCAACACAGCAATTATTGAATAGTTCGAATAGTAGATTTGCCAACCTTAACTCAGGCAATCAGCAGAGTCTGATAGCTAAATATGTCCCATCCGTTCAGATTAATCCTGATTATACAGATGGTTCTTGTGTCAAAACCTTTGTGATCGCGACCATATTCTTCGCCCTTGAGCTGGTCATAACTTTTAACCTTAGTAACAGTGACTACAACGCCTATGAAACAGGCCACATGACCGGCCAAATTATAGCGCACCACATTATGGCAGCACTAACGACGGGAGCCATTAGTAAGTTTCTCCTCAAAAAATCTCAGTGGTTAACCACACTCGCCACATACATCCCAGTCTGTGCCATTTTTATTGGTCTCGGCATCCTGGGGAAAAGTCAGTAACGCAGTGCACCTCTGACAGTACGCACCAGCTGTCGACTCAGTGGTTAACGAAAAAGCCCTTCTGGAATGGTTACGTTATGGGTTGGTACTGAACACAGTCACGACAAGGTCCGCTGGGATTTATCGCACATCGCATCAGCTCAGAACGCGCATTGTAAGCACAGGTAATATCGCCAATCACCCACGAACCGTTAAGCAGCGTGCGCTCGTCAGGCACAGCAGTTTCTTTAACATGAACAATTGCTTTGTGAAGGTAGTAACGACCTAGCTTGAGCTGATATTGGTGACGGCGAACAAGGATCTGATACGTTTGACCATCAATATCGACATAAGTCCCCGGATACAAGCTGCGGTCCATCTTGAGGTGACCCAAGACAGTCTTGGAATCACTGAGGACAATATCGGTGGGTAAGGCTTTTAGCTCCATAGATAAATAATAACGGATAAATAATAGCGATACCCGGCAATCACTTAACTGAGCTGTCAAAAAGATTACAGGTATCGGCAGGTAGATAGTAAAATGCGTCCCCTAACTCATGGAATTAGGGGACGCATTGCTAGCAATCAAGCAGCTTACTTCTTAGCAGCTTCCTGACGTTCCTTAGCCTCTTTGATGACTTCTTCAGCCACGTTCTTAGGACATGGTGCATAGTTGCCAAACAGCATGGAGAACTGACCACGACCAGAAGTCATTGTACGCAGGTCACCGATGTAGCCAAACATTTCACTCAAAGGCACATCTGCTTTAATGCGAACGCCCATGGGGTTCGAAGACTGAGACTTAATCATGCCGCGACGACGGTTGAGGTCACCAATAACATCACCCATGTGATCGTCAGGGGTAAACACGTCGACATTCATGATGGGCTCAAGAATCTGAGGACCCGCCTTAGGGAAGGACTGACGGTAAGCAGACTTAGCAGCAATTTCGAAAGCGATCGCGCTAGAGTCCACCGCATGGAAACCACCATCTGAGAGCGTAACCTTCACATCCACCATGGGGTAGCCCGCCAAAGGCCCCTTCTCCATGCTGTTTGCAAAGCCCTTCTCTACAGCAGGCCAAAATTCACGAGGCACGTTACCGCCAGTAACCTTAGACTCAAACTCAAAGCCAACACCGGGCTCACTAGGCTCGATGGTATAGTCGATTTTCGCAAATTGACCAGAACCACCCGACTGCTTCTTGTGAGTGTAAGAATCGTTGAATACCTTCGTAATAGACTCACGATAGGCAACCTGAGGCTTACCGACCTCAACCTCTACACCATGAGTACGCTTGAGAATATCCACCTTAATATCAAGGTGAAGCTCGCCCATACCCTTAATGATGACTTCGCCGCTTTCTTGATCAGTCTCCACATAGAAGGAAGGATCCTCCTGAACCATCTTGCTCAAAGCAAGACCCATCTTCTCTGAACCACCTTTTTCCTTTGGCTCAATGGCAATCGAAATTACCGGCTCAGGGAAGACCATTGGTTCGAGCGTAGCAGGGTTCTTCGGATCACACAGCGTGTGACCAGTCTGAACATTCTTCATACCCACAATGGCTACGATATCGCCTGCTTGGGCAGTATCGATTTCCTCACGGGAGTCCGCATGCATTTCAACCAAACGACCAACCCGCTCTGTTTTACCCGTGAAGGTATTGAGAATAGTGTCACCTTTGTTAATGACACCGGAGTAGATGCGGGTAAAGGTCAGTGCACCATAGCGGTCGTCCATAATTTTGAACGCGAGTGAACGCAAAGGCGCATCAGGCGTTACTTTCGCGACACCACCCGTCTCGTTACCGTCAAGGTCCACTTCAGGCTGAGGCTTCACTTCAGTGGGGTTAGGTAGGTAATCTACAACCGCATCAAGAACGTTTTGCACACCCTTATTCTTAAAGGAAGAGCCACAGTAAGTAGGGAAGAAGGTCAGCTCACGAGTCCCTTTACGGATACAACGCTTGAGCGTATCGATATCGATTTCCTCACCTTCGAGGTACTGCTCCATGACGTCGTCATCGACTTCAACCGCACCTTCGATGAGCATTTCACGATACTCAGCAACCTTTTCCTTCATATCGTCAGGAACGTCGGTGATTTCGTAGTTCATGGGCTCTCCAGTGTCATCCCAGACCCAAGCCTTTTCAGTCAGCAAGTCTACAACACCGACAAAATCATCTTCAATACCGATGGGCAACACCATCACCAAAGGCTTAGCAGCCAGAATTTCTTCTACTTGCTTAACCACGCTGTAGAAGTCGCCACCAGTACGGTCCAGCTTATTTACATAAATGATTCGTGCAACGCCGGATTCATTGGCATAGCGCCAGTTAGTTTCAGACTGAGGCTCTACACCACCAGACGCACAAAATACACCGACACCACCATCCAATACTTTCAGTGAGCGATACACCTCAATGGTGAAGTCCACGTGTCCAGGCGTATCAATGATGTTGAGCTGATGATCCTTCCAGAAGCAAGTGGTTGCAGCAGACTGAATCGTGATGCCACGCTCTTGCTCTTGGTCCATGAAGTCTGTGGTTGCCGCACCATCATGAACTTCACCGATCTTATGGATCTTACCGGTGAGCTTCAAGATTCTTTCGGTTGTAGTGGTTTTGCCCGCATCTACGTGGGCAAAGATACCGATATTCCGGTAGCGGGTCAGGTCTTTCATGGTGATTCTTTAGTTGAGTTTTGGAAACCGTCGGCACACCACGCCATAGGTCGTACCTACAGAAGCGGTGCTTACAAAATGAACTTATCGATTACATCTGGCAATGGTACCAACTGTTAAACATTGTAAATTATTTTGACGTGGTCGTAGCGGCGGTTTGCATTTGATCCGGTGTGGATTACACGCCCATTTTTCGGGTAGTTCCACGATCTAAAAACAGTTTAATTTTTCTTCTGAGAAAAGATTATTCAACAGAATTGCCTAACGGAATTTTGTGACCTACTCACCGTAAGTCGGCACATAGTTTTCGAGAAAGGAAAGGGGATTGCTCATATTTTCGGCAAAACCCAGAATATTGCGATCACGCCATTCATAAATCAACTTTCTGACCGGCCCTCCTTCTGCAGCGGCTTCTGGCTCAAATAGAAAGGTCGCACCCCGCTGGGTAAGATAAGCAGCATCAGGGACGTAGGTATTCCAATTGCTCAGGACCTCTGTCATATTGCGCAGCCTGAGCGTCGCTAACTCGAAAGGGCGTTGAAACCCCTTACCACCTGCAACCTTAAACACGTCGCCTTTTAAAGCTGGTAAAGGCCCCGCTTTCACCACTTCATCATCAGCAATTAGCTGGGGCGAGGCTTTATCACCTTTGTATCCTCGAAACACTTCTTTAAGTGTACCTGGGCTACCGATACCCGCACACATCAGAAGGAGATTGAGATACCCACTTTGTTGGGGTTTAAAACCAGGAACACTAACCGTTAGCCCCTGATATAACTCGAGCGCTTGGTGAAGAGAAGCGGTTGTATCCATATAAAGCGAATCTGCGGGGAAACCCGTATAATCACAAAACTTTTTCCCCGCAGCCAGATTTCCAATACCTACGGCACGCACTTCGATATTAGCGGCATTGAGTTGCAGGAGATCGCGCATCACCCACCACGCATACTCCAACGTATCAAAATCACCCAACTGAGGCCACACCAGCAGCAATAGGTACCTTGAAGAATCACACGACTCCAAAAGAGAAGAGGCCGCCTCACCATCACCAACACATGGCAGCATAGCCTGAGACAAAATCGAATGAGCATCCATGCCACAAGACCCACAAAAAACTTTTACACAACAAGTTCCATCAGCACCCAAAATGAACATTAAAAAACGGTCATCTACAAGCTCAGTGACCGCATACATAAAGTATTTTTGGGTGGTTTAAAATGGCTCTGGCGGGATTTGAACCTGCGACCTTGGGCTTATGAGTCCCCTGCTCTAACCACTGAGCTACAGAGCCTTGAAGTGCTTCGATACATACAATCTCAGCTAGATAAATGTAACACAAAATGAAGTGTCTTCAAGCACATTGACCAAAGAAAATATCGAGCAAAAAAGCTGCTGACAGTCTAACCTCCAGGACAAACCTTTTGCGCACAAAAGGCTGGTCGAAGACTCAACTGTTAGCAGCTTCCAAGTAAAACCTATCAATCAATGCATCAGCATTGAAGCTCTAGAAAGTGCGCTAACTCAGCAACTAGTTAGCGGCTAGGCAAGTAGGCTACAGGGTTAACCGCACCACCAGATTGATGAAGCTCAAAGTGGAGATGGGGACCTGTGCTGTAGCCAGTACTTCCCATTTCAGCAATTTGCTGTCCTTGTCTAACCGTTTGGCCAGCACTCACATTCAGACTGTTGTTATGAGCGTAACGCGTCATACTTCCATCAGGGTGGCGAATCTCAACGAGATTGCCATAACCGCCAGAATTCCATCCAGCTTGCTCAACCACACCAGCTGCGGCTGCCACAATAGGAGTTCCAACAGGACCAGCAACGTCTACACCCCGGTGCATCCGTCCCCAGCGCCAACCATAGCCTGACGTTACGGTGCCTTGAGTTGGCCAAATGTAACCATCGAAATGGTTAGGTGCTTCTGGTAAATACTCATCCGCCGACGGCAAGATAGGCATATCGGGAGACACAACCTGTCCAGCAGAAGAGCGCTGTGCAGGAACATATGCGCTCGGACTTAAGGGTGCTGCTGCCAGCAGGTCAGAGTTCACCTCAGGTGAATCAGACTCAACAGAGCGAGAACCCCGTGTAGAAAGAAGACTGGGTCTATCGTCAGAACGCTCGCTTCTGGCCAACAGCGTGGTATCAGCTTCGACTTCACTAATTTCAGCTTCAGAGACTTCTACCGATTGGCTCCTTATTTCCTGAACCTCTTCCATGAGATTCGCAACGTAAGGATCAACGCTCTGAGACTCGTCAGCACTCACACTAAGCACATCCTGCTCAGTAACCTGCTCACCGCCAACACTAAGAGCTTCTTCAGGAGATACGCTACGCAAGTCTTCCAGAATTCTTGCAGCATCTGGACGAGTAGCCGTACTTCTCAGATAAGCCAAACGCTCACCCGTCGTTCTTGGCGATGAGACTGCTGAAGGTTCAGGAGAAACAGTCGCTGTTTTCGCCAGTGTGGACTCAGCCGCAGGTGAGGACGGAACACGTAGCGTAGAGCCTACAAAAATGACATCTGGATTGGCGAGCGAATTGGAGCGGATTAACGCTTCTGGAGTAGTCCCCAAGGACGAAGCAATGCTTCCCAGCGTGTCGCCTAATTGAACCTGATAATCGCTAAACGCAGCAGGTGTTGCCAGCGCAGTTACAACAGGTTCAGATACTTCATCTTGGGATGCGTTCTCAATCTCAATTTCGATTGAAACAGCAGGCTCAGGAACAACTTCCAAACTGGAAGCCTGCAAATTTTCAACGTCAAGAGTCTGAGCAATAGTGGCAGGTTCATCGGAAGCCAACAGTTCATCAGCTAACGCGATACTCAACTCTGAAGACTCTGCATTTTCTGCAGGTACGCCTGCCAGCAGCTGAGCCCCACGAGAACTTGTCGACGAATTAGAAGCCATCGTGCCAGGGACTTTCAGAACCTGACCGACACGAATAGAAGTTTCGGGGGGGAGTGCGTTTGCGGTCTTAAGATCCCGCAACCCTACACCATGCTGCTGTGCGATTTGCCACAGACTCTCACCGGACTCAACCGTGTGAAGGTCGGCAATCTGCTGCTGTGAGGACTCTGCAACTCCGGAAGCACTGTCGGCTTCAGATACTGCAGCAACCTTAGAATCACTTGAAAAAGCCTTTGTAGCAGTAGCAGCCGTTGAAGTCGTTACAGAAGCTGACGCGTCAGCCTGAGGAACCATGGCTCCAGATGCACCTACCGAAAGGGCGATACCTAACATGGCAGCCGATTTAATGCTGCTACCTGAGGCATTACTCTCATTTTCCTTCGGAAACTGTGAATGACTTGAGTCACTCACAGTTTCCTGTGAAGTTGCTTGTTTCAAGGAATAATCCTCCTAATGATCAGCGTTTAACCGTTTAGTACAAGACCGTCGCAAGAGATGTTCGATTAAACGTACAACGACTTTCGATTAATAGCAGTATTGCTGCTAGTGCCCTCAGAGTTCTGTATCACATGGCATGGACAAATCAGCCCAGTGATGCTCCTCGTGCAAATGAACAAAACGGATTCGCTTGTCCAACTTAGGCAAGTTTACACGACTTAACGCTTATTTCAATCATCACTTCCGTGACCTACTCTGAATGCCCAAAACTTCATGCAACCTAAACTCTGTACATATTTTTGCGGAGGTTTAGGCGCAAGCTGTCCATCCCTAAAAAACTGAAGGGCTTGAAATAGTTGGCTTTGGGAAGGTCAATCAAAAACCAATTATATTTTTGGCACATTGCCAGAAGACACTAATTTGACGGAACCGTAGATAAATTCAAAAAAGTGGGCAGGGAGGGCACAAGTTAGCTGAATGCCGCGTAAAGACTATGCTTTACCGCTATCTTCTCAAATCATCAAAAAGGAGCGTTTGCTTAACAACGAGTAATCAGCAAAGCACTAGTTGATATGGAATACTTATCAGACAATAAAACTCTTTCACAACAAAAATACCGGATCGCAAAAAATATTGACGAATCTTCGTTAATTCCACGGAACAATCTTGGAGAGCTTTTGGGATAACCGTCTGACAGTACTCATGCCTCTCGCAACAACTTTTCTCAATGCACTGACGCAAGCATACGTGGCGCTGGCATCTTTTAGCAGTGACACCATGTGAGGTCTCGAGGTGATACTGATCAACCCAAAACGAGAATGGCAAAGTGTTGAAAGCCTCGTTCAAGCCATCAAAATTACCTTCAATAAGTTACCCAAATCAACATATTTTGAACCAAGCAAAATCAATGGGTTCTAAATCCTCGCGAGTGGTCAAACGCAGTCGAACACTTAAAGACACGCATGTCTACTAAAGCCTGAACGATGACAAACACAACCCAATAGCCCACAGAGTTTTAGACGGCGATAGCTGATTCTATTTGCCTGAGAGATTCAAACAAACCCACAGCCGCACTGACAGAAAGGTTCAAACTACGAACATGCTCACCAGGCATCGGAATCGTAACCACTTGATCGCAGCGATCGAGCATTGCAGGTGATAGCCCCTGACTTTCCTTACCAAAGAGCAACCAATCACTGTCTTGGTAAGCAACCGTAGTGTAGCTGTCGTTACTCCGAGCACTAAACCCAATTAAGCGACCGCCTTGGGCTTGAGAATATTGCCAAAAGTCATCGAGGGTCTCGTGCAAGTGCAGATCAACATGTGGCCAGTAATCTAAGCCGGCACGCTTAAGGTATTTATCACTGAGTTCGAACCCCAAGGGCATGACCAGATGTAAAGGTGTCCCAGTCGCGGCACAGGTACGGGCAATATTGCCTGTGTTAGGGGGAATCTCAGGATTTACAAGAACGATTTTGGGCATAGTCTTTTTGAGAAGTGGACGCTAGGCTGCAGCCGGTTGGCAAATATCTTGGGTTAGTAGGCTTTCTGTTTTCTGCATTTGCGCGATCGCCTGCTGAATAACGTCTGTCGGACTTGTCTTTTCAGCTCGAGCGATCCACTGTTGGGCCTGATTACCTTCTCGCAAGATCTGCTTCAAGGGTGTGAGGAAGCAAGCAATACCAGAACGATGGGCAATCGGATGAACGTCGGCGTAGATTTGGTGAATCCAGTCACGGGCGATGATGGGTTGCCCTGTACGCCAATGCCGCAATTCCGCATCCAGACTATTTTTAGCAACGGCGCTTTCATTGTCTAAGGCGATCACGAGCAAGTCTTCACTGCGAGTATGGGCGCTGAGCTGGCTGCTTTCAAGCGGGTCGAGTGCTGGCTGCTCCAGCAGTTGCTGCATGCGAGCTTCTAGCAAGGCAGTAATGGCTAACAAATGCAAAGGATCAGTCACTAAATCGCAAATGCGCAGCTCTAAGCGATTGAGGTTATAAGGACGGCGATCGCCATTAGGCCGAACCGAACTCCATAGGTGCCTCACACTTTGCATCGTGCCCACAGCTAACTGCTCTTCGACCCAACGGATGTGGTGAAGATGGCTTTCAAACAGCGGCACATGGGTAGGCGTTTGAGGGAAAAGGTGCCAGCGAGTGGAGTGGAAACCAGTAACATTGCCATCAAAGAAAGGGGAAGAGGCACTCAGCGCTAAATACAAAGGTGCTTCAAGGCGAATCAAACGGCAGGCTCGAATCAGCTGTTCAGGATCTGCCATACCTACATTGATATGAATGCTGGCAGTGACAACATCTGTCCCGTAAGTATTTTCAATGTACTCGTGGTAAGGATTTTTGGGGTCTGAGCGATGAAAGGCATCTGCGCCCCCCAAGGGAAGTGTACTACCGGGCACAATGGTATAGTCGCCCAACGTTTTGAGATAGTTTCTGAGCTTAACGCGAGGCTTCAGCAATTCGCAGAGGAGATGCTCATATCGACAGAACGGAGCGGTGGTGTATTCAACGTTTCGCTTATCCGGCTCACGGACAAAGCCTTCTAGCGCAACAACAATTTTGTCTGAAAATCCGACCACTTCTCCGGCAGGCGTGCCGGTATACATTTCGACTTCAAAACCTTTAGATAGCAACACGGCAATAGATGTCCTTAAGTGTGGGCAGTAATAGGCTAAGTATGTGGGTGACTCGCAGCCTGCCAAAACCTTCAAAGGCTAGGGAGAAAACTCGTATTTTTTCTCCTTATATATAGGAGGGAAATAAATCTGTGTCATTGGGTACGCTTTTGACAAAATTGCTCATAGCCTCGCTAGAGCAGTTATAGATGTCAAAGGGCTTACGATAACTGATTCTTCCGGCAGAAAAAGGTAGAAATTATAGACCTCAATTTTTTCGTTTGGGCCAGGCATATAACACCTTTTTGCTAAGCCAAATAGTGGCGTCGAAAGTGCACCATAAAAGAAGGGCAGACAATGCATGAGCCGCAGCGCCTACCCTTTTTATTGTAATCATGCGATTTTAATGAATGCGGATGAAAGGACTTGAACCTTCACGTCACGAGGACACTAGAACCTAAATCTAGCGCGTCTACCAATTCCGCCACATCCGCACTGGGTCCTCATAGTATCAATAAACGCGAACAAGATGTTGCCTTTTCGAAGGCGATTTTCCAAGAACTGGTGTCCCACGCGGTAGGGACTAGTGGTCTTATAATACGATGCTCCCAAGAAACGCTTATGATGAAAGGAATAAAAGTAGAAATGCTTGAGTTGGAATGAGCGCATAGATGTATCGTTAATCGCTGACTCAGCAATAGTTGACTCAGCAGAAAGCTCGATAATGCTAGGCTTTTGGGCTAGAGCGTTTTGGCTAGGAATTAGGATAATTACGGTTATCCACTGCCTACAAGCGGCGTGGCCAATGCTATAGATATGTCAGATGAGGAGAAACCGGGCGAATGGGTAAGGTAGTTGGCATAGACCTCGGCACGACCAATTCTGTGGTCGCCGTGATGGAAGGCGGTAAACCCGTCGTAATTGCCAATTCAGAAGGCATGAGGACCACTCCCTCTGTGGTGGCCTTTAGCAAAGAAGGCGAAAAGCTGATTGGCCAGATGGCCCGTCGCCAGTCTGTGCTGAATCCGCAAAATACGTTCTATGCGGTAAAGCGATTCGTAGGCCGCAGGTACGATGAGCTCTCCTCCGAGTCAAAACGCGTGCCTTACACTGTCCGTCGCAGTGAATCTGGCACTGTAAAAATCAAATGTCCAAAGCTCGCTAAAGAATTTGCGCCGGAAGAAATATCGGCCATGATTTTACGAAAGCTGGCGGAAGAAGCATCTCAATATTTAGGGCAGCCTGTAACGGGCGCAGTCATTACCGTACCGGCTTACTTTAACGATGCACAACGTCAGGCGACTCGAGACGCTGGCCGGATTGCGGGATTAGAAGTAAAACGCATTATCAATGAGCCCACAGCCGCGTCTTTAGCCTATGGCTTGGATCAGCAATACAACCAAACCATCCTAGTTTTTGACTTAGGCGGCGGCACGTTTGATGTGTCCGTATTGGATGTTGGTGATGGCGTCTTTGAAGTCCGCTCTACCAGTGGTGATACACAGCTGGGAGGATTGAACTTTGATAAAAAGATTGTCGATTGGCTCGCAGAAGAATTCTTAGCCAAAGAAGGTGTTGATTTACGGCGCGATCGCCAATCTCTACAACGCCTGAGCGAAGCCGCTGAAAAAGCCAAAATCGAGCTCTCTGGGGTTCCGGTTACCGCCATCAATCTGCCCTTCATCACAGCAACAGCAGATGGTCCCAAACATATTGAAACCAAACTAGATCGATCGCACTTTGAGGCCCTTTGCAGCGATCTGGTTAGCCGTATTCGTGGACCGCTTCAGCAGGCTTTGGCTGATGCTAATGTCTCGCCCAGTCAGGTAGATGAAGTGGTGTTGGTCGGTGGCTCCAGCCGAATCCCGATGGTGCAGGATCTCGTTCGATCCATTATGAACCGAGAGCCGAACCGCAATGTAAATCCAGACGAAGTCGTCGCTGTTGGAGCCGCCATTCAGGCAGGAATTTTAACCCAAGAAATTAAAGACATTCTGCTGCTCGATGTCTCGCCCCTGTCCCTCGGGGTAGAAACCATCGGTGGCGTCATGAAGAAGCTGATTCCTCGTAACACCACTATTCCCGTACGGCGTTCGGATACGTTCTCCACTTCTGAAAATAACCAGACCGTCGTGGAAGTCCACATCATGCAGGGCGAGCGAGAAATGGCCCAGGACAATAAGTCCTTGGGTCGCTTTAAGCTAATGGGCATTCCCCCCGCGCCTCGTGGTATTCCCCAAGTTCAGGTGTCATTTGATATTGACGCTAACGGCATTTTGCAGGTGTCTGCACTTGATAAAACCACCGGGCGGCAGCAAAGTATTACGGTACAAGAAGCCTCAAATCTCTCCGAAGCTGATATTCAAACAATGATTCGAGACGCTGAAGAAAATTCAGCCACGGATCGGCTGCTGCGTGAGCGCATTGAAAAGAAAAACCGAGCGGGCGCATTGACCTTTAAAGCAGAGCGAGTCCTGCGAGAGGTTGCAATTGACTTTGGCATGCAGTTTGCGCGCGATCGCCGCCGCCGCATTGAGGGATTAGTGCAAGAGCTTCGTGTTGCACTTGAGCAAAACGATGAACGCGGCATCGATATTGCCCAATCAGATCTGCAAAACGAGGTATATGAGCTCAACCGTGAGGCCTATCTCTACGATATAGATGAAGATGGTGATGGCATTTTGGGCCAGATTGGCAGCACCTTGAAAAAGGCCTTTGCCGGTGAAGACGATGACTACTACCGGCCAGAAGACTATGGCTACGGGGGAGGCAGTGGCTATAGTGGCTACCCAACCAACAACGGCAATAGTTGGGAGCGTCAGGCTCAATGGGACACACCGAGCTGGAGCCGGAGTAATAGTCTTAGCCAAAGCAGTAGTTGGGACGACTGGGACGACGATTGGGATAATCCCCGAAATGCACCCCCTGCCCCAAACTACACTCAAGGCTCTAACTATCAAGGTTCTAACTATCAAGGTTCTAGCTACCAAGATAGCTATCAGGCACCGACTTACGGCTCTGATGGCAGCATAAATCGTGCTCAACCACCGCGTAATGGATATGCGTCAGATCCCTATGGGCGCGACCAGGGGTATGAGCCACCAGCACCTCGGGGAGATAGTTACAGTCGTAATGCGGGATATGGCCAAACGCCTCCTGGGCAAAGTAGCTATACCCAGGGCTATGACCAAAGCAACTACGGTCAAAATCAAAATCAAGGCTCTGGCCAGAGTAGCTATGGCCAAAGTAACTACGGCCAGAGTAACTATGGCCAATCATCGCCGTACAACCCAGAGCAAGGCTACACGTCACAAAATAGCTCATCACAAAATAGCTATAGACAGGATGCCTACAACCAGGCCAGCGACCGCTCCAATGAATACCGTCAAGAAAACTACTATCGCCAAGAAGACGACTACGCCAGAAATAGTAAGAGACGCCAGGAAACCACAGCTGACTTTGGCAATAATCAAACTTACGGAAATCAGAACTTTGCCGGCCAAAATGACAATGACCGACAGGGCCAAAATGGTGGATATCGGCAAAATGACGACGCTGCGAATGGCTATGGCCAAAACAACTATGGTCAAAGCAGCTACGGAACAGAAAGCTATCGACCCGATAGTTATGGCTCCGATAGCTATAGCTCCAATAGCTACAACTCCAATAGCTACGGATCAAACAACGATAGACAAAGTAGCCCAGCTGGTGAAGCACCTTACTATCCTGACCCAGCGACGGCGAGAGATTCTAGAACAGGACAAGGGGGATATTCAGAGAGCGGTTCTGCTCAGCCCTATGGTTCAGCATCCAATCGCGCACCTGAAAGGACTGGAGAACAAGGTAGCTATGACCGCAACCGTGTAAAACCAAAGAAAGATAGCTGGAGCGATGACAGCGAGTGGTTCTAGGAAAACGGTTCTAGAGTTTATAGTCCACTCCTTCGTTCATAGGCTCTAAAAAAGGCCACTCTTCCTTAAATAACGGATGCCTTGGCAAACACTTGCTCAACGGCCAATTGAGCCAATTGATCAGTAAATAACGGTTAACAGCTGCGATACGCGTTCATGCAAAATTTTCGAGACTATTATCAAATTCTTGGAATTTCTAAAGAGGCCACAGCTGATGACATTAAGCGTGCTTATAGAGGATTAGCACGCCAGTATCATCCCGATCTCAACCCTGGAGATAAGGCTGCCGAAGAGCAATTTAAGCTGCTTGGCGAAGCCTATGATGTCCTCTCAGATGCAGATAAGCGATCGCAATACGAAGAGTACAGCCGCTACTGGAATCAAAAAGGATTCAAAAGCTGGGGAAAGTTTGGCAAACGCAATGGCCGAGCCTCTACCACAGAAGCTGAATATAGCGCCTTTGAGGATTTTGACAACTTCGTCGAACAGCTGCTCAAACGCCACAAACAAAGTGATGAGGCTGTTGCTTGGCAGACAGAGCCTTCGAGGAAAACGTCTAAGACAACCTCTGAACGCCGTCAGACTCGTCAGCCGTCTAGAAGTAGAGCAGATCGTCAGGATGCGGCTAGCAGTCGAACTCGTCCAGAAACTAACAGCCAAAACGGCCGACGCACAACATCATCTAGACGAACACAGTCGAGCTATCGCACTCAGCCCGCCGCGCCATCACGGCGAGATGCAGAGGCTGATTTAACGGTTCCGTTAGAGAAAGCCTATGCGGGCGGGCGGGAAAGAGTGCGCCTAGAAGATGGGCGATCGCTTGAAGTGAGTATGCCACCGGGGATGGTCACCGGGCAGCGCATTCGCCTCAAAGGACAAGGCATTGATGGTGGCAATTTGTATTTGCGCATCGAGGTAGAGCCCCATGCCTACTTCACCTTGCAAGACGGTGATGTGTACTGCCAATTACCCGTGACACCCAGCGAAGCCGTGTTAGGAGAAACACTCGCTGTACCAACGTTAGCTGGCCCCGTCACCATGATGATTCCGCCAGGTGTGCAATCTGGCCAGCGGTTGCGCCTCACTGGCAAGGGCTATCCCATTGGGCAAGGGCTATATAGCGATCAGATTGTGGAAATTGAAGTCGTGATGCCCACAGTGCTAGACGACGAAGAAAAAGCACTGTATCAAGAGTTATTGAACATTGAACGGTTTGATCCGAGGGCAGACTTGCCCGTTTAAATTTCCATTACAGTCATCTAGGCAGTTTCTATGCAAACGCTCACGATCAACATGCCACAAGCACTGCGAGTTCAGCTCCAGGCTTATCAAAACGACAACGACATTACAGCGCCTGAAAAGGCACTGATTAGCGCATTAGAAGCCTATTTTCAAACTTGGCAACCCACCAAACAATCAGACACACTACCCACCATGTATGACGCAGAAGACGGCCCTTGTGAAGTCATGTCTTCCTTTGCAGATGACTCAGCCAAAACATGCTGCTGAGTCACCCATCAATCAGGGTTCTAAGAGCGAATAGCTGGCACCTTGCTGACTGAGTCTTTGCGGTTGTCTTGCGAAGATGTTGTTCTATCGCGCACCTCTAAAAACACCAACAACGCGTTCACATCCGCCGGATTCACTCCGCCAATGCGCGTCGCTTGTCCGACGGTCAGCGGCTTCACCTTATTAAGCTTCTCGCGTGATTCCATGGAGAGCGTATCAATCGTCATGTAGTCGAGATCCTGCGGCAAGGGGCGATTGGTCTGACGAGACACCGTATCGATTTGCTTTTGCTGACGCTGAATGTAGCCCGAGTACTTCAGATCAATCTCCGCCCCTTCTTTTTCCGCCCGATTCAACTCGGCATTGCCTAAACCATAAGCTTCCAAGTGCTCGTAGTGAAATTTAGGCCGACGAATTAGATCGGCTAAGGTAACCGACCCCTTAATTCGCTGTTGAGTATCGGCATAGATTTTTTGGCCAATATCCTCATGCTCTTTTACCCGTGTACTTTCCATACGGGCTTTTTCAGCGGTGATGTTTTCCTGCTTTTGGGTGTACAGCCGCCAACGACGATCATCAATTAAGCCCATCTCACGACCCAAGGGTGTCAACCGCTGATCAGCATTATCTGAGCGGAGAATCAGGCGATATTCGGAACGGGAGGTCAGCACACGGTAAGGCTCACGGAGATCTTTCGTACACAGATCATCAATCATGGTGCCCAGGTAGCTGCCCTCACGGGGAAAGACAAACATCTCTTGCCCTTGGCATAGCCGAGCCGCGTTCACACCAGCAACAAGGCCCTGCCCCGCGGCTTCTTCGTAACCGGTGGTACCGTTCATCTGCCCAGCACAAAACAGACCCTCGACTTTTTTAGTCATTAAGGTGGGGAATAGCTGAGTGGCTGGAATATAGTCGTAATCCACAGCATAGGCAGGGCGAAGCATGACGCAGTGTTCCAAACCAGGGAGCGTCTTGAGCATTTCGATTTGCAGGGTTTCTGGCAACCCCGTAGAAAACCCTTGAATGTACAGCTCAGGGTAATCGCGACCTTCGGGCTCAATGAAAATTTGGTGGCTTTCTTTTTCCGCAAAGCGCACGATTTTGTCTTCTATACAAGGGCAGTAACGAGGGCCCTTGGCTTCTACCCAGCCACCGTACACAGGCGAAAGGTGCAAATTATCGCGCACAAGCTTGTGAGTAGCGGCGGTGGTGCGGGTCATGTAGCAAGGCACTTGTTCACGCTCATGCCATACCTCAGGGTCAAAGCTAAACCAGCGCACATCCGAATCACCGGGCTGGTCATCTAGCTTGCTGTAGTCTACGGAGCGTTTATCTACACGGGCAGGCGTACCTGTTTTGAGACGGGAAGTCTCAAAACCAAGACGGTTTAGGGTTTCACTCATACCGATGGCAGCAGGCTCACCCGCCCGACCTGCGGAGAGAGATTTTTTACCCACCCAAATGGTGCCGTTAAGAAAGGTACCGGTTGTAAGGATGACGGCCTTACAGCCAAAGGTCATACCAAAGTGGGTTTCCAGGCCGATAATTTCGTTATTTTTCCCGAGAACAAGGTCCGTAGCCATGCCTTCGCGCAGGGTCAGGTTTTCCTGATTTTCGACCACCGATTTCATGACGGCGGCGTATTCTCGCTTATCAGTCTGCGCTCGCAAAGCCCATACAGCAGGCCCTCGGGAGCTGTTGAGGATACGTTTTTGCAGGTAAGTGCGGTCGGCAATTTTGCCAATTTCACCCCCGAGGGCGTCTACTTCGTGGGCCAATTGTGACTTGGCAGGACCACCGACAGCAGGGTTACAGGGCTGCCATGCAATCCGATCCAGGTTCATGGTGATGAGCAGCGTTCGGCAGCCTAATCGGGCCGCAGCCAGGGCAGATTCACAGCCTGCATGGCCTGCACCGACGACAATTACATCAAATTCGTCTGAAAAAGAGACGTCCATACCTGTGCGCTTACTTGCCTGTGTTGTGTTTACTGTGTTGTTTTTAAGGTCTGACGCTATTCTAGCGACTGGCGGCCACAGATTATGCTGATTGGGTTTGTCGGTTACAAATGCTGCTCTTTTAAGGTTGCCAATGACTTCTCCTGAACTGATTGCTTTTGATTTTGACGGCGTCATTTGTGATGGCCTAATCGAATATTTTCAAACCGCTTGGCAGGCCTACTGCCAGTTATTTAAACCAGTTAGCGATGAGCCGCCCGCAGGACTTGCTGAGCAGTTCTACCCGTTGCGGCCAGTGGTGGAAACGGGTTGGGAAATGCCGGTTTTGATTCAGGTGCTGATGCAGGGTCGCACTGATGAAGGCCTTGCAGACAAAGTGATGGCTGACAAAGTTATAGAGCAATGGCCTGAGATGGCGCTGCCTTATCTGAGCGAGGCTGGACTGAGTAAAACGCAGTCCGTACAAGCCCTGGATGGTGTGCGCGATCGCTGGATTCAAAACGACCTACAAAGCTGGCTAGATCTACACCGCTTTTACCCAGGCATGATTGACCGCGTTGGCCAATTACTGGCAAGCGATCTGCCTGTGTACATCGTCAGTACAAAGGAAGGGCGATTTATTAAAGCGCTACTGAGTCAAAGTGGATTGGAGTTTCCGAGCGATCGCATCATCGGCAAAGAAGTAAAGCGCCCCAAATACGAAACCCTCCGCCTACTCAAAGACAAACACGCCGTCTCGAACATTTGGTTCCTAGAAGACCGTTTGCCCGCACTCAAGGACGTTAAACAACAAGCTGATCTCAAAGACGTTCAGCTGTTTTTGGCCGACTGGGGCTACAACCTAGAACCCGATAGAGAAACTGCAAAACAAGACTCACGCATTAATCTATTATCCTTAGAGAAAGTAGTACAAAAGTTCGATCACTGGCACGAGTGCTAGAACTGCTCAACTATGCTCGATCTCACCAAACTCGCCCGCCAAATGCAGGGGATTAGCGACCATCTGACCCAGGAGGCAGAGGCCGCACAGCGGCGGGTGGAGATTGCTCGTAATCTGATGACCCTAGCTGGCAATCGGCAACGTGACCTGGTTGCGCAATTGGAAGAGCATCGCGATCGCATTTTTTTCGCCGCCGCCGAACCGATTGAAACGCTCAATACACGAATCGCAATCGATCCGCCCCCGGCAGCACATAGCGTTATTTCCTCAGATGGCTCACAAATATCACCGAGCCACCATGAAATTGCCTACTGCTATCTGCTTAATATTAGTCGGGTGATTATTCACTACGGCCAGAGCCGATACCCATTACTCGATAGCCTGCCAGAGGTTATTTATCGTCCGGAAGATCTCTATGCATCTCGCAAATGGGGCATTCGGACAGAAGAATGGATGGGCTATAAACGCACCGCCGCTGAGGCTATCATGCTCAGCGAGCTGGGGAAAATGGCAGCCGATACTCAAGATGCAGACGTCCCCGTACTCGCCCTGACCGACGGCTCGTTGATTTATTGGTTTTTAGACCAAATTCCCGCTAAAGCTCGCGATGAGATCCTAAAACCTGTTCTGGCAGCTTGGACCCAAATGAAAAAGGCTCGCGTGCCCGTGATGGGATACATCAGCGCTTCTCGTAGCGGCGAAGCGCTGAACTTTCTACGCTTACAGGCCTGCCCCTACGAAACTCCTGATTGCCTCACCCACTGCGAAGAGGATCGCGCCCAAACGCCTTGCAATACCTTTGCACCGCTGAGAGATGTCACCCTTTGGTCTACCGCGTTAGCGCCCGGAGAACGCGGTCCTTTGTGGAAAAGCTCAGCGGATATTTTGAGTTTCTACGGTGAGCACACGGTGTACTTTTGCTATGTGCACGTGGGTGCTGAGGTGGCACGGGTTGAGTTTCCTCAATGGGTGGTTAAGGATCGCGAACTATTAAATTCAGCGCTGAGCTTGATGCTAGCCCAAGTACAAAAGGGATTTGGCTATCCGGTGGCGTTGGCAGAAGCGCATAATCAAGCAGTGGTGAGAGGGGGCGATCGCACCCGATTCTTCACCTTGCTAGAACAGCAAATGATCCGTGCTGGCCTCAAGAATGTCGGAACCTCCTTCAAAGAAGCCCGCAAGCGCGGCAGCATTGCTTAAACAGCAGACCTTCCAACCGGCCGACAGCTCAAACCAACCTATAGCCTGATAACACCACTCGTAGACTTATCTCGCTGACTGAGCACCTGCTGAATGTGTCGGAGCGTAATGGTTTTGGCATTTTTAGACTGCGCGATCGCTAAAGCATCCCAAGCAATGGACTGAATCTCGCCGCCCGAGAGTTTTAGCTGCTTAGCGAGCACAGTCCAATCTATGTCGTCACTACAGACAATCCCAGCAAAGGCCTGACGCCAGAGCATGATGCGTGCTCGCTTATGGGGTAACGGCAACGTCAGTACAGTATCCATGCGTTGACGCCACTTAGCCTTCACGGTGTGCAAATAGCGGGTACTGAGCAATGTCAAACCGGGTGAGGCCTGCCTTGACTGGAGCCACTGGCAGAGCTTGGGCTTAGGTAAAGGACTCTTGCGACCAAACCAAGCAGAGGCTGATTTAATCAATAAAACCGGATAACGCGTGGCATCGAGTGAGTCCAAAACCTCTTCCCAGTGCTCAGGATAAATCTGATTGAGGTCAAGCACGCATAGGGGTTGGCGGACGGAGTTAGCGATCGCACCCGCTGCCATGGTTTTCCCCGTACCAGCAGGTCCCACCAACATCGCCAGCTGCCCCTTTTGAACAGGCTCCAGTCGAGTGGTGTCTAAGTCCGATTCTGCGCCGGAGAGTACATTGGAATAGCGCGTTAGTAACCCCGCCGAGGTCTGCTGTCCCAACGTTTGCAGCTGAGAGAGCAACGGAGTCGGCAAAATGAGCTTATCCCAGGGCACTTCGGGCTGGGTAATTTTTACCGCACGGGTCGCAGCCGTTGGAGCTGGCAAAGCCAAAACAGGCTCCTTGGGAGTGGCCAATTGCTTAAAGAGATCATGCTGGTCGGGCTGCTCAGCCAATAAATAGTCAACCCAGTTATCGCTGAGCTGCAAGTAGCTATTAAGCCGGGTGGTAGGGCGAGGCGACACATAGCGTAAAATTTTCTTTTCTATCAATGACCCTGGCCCACTGAGCTTGGCCCGTGCCCGTCGCCGATCGAGATCATTACGACACAATAGCCGCAGGGCTAAATCCACCGTAGGCAAATCAGACGTATTGGCACAATCCTCGCTCGTTTGTAGGTAGTGATAAAGCCGTCCGTAACGACGGTTGACTTCAGGCGCGAGGGTCATTAGTATCAGATTTTTCTCAAACAGGGTGAGATTGAGATAGTGACGCAGTGACGGCAAGGCCAGCACAATGTCATCTTTAGCACTGATTTGCACACGGCTTTCTAGCTGCTGTTGGTAGCCTACAGATTTGCGCTTAGCGGGCTTTGGCTCAGGCACTCGGCAATCATCATAAGAAGGATTTTTCACCGAAATAACGCCTTTCCACCAATGAGCACTGACCAAATCAGCCTTGGTGTTGGCGACTTTATGAATGGTTTTTACTTCTTTTCGCTGACGTGCGATCGCCAGCATCAGCAACCTATCCAACCAGCTCAGTTCAGTTTTGAGGTATGCCCAATTGTCCGCAAATGGCATCAAATCAACGCCCATTCTATGCCCCTATTCGCCGAATAAACTCCAAAGGTAAGCCGTCCGTATCTGCTAAAAAAGCAACCTCATAGATATCTTCTCCAATTTGCTGCTGCTGAGGCTCCAACAAAACACTCAGCTCCCCCCCAGAGGCTGCGACTTTGCCTTCCAGGTGCTTTAGCCAGCTCGGCAAACTATCGACTTGATCGCTTAAGTCAAACGACAGATGGTAGTAGCCGGTATAGTGTTCATCGGTAAAAGCATCCAGTGCTGGCCGAGGCTCAGGCACCTGCATCAGCTCAATTCGCCCACCTAAGCCCTCCATCCAGCAAGCCAAGGTAACCCCTGCCGTAAACCGTGTGGTAACGGTAAACCCTAGCTGCTCATAAAAAGCAACCGCGCGATGAATATCCGCAGTTTTAATGGAGGCGTGATGCATAAAATTTACAGCGATGCCAAGCAAAATCAGTAATATCAGTGAGATGTGGTCAAAGTACACACCTCTCAAGACGCACTCGCTATCAGCAAAAGTTCTGGCGTCACGATATCTAGCGTAACAACTTTAAGGTCATGTTATTTTTTATACGCAGAATTACCACACTCTAGACAAGCTCACGGAAACGATAGGTCAACTCACTCAAAAATCTTGAGATATCGATATTGCGTTGGGACACCGGGCTCTGTTTCTAAATCGAAGTTAATCACATCCCACCGTGGGTCTCCCGTAGCACTTTCACTAAAAGCCACCGGCAAACCATAGAGCTTAGGCACCTTGGCCGCATCCTCGCGATCGCCCTGACGCACAGAGGGCACGCCATGTTCTAGGTAGGGCATCATCAGCTTTTCGTACCGAGCAGCAATCACCACACGAGTGGCTCGCAAACCTTGGGTATAGAGCCTATCTAGCTCTTCATGAATTTCAAAACGAATGCCATCGGGATGGGTGTGCTGACGGTGCCACTGGTCTTGCCAACGCCGCCAATGACGACCGGACTGGACATGAACTAAGGCCTCAGTCTCAGGATTGGCTTCAAAAGCACCATGTCGCGTACACAGGTAGCTGTCGGTGAGCAACAGCGCAGGAATCGATTGACGACAGTGAGGGCACTGTATTTCGGGGCCGTATATGGGATATTGGGAGGCGGAACCAAGCATATAAGAGTATCTATCACCCTGAAAGTGTCTACGGACTGTCGTAAAACGCCTATCAAAACAGTTGGCTATTGAAACTATCCGAGCGACACCATGCGCTCAAGGACATTCAGTTATGCAAAACCATATGAAATCAGTTGCTTCCCTCGCCACCATTATAACTTTTGAGTTCCCTTGTGAGCCTTTACGAAAGTGAGCCTCCTCCACAAATGTCAGAAAAAATCACAGAAACAATGCCTGACGTATCGTCTAACCCTCCCCTGCTGGTCTCCCCTGGCGGGTATTGGCCTGCACCCGATATTTCTCAAGCTGCTTTTATTGCACCGAATGCGACTGTCATCGGCCAGGTAGAACTCGGACCGGGGGCTAGCGTTTGGTACGGCGCGGTCGTTCGAGGGGATGTCGACGTTGTTCGCATTGGCAAAAGTAGCAATGTTCAAGATGGTGCCGTTCTTCATGGCGATCCGAACTTGCCCACCGTTTTAGAGGACTATGTCACCATTGGCCACAAGGCCGTGATTCACAGTGCTCACATCGAAACGGGCTGTCTCATTGGAATTGGGGCAATCATTCTCAATGGTGTGCGGGTGGGCGCAGGTAGCATGGTCGGCGCGGGTGCTGTGGTAAATAAAGATGTGCCGCCGCGATCGCTCGTGGTCGGTGTTCCAGGCAAAATATTTCGGCCCTTATCTGAAGAAGAAGAAGCTGATCTTATAGAGCACGCCAAAAAATACGAACAGCTCGCATTAGTACATGCAGGGAAAGGAACCAATCTAGGCTTCGTGTAACAGCCCTAAAAGTCGTTCAATACCAACGCCCCATTTTCCTTATTGCTAGTTCATTTCATTACCTTCCTGCATTGAGCAGGCCATCAACCGTCCAGTCAATAGTTCAAGCGTCTAAGTTATAAATGCCTGCCAAATTTTTTCAAGCAAATGCCGCACTTCAGTCAACGCTAGAAAACATCTTGGAAGAGACTTGGGATACCTTTCCCCAGCTCGCCCAAAACCAAATCGCGGTGACCTGGATAGCATACGAACCGCCCTATCAGGTCAATACGGGCGGCGCACTCAACACTGAAGATTTTTGGAAGTACCAGCCGTCAGGGGCCAGTTACCGAGGTGTGGAACTTGCGAACCCTGGTCGCTTAGTTCAGCTATTTTATATAGTGGCAATGCACGTGTGGCTAGAGCAGGGCATGGCACAGTCATCACCGGAAATCGTCAGGGCAATGGCCGACATGCTCACAGACGGCAGCAACGATGCCACGAGCTATATCGTAGACGTGCTCAGCGGCACAACCAGTGGCCCAGCCATTCCCAACGGCCCTTTTGAGACCTGGCAGTCGCAGCGCAATATTATGAATCGATATTTTCAGCAGTTGGGCTGGCCGGAGCTACGCGCGATTAATCTTAATCAAAAAACTTGGAGCGAGGGGCCTTACGGTCGAGAGCGCGAGTTTTTAGGAAAAATGTTTGACAATCAAAACCAGCTGACAACCGAAGCGATCGCACGTTTGCTGCATAGTATTATCGGTGGCGTTTCGGTCAGCAGCCAGCGATCGCAAGCCATCATGGACCTGATGCGGCGAGTCATCACACCGGAGGAGGCGACCATTGCTGGCCTCATTGGGGCGAGTTTGCCAACCACTGCAAAGCTATGGTCTAAAGGAAGCTCAACGGGGAGTACGGCCAATTCAAGTAGCTGCGATGCAGCCTACATCGAAACAGACGAGACACATCCTTACCTACTGGTAATCGTTGCAGAAGGTGCGGCAAAAGCAGAAACAGGCAACGTTATTTCCTTTGTTTCTGAGCGGATCTTATCGGCAGCGCAGCAGGCATTTACGGAAAAGACACCTGCATAACAAGACCGACATAAGGAGCCCGACAAAGGTGCAATCTATATAGACGTCAACGACGTAAAAAGCATATAAACGACGTCTTCATCGAGAACACCTTCCATCCAGATTCCAATCCTCACGACTTTACCAATACGCTCAGGCTGCAATCTATAAGGCTATGGCTATCGACATTCAGCGCATTGACGACATCGTTCGAGCCTTTGTCACCGAAACCCGTCATGTTGAAGGGGCCGCACTCCTAACACCGGCAGGCCTGCCCATGGCGGGGACCCTACCCAATGGACTAGAGACAGAACGGGCCGCAGCGATGGCCGCCGCCGTCATAACCATCGGGAACAGAGTCGGAGAAGAACTCCAACGAGGCACTGTGCAACAGCTCTTCATCCAAGGCACGGAAGGGTACAGCATGCTGACCCTCTGTGGTAAGGAAGCGTTATTTCTCGTCTTAACGACCTTAGAGGCTCAACAAGGAATTTTGTTGCTAGAAATCCGTAGAATCGTCAACGAAATCAGTCAAATCATCGATTTCCCGGAACATTCTGTATAAAGATGATTTAAACGATTGGCCTTCAACTTTAAAAATTATGTTGTAGCGTCAAAGTTTATACTCGACCAGCGCGTGTCCTAGATCACAATAAGAATCTAGTCTGATTGAGCTTTGGCCGCAATCTGCTGCCTGCCTGTTGCCATTGACACGCAGTTTATTACTGAGTGTCAATTGTCTTATAGCGCAGCGTAAAGGATGGTAGTTTTAACTATTTTTTAGAGCGTAATTTGTCACCGATTTCCCAATAAGTCCGGAAATCTTCATATTACGGCGTTAATTTATACAGCTGACATAAATCATGGTTGCAGCCGCATATTTATGACAGTAGCTACCTGATCAAAGCCCTAGAGAACTAACATCACAACCCTGGAGAGCTGACATCAAAAGAGCTGACATCAATATGCTTTAGAGAACTGACGCTAAGGTTGATAGGACATACTGCCGTGAGTTCGATGGTTGCTCCCTACCGAGAAAATACAAGACCTCGTCGTACTTAAGAGCTATACCTCGTAAATCCCATAATGAAGCAACTATTTTATTGGATTAATAACCTTTTAGGCACCCTAAACACGCCTAGTGGGAAACAGGCTGTGCGGCAGAACCAATATAAGTTTCGGCCCTTCCAAAAGCACCATAAAACACATCACACTAACGCTCAAAGCAGTATGGCTAAGGGCGGTGTCGCTAAGGGCAATAGAGCACGGGCCAAACAAGCGGCCAAAACCCAAGGCTTAATGTTGACGTATCATCGTCATCAGCAAAAGCTGCGATCGCAACTTCGCAGCCAGAACAATCCCCCTAACAACAGCCATGCGCCTGAGCAAACCTTCGTGGGACAACCCATCGAACAAAATACAGTGGATCCACATCAGGTGGTCTACACCGTTGATCGGCAAGAGGCTGTCCAAAGCTTAAATCGGGCACTCACCCAGAACCCCTCATCCAAACCCTCTTCATCTGAGAACATAACAATGGGGTGGGCACAAGGCATCACAACACGACACAAATCTCCAACACCAGACCATAAAACCCAGAACAATAGAACCCAGGCAAAAAGGATGCCTCAACAATACTCTAGTAAACCGGCGAATGCTGATTCTCAGCCCCTGGTATCGTTTGCTGATATCGCTTACTTGTCGCAAATGAAGGGAGACTATGCAGAGGCGGAACAGCTTTATCAGCAGGGCCTCATCTATCAAAAACAACAGGCGATCGTGGACTATCCCAAAGTTGCCACGATTCAAAGAAGCTTAGCGCGGCTTTACTGCTTACAAGATCGCTACAGTGAAGCTGAGCAACGCTTGCAACAAGCCTTGACGCTTCAACGGCAATCTCTACCGGCGAAGCATATTGAAACGGGTGAAACCCTATATACATTGGCACAGCTACACCAGCATCACAAACGGTACAGCCAAGCAGATGCCTGCTTTCAAGAAGCCTTAATCATTTTTCGGCAGCAGTTGGGTGCAAAGCATCCACGTACTAAAGCTGTGTACAGCGACCTCATGGCTATGATGGCAACTCTCATCGAGCAAGATCAGTTTACAAAGCTCACAGCCAATTTGCCGCCACTGGATCTCAACACGCTAGGAGATACCTATAGCTGGGCAAAACCTCGCTGGCAACGAAC
The DNA here is from genome assembly GCA_039186165.1 of Cyanobacteria bacterium P01_F01_bin.53. Lineage (GTDB taxonomy): Bacteria > Cyanobacteriota > Cyanobacteriia > Phormidesmidales > Phormidesmidaceae > Phormidesmis. Next base: position 28,311 of record JBCDAG010000006.1, read on the forward strand.
CTCATAGACGCCTACAGTCTCTCCAGAGGCCAATCGCCAGGTCATGCTCTGAGGATTATGGCCTCCGGAGGGTGCACAGTCTTACCAACCACCGAGTTTAAGCTCATGCTGGCGGCTCATCAGATAGACTCTCACTAGACAAACTAAAGATAGGCAGCATCAACCCCCAAATAATCGCCGCTAGCCTCAGACCAAACACAGTCACCATGCCCAAAATTGCGGCGAAAGAAAGGGGCACACTCATCCACAACAGAAAAAGGTAAACCCCAATCCCCACAATCGAAGTCGTTGCATAAATTCGCCCTCGATTAAAAATCACAGGAATATCAGCGAGGAGGACGTCTCTCAGCACACCGCCTGCAGTGCCAGTGATAGTGCCCATGAGCACAACAATAATGGGCGTGGGGGTTACCTGCTGAGCGATTTGAGCACCGCTAATTGAAAACAATGCTAGGCCCAAAGCATCAGCAATGAGGAGAGCCTTACGTGGCGGCTTAAAATATTTGGAATACGCCACAGTGAGCAGGGCCGCCACAATAATCACCGACAGATAGGTTGAATTTTCTATCCAAAAAACCGGATGGCGATCGAGCAAAATATCCCGCAGGGTACCGCCACCAATCGCCGTCACCACAGCAATTACCACGACACCGAGTAGGTCCAAGTGTCTGCGCCCTGCGGCCAGTGCGCCACTGACGGCAAACACCGCAACACCAATCAGATCAAGAGTATAGAGAATCAAGGGCGGGCTCACCAAAAGGATTCAATACTAGCAAGGAAATGCTCTTGCTTAGCTTGCCATGCAGACCAGAAGTAATGCTATGGTAGAGATGGCTCGGACCCATGCAATTACAACGCCCAAATCTTGTCAGGACCGGAAGGTAGCAGCAATACGGGATGCTTGTGATAGGCGTGGACTCCGGGCCTTTTGGCTTTTAAAGAAGGTTCAAAAAAGGAGATCAAAAGGGCTCAAAAGGTCCGGCAAAGCATCAATGGCTCACTAGCCGGTTTAACCTACTTTTTTAGACGGTTCTTGCGCTGGTCGCTTCTAATGCGGGCTCTCTATCCTAGACATATCGTTTGGCAAGCAACAGGAGCACCCGATGGCAGGCTTTGGCAATTTAGTGCAAAAGGCATTTTACCTAGGCGTGGGCATCGCTTCCTACGCAGGAGAGAAGGCGGGTGGTGCACTGGGTGACTTGCGTGGGCAGGCTCAGAAGCTCGTGGACGAGCTGGTAGAGCGGGGTGAGCTCACCGCTGAAGAAGCTCAGAAAATGATGAACGACATGGTAGCCAGAGCAGAAGCCACTGCCGCCGCTGCCGAAGCTTCAAATAGCACTGAGAAGCCTGACGATAGCCCCCGGCAGATTCAGATTTTAGACGATAGCGAATCCATGACGGCAGAAGAACGTCAGGCCGAAGCCCTTCGCAAAGAGGTTGAAGCACTCCGAGAAGAACTCAAAAAGCTTCAGTAAACGCCTGCTTTTGATACCCTCCTTGTAATACAACGTTTTGTCCAAACATTTTTTGACCCAACCTTGAGAGTGCAACTAGGGTGCAACCTTAACCCATCACGAACGCTAATTTGAGCAACGAATCTTTGAGCAACCTATCAGGGACACGACTATGGACGATTGGCTAAAGCAGCTACAAGAGCACATCCACACAGCAGCGCGCGAGTCTAGCGATCAATTTGCGAAGGTCTCTGAACAAACTAATAAGGCCGTTGAAGAATTTGTAGAGCCAGTGGTAGCCCAATGGGTAGAAGACTCAATTGAGGCGATTGAACAGGTCGAGAAGGCGATAGAACCTGTCCTAGAAGAGATTAATGATCAGGTAGATAGCACCTTAAATACAGGGTTCATCTTTTTTGAACAGCAGGTGGCTCCTTGGATAGAAGAAACCACAGCACCGATCACCCACACAGTTAACCCCTGGTTACAGAACCACCCCGCCTGTATTGGCTGCCAAAATTATCATGGCATTGCTTACGGAGAGAAAATGCTAGTGTGCGGCATGCATCCCTATGGCCCTGATGACAAAACTTGTGCCGATTGGGAATCTGTTTGGGCATCCCATGAGGACAGTAGCTCGGACTAAAAGGGTTCAGACTAGACCAGCAGTGGATAAAAGTGACCGACAGGCCCTTGTCCTTGACCAATAGAGAGGGAATGGTTCAACGCCTGGGTAACGTAATTTTTAGCCGCTTTCACTGCCGGAAGGGGGTCTAGGCCTTTAGCGAGGTTTGCAGTGACCGCGCTAGCAAGCGTACATCCAGTACCGTGAGTATTGGTCGTATTGACCTGTTCAGTCGTTAGCACTTCCAGTTGCTCACCGTCGAACCACACATCGACACCGCGTAGCTCACCGTCAAACCCTCCACCTTTGATAATCACAGCGTCCGGGCCAAGCGCTTGAATTTTATGAGCCGCCGTTTTCATATCGGCTAATGTCAAAATGTCCATCTCAGCCAACATCTGCGCCTCGTAGCGATTGGGCGTAAGGATAGTGGCCAAAGGCAGCAGCTGGGTGCATAAAGCTGCGATCGCCTCCTCGGCAATCAAAGTTGCACCGGTTCGAGACACCATCACCGGGTCCACCACTAAATTAGCAATAGGGGCAACTTGCAAATGTGCCGCCACCGCTTCAATAATGGGCTGGTTGAGCAGCATTCCCGTCTTAGCGGATTGTACGCCGATGTCTGCCACCACTGCTTCAATTTGAGCAACCACAGCCTCAGGTGGCAACGCATCTACGCGAGTCACACCAACCGTATTTTGCGCCGTAACACAGGTGAGCGCACTGGTGCCATGTACCTGATGGAAAGAAAATGTGCGCAGGTCCGCTTGAATACCCGCACCACCACCACTATCAGAGCCAGCAATGGTCAAAGCAACCGGGACGGCGTTAACTGTCGAATGTACTACCATCTCTAGCGATTACGACGACGCTGCAAAAATTCAGGGATATCTAGATTGGGCGCAATCACCGGCTGATTAGACGGATCATCAGCTGGAACATCAGTCGCAGGCGCAGCCCTTGGTGAATCGAATACATTACTACCCGGTGGTCGCGTCATAGGCGTCACCCGAGAAGTACCGGTCATGGAAGGGATACTACGAGCATCGGAGCTAAAGCCTGTGGCAATTACCGTAATCCGAATCTCACCCTGTAGACGGTCATCAATAACCGCACCAAAGATAATATTGGCGTTGGGGTCTACGGCCTCATAAATAATCTCAGCAGCCTGGTTAACCTCGTGGAGAGTAAGGTCGCTACCACCTGTGATGTTAAAGACAACGCCGCCCGCACCATCGATAGAGGTTTCGAGCAAGGGTGAAGAGGTCGCCGCGATCGCCGCTTCGCGCGCGCGCGACTTGCCGGACCCAACACCAATCCCCATCAGCGCTGATCCCGCATCGGCCATAACCGCTCGGACATCAGCGAAGTCTACGTTCACCAAGCCGGAGATGGTGATAATGTCAGAGATACCTTGAACACCCTGACGGAGGATGTCATCTGCAACTCGAAATGCTTCTTGAACAGGGGTCTGCTCAGAGATTACAGAAAGCAGCTTGTCATTCGGAATAATAATGAGCGTATCGACGCTGGCCTGCAAAGCAGCAATACCGGTTTCGGCCTGAGATGTCCGACGACGCCCTTCAAAAGTAAAGGGACGAGTAACTACACCGACCGTAAGCGCACCGGCCTCTTTCGCGGCCTCAGCAACAACAGGAGCCGCACCAGTACCGGTACCACCGCCCATACCTGCGGTAATAAAGACAAGGTCAGCACCTTCTACAGCTTGAAAGATTTCATCGCGGGATTCTTCTGCTGCCTTTTGACCAATCGAAGGATTACCCCCTGCGCCTAAACCGCGCGTAAGCTTTTGACCCAGCTGCATGGCATTGGTCGTAGAAGAGTAGGTTAACGCTTGGGCATCGGTATTAACCGTCCAGAATTCAATGCCAGCAAGTCCACTGTCGATCATGCGGTTCACCGCATTACAGCCACCGCCACCAACTCCAATAACCTTAATTTTGGCAACGCTGCTCGGTATGATATCTGCGCTCATCGGCCCTTCCGCTGACAGTGCACTGCCATTATTACTCGACGCTGACGATTTTACACCTGACCCATCGTTCGCATAAGAATTTGTGTGAGGGGATGCGTTGTTCATAGGGTGAGCTGATGATATTGGGTGTGTAGGAGGTGTGATTTAAAGTGACAGACAGCAAAGGCAGCGAAACCCTTAAACTATCACTAGTTGAGAGCGTTTGAAACAGCAGGTAAACGCTTCAATGAGAAATTATAAAGTCTAAAGTAGGAAACGATTCAATCGACAATATAAAGAATATCGAATTTGAGCTGTTTTCGGACCTGTTTTAACTTTGTTTTGATGCAGATTGAGTCAACTATAGGGGAACTTGCTAAAAAAGCCAAACTCTGCGGTCATACAGCGTTTACCCGCTCTGCCAATGTCACGATAGTTACATGTGAAATCCACTTTCTATCATGAATAAATAAAGTTCACTACAGATCCCCTGTGGTCGTTGCCTGCAAAATTTCAATGACAGGGTTGTCCGGATCTTGCAAATCGATAAAGGCAACTTTCTCAGGGTTGACCTTATCATCTAGAGATCGCAGTTGATCGAGCGCTGTTAATTGAGCTTCAAACCCTCGCCCGTAGGGACCTAGATGCACCGACCCTAATTCACTTTGCAACACGAGATTCGTCGCACGCGTCCAATCAATAGCCGTAATTTTGACCGGGCTCTGGCTAACCTGCTGATAAATGGTCTGCCACGCCTCTTCTGAGCCAGGCTGCATCCCTCTGACAGTCAGCGGCGGCAAGCTCAACGAAGCACCTAACTCACGATAGCTATTGCGAGGTAACCAAACCCCTTGTGCATCAATTAGGCCAGGTTCTTTAAAGGGAATAGGTTCTGTTGGGATAGCCTTAAGCGGATGGGTCGTATCCGGGATCACAACGGCTACAGGTATGCGCTCATCTACCCGCACATGTAGCCTAGGGGGCACCAACCGGCGACTCACGACTGCGCTTTCAATAGGGCCATAGTTTTCTAAGTGACGGCTTAGCTCATCGGGCTGTACCTTCAGCAAAGACTGGGGATAGGGCACAGGAACTAAGGCTTGAATGTTGTCATCGGAGAAAATTTGATTCCCACTAACCTCTAATTGCTCGCCCCCTTTAATCAGCCAAACAGGAGACATGGCAATCCAGACCGTGCCTGCCACAAAAACCACCATTGCGATCGCCCGCCACGCCGTCTTGTAAAACTGATATTTGCGCTTAGCCCGCAGATATTGTCTGCGCTTAGACAAAGCCTGAGATGACGGGGAACGGAATTTAGGAGGCATGATTACCTGATAAACAGTTGAAGGAGTGTGACTGAACTGAATTGGGCTCTAGCAGACTACCCATTAAATCGCATAAATGATCGTATGAGCTGCCAAAAGTTATCTTCTCTGGCACTTTCTCTGGCACTATAGATGCCATTCCTTGCGCAAAAACTCTGACCATTCCACCGTCATCGCACCCTCGGTGAATGGAATACGTTGATAACGACCATCCTTGAGCGTAAATCTCAACGAAAACCGCCCTTTAGCAGGCAAATTATCCCCCTGAGCCAAGGAATCATCAATTGCCGTGTCATTTACCTCTATGGATAAATGCTCCACGTCTTTCATATTGAGGGTAGCCGCCCCAACAATTCCTTGCCGAGTCGGCAAGCCCCACGTAAGCACATCACCCTGTTGTCCCAAGGCTGAATAAATATCGTACTTAGCTCGTTCAAACTGATGCGCCCACACCTTATATGCCTCTAGCTTGGAGTACTCATTCCAGCCCGCCCAAGCCAAACCAATAAACATTGCCAACAACGGCAACCACAATAACCCCCTAACCACGGCGATCCTCCACAGTGCCTGCTTTCCTGATAAATATTTTTCTATAAATCAAGGTTATCAACACCTGGCCAATGCTGAGTGACATTTGCAAGGAACATCCCTATCACCATCTTTTCGCTTTCGCCGCCTTTTTGCTCTTGCCGTCTTTGTGCTGTTGTAAGTCAATCTTGACGGATAAAGTGTTAACTCTTACAACGAATACAGCCTTAAGCCCCTAAGTCATTTACGTCTTCATGAAAAACTAGATAACAGTAGCTAACTTGGGAGCTATGTAAATAGCCCCTATTAGAAACTGACCATATATTTGTCTTTCTTGAGAGGTTATCAATGTTGCCTTTAGCCACCGTTGTCGCAGCCGTCCCTGCCGCTACACCTTGGGGTCCTAGCACTGCAATCGTCATGATTGCCTGCAACGCTATTGCATTTTTACTCGGCAAGTCATTCATCAAAATCCCCGATGCTGAGCCTGCTTCTGGTGTCTTTTTGGGTCTTGGCCTACCTGCGCTTATCGGCGTTACCAGCCTTGGTCACATTCTTGGTGCCGGTGCCATTTTGGGTCTAAACAGCGTCGGCTTTCTGTAGAGAAAGCGTCCTTGCCAATTGCAAGAGAAAGCGTCCTTGCCAATTGCAACAGATACGATGCCTTCTTAACCACGCCTTACTGAGCCAAAGGCCTTAAGGAGGCAGAGAGTATCTCGAATTCCAAAGAGAAGGCCTGAGACCACATTCCCTATCTCACATTAAACAAGACCGGTGAGGCGTGCCATCACAACGCTCACTTTATTTTGTGTCGAGTTAGATTTAGTGGCTCAGGCTTTTTCTGAGGCTGACTTTTCATTGGCCTTTCTAATACTGGCTTTTCTAGGACTGGCAAAATCAGATGATGTTTAAACCAACCGGCTGTAAAGCACTCGCCTGCCGCTAGAGCATCATCACCACTACTAGCTAGGCATCAATCACAGCCTGAAGACGCTTACGAAACTCACCCTTAGGGTGTCCCCCTTTCACCTCGCCAACCACGCTGAACTCACCCTCGGGATCATCACAAACGAGATAAGTCGGCCAGCCCATATCAGCTTTATCAGGGTACTGGCTGAGTAACACCTTGCGATATTTGCGGTAAGTCGCCGTATCCTGCATTTTGATATCAACAAAGTCTAAGGACAATTCCTTGGCAACCTTTTCATCGTAAAAAGCCATTTTGTGACAGATGCCGCAGTCTTCAGAGGAAAATTTAAGAACAGCTCTAGGCATGGGTCATCAGAAATAAAGAAAGAACCTTTCTATCATAAACGCCATTCTATTTAATACTGCTGTCACGCAGGTAGCCTGGCTGCATCCTGCGCAGCTACGAAACCATCACAGCCAATCAAACGAAGCCTAACAGCCGCCTCATTATTGACGACCCACCCACATGATTGCGATTTATCCTGGCAGCTTTGACCCCATTACCCTGGGCCATCTGGACATTATTACCCGCAGCAGCAAGCTTTATGAACAAGTCATCGTGGTAATCTCGCGCAATCCTAGTAAGAACCCACTCTTCACCGTGGAGGAAAGGCTTGCACAAATCCAAAAAACTACTCAACACCTACCCAATGTTGCGGTAGACAGCTTTGACGGGCTCACAGTAACCTACGCAAAAGCCAAAAAAGCACAGGTCCTACTGCGGGGACTGCGCGTGCTATCAGACTTTGAGAAAGAGCTACAGATGGCCCACACCAACAAAACGCTCTCTGATGATATTGAAACGGTATTTCTAGCAACCTCAACCGAGTATGGTTTTCTAAGCAGTAGCCTGGTCAAGGAAATCGCTAAATTCCAAGGCCCCATTGATCATCTCGTCCCCGAACACATTGCCCGTGACATTGAGAAATGCTACGGGAGAAATGCTATGGCAAAAGCCGACTTTGAATAATAATAGAGACGGTTCGTGTGAAAAAGCATCCACATGCCTTTCTCACACGAACTCGGCTCACGCCCATTTGACGACTACTCAACAGCCTAGTTGAATAGTAGTTGATAAGGAGCAGGCAGCCCTCTGGCCTATCCCTTTGGCTATTTTCATCCATAAACAACTTTCTGCAAGCAATTTTGTGAACACTCCTGCAAACGGCGATTACTACAAAAGTTCAGCACCCGAGCGATTCAACATTCAGCAAGAGCTGGATCGAATTGAGGAAATTGTGCTGGAGAGCCCTAGGGTTCCGCTATCAGGAAAGACCGTCATTTCCGAAGATGAACTCCTCGATCAGCTAGACGTGGTGAGGGTTAATCTGCCAGCGGCAGTACAAGAATCCGTCCAAATTGTTCAGCAGCGTGAAGAAATACTGATGGAGGCGGAACAATACGCCCAGGAAATTATTACAGCTGCCGAAAAGCAGGCCGCTGCCATTCTCAATGAGATGTCGATTATTCGCCAGGCCGAAACCCAAGCCGCTCAGCTGAGAAACCAAACCGAGCAGGAATGTGAGACGCTAAGGGCCCAAACGCTCGGAGAAATAGAGCAGCTACAGAATCAGGCCCGTCAGGAATGGGAAGAAACCCGCACCCGCACCGTCACTGAAGCTAAAACTATCCAAGAAGATGCTGATACCTACGCCGATCAGGTCTTAGAAAACATGGAGCGGCAGTTTATGGAGATGCTCCATGTCCTGCGCAATGGTCGTCAAAAAATTCAGGGTGGTCAATCGTTAGATCTCGATAACACGAGCCCTGCTCAACAAATTAACCCCTCAACCGGGGCTGCGCGTCCTGTCATTAGCCGCCGAGAAGCCTTGCCAACAGCACAACAGCCGCCCGTCAATCCTCAGCCACAGCAACGGCCACCATTACCTGAGAGACCACCGCTCCAGCAGCGCAATCCTCGTCCTCGCCCATGATCGGCTACGTTAAGGGGCACCTTGCCGATAGCCAAAAGCTACCCAATGGTCGGGTAATTTTGACCGTAGAAGCTGGTGGCGTTGGATACGACATGCAGGTGAACCCTCGGGCGCTCAGCAGCCTGCCCCCGGTGGGTGACTCGGTGCAGATCTTTACCCATTTGCAAAGTCGCGAAGACTTGCAGGTTTTATTTGGTTTTGTGAATAAAGCAGAGCGAGATGTTTTTCGGTTGATGATTTCGGTGAGTGGCATCGGCCCCCAAATGGGTATGGCCCTCTTGGATGCCCTTGGCATTAATGACCTAATTCAGGCCGTGGTTAATGGCAATACCCGCATGCTAACGCGCACACCAGGCGTCGGAAATAAAACGGCCGAGCGCATTGTTTTAGAGCTCAAAACGAAGCTGAGCGAATGGCGACAGCATTCTGGCATTGTCACCCCGACCGGAGGCCCTGTTTCTGCGGTCCAAGAAGATGTGGAAATGATGCTGGTAGCCTTGGGCTACACCAACAGCGAAATTAATAAGGCAATCGCAGCGGTGGGCACTGGCAGCACATTAAGCAAAAGTGACGATACAGAAGCCTGGATTCGAGAGGCGATCGCTTGGCTTAGTCGGTAGACCTCTAGCCTGTCACTGACTCCATGCCTCCTCCACGCGTCGATAGGTCACTGCGCTTGTTTGTCCCCCGCGTTCTTTGGGGCAACCAATAAGCTTCGCATTGGGGAAAGCCAAAGCTCATTGAGAACACGCCAGCCAAGGGTTAGGCGTTAAGTTATTTAATTGAAAATGATGTTCCGTGAAGTCTTGTAATCGGGTTGATTCTTTGTGATCTAAAGCAGCTTACCGTGTACACATCGGGTGATTAACTTAAGACTCAATTAAGATGCGCTAGAAAGACCAGTCAAAGGCATCTATCACAATTAATATTGGGCATAGACCTAAGGGATACGTACCCGTGACGTCAAAGTCAGTGACTACAGTCTGCGACAGCAAGAATAACGTCGGAAGCCGTAATATCAGCAGCACCTTAAATGGGCTACTGGCACCATTACAGCAGCTGGACAAGCGCCTACAGCAAACCCTTGAGGTTGCTGACACTTTGTGTGGGACAGCGTTTCAACAGTATTTGTTAGGCGGCATCGTACCCGCGCTATCACCCGCTGATGTGATGGTTGAGTCATCTCCACTCGCCAAGTTGCAGGCTAATTTTGGGCTGTCGAACTTTGATATTGGGGTGGTGGTGATGGTGATCGCACCTGAACTCGACCGTCGCTACGAAAGGCTGTATTCCAAGCTACAAAGCAATTCGTCACGCAAGCCAACGATGGCCCTAGCACTTGGCGTTCTGTGCAATAGCGACTGCGAGAAGCAAGTCGAGCGGGCAAGATGGGCCACCAACTCACCGCTGAGACACTTGCTACAGCCGTTGAGAATCAATGATCAAAGACGAGACAACACAGATGCATACAGCGAAGAACTAGAGAATCAAGCGCTTCAACTACAGTCTTCGGTCAGTCGTTACTTACTCAATCAGCGATCACTAGACCCGCTTCAAAATATTTCAACCTACTGTCAGCTGAGCTGGCCCCAAACCACCCACTCATCAGCCTACAAACCAGCATATCAACAACATCATCAGCAACAAACACCACCCGAGCAAACACAGACACATCACAAGCCTGGAGAGAGCAAGCATAGAGAGGTCACACCGACAGTACCCTCCACCGAGAACACTCTCCTGAGCGCACTCATTGCCCGACTCAAACAAGGCACCGCACCACTGCCCCTCAGCTTGCGATTCTCTGGGCAATGTATTGGCACAGGGAAAAAACAAAAGGCTGTAGAACAAATGGCCGTTGCCGCCCAGGTTCCCCTCCTTCGCGTTAACCTAACTCAGCTCATTCACAAAGCTAAGCTAAATGTCGCTGACTGTGTCCGAGCCGTTCAGCAGGTCATTTTGCAAAGCCAGCTGTGGAACGCCATTCTGTACTTAGAAGATCTGGCCGAATTGCCAGTCCCTATGCCCCAGTTCATTCACCCAGCGCTCATCGAAAAGCTCTCCATTCAACTGGGTCGCTATCGTGGTATTACCATTTTTGCAGGTCGCAGCCCCCACATCCCAGAAGCGAACAATGGCAAAGGCATTATCTCCATCCCTTTTTCTCAATCTGAGCGGCCTCAAAAACACACCATTTTGAATCCAGCGCAACTTGCCTTAGAGGAGATCGAAAAGTTTAGAATGATACTCATGCAATCTTCAGTCGAGTTTGGGTTGTAGTGCCCTTCAAATTGTTGTGAGTGCCCCCACATTTAGGTCAGTACCTAGAGAGAGTACGCTAAAGTCCAGAGAGGGCAGGCATTATGGCCAATAAGCGAAGAAATTACAACACAACGAATTTAAGGCAAATAGTGGTCTTGGAGGCTCTGGCCCGATTAGCCCTGTAATAAACTCGAATCCCAATTTCTCGTAGAAGGCTTGGGAAATGGAGAGATTTCTGACTCGAAGACCAACATGATTAATGCGTGTAATTTCTTTCAAAACCAAATCTCCTAAGCTATACATGAAAGACAAATGGCTCGCTGTCTTGACCTGTTCTTTTTAGGGCTTTGTTAGTGATGACTAACAAAGCCGTTCAAGTAGTGCTTATCTTTTGGCCTTTTGCTGACAGCGCTCGTAACACATAGCCTCGGCTCCATGCGTCTATTCTGTCCGTAGCTTCTCATACCCCAAACCTATGATTCCTTAGTATGGATTGGGAACGGCCTACTACTTGCAGGTATTATCCTGCCCATTTCTTGACCGCTTCAGCGATTCGGGTTCCATAGAGTTCGGCAGTCAACAAATCACCAGGATCAACTTGCGGTGGACCACCACTGAAGTCTGGCGGTGTATTTCCCATGGGTCCTATCCACGAGCCCAGACGGTTCACGCCATTCTCTTGCATTCCCATTTCGCCTGTACCCACCCAGATCATGCCATGCTGCATGGCGTTGGTGACAAGATAAAGCAGTGTGCCCTGTTTATCACCACTGGGAGAACCAGAATGAGTAAAGCCACCTGCAATTTTATCTTTCCAACCTTGCTGAAACCAGATGGCGCTGGCTGCATCAATGAAGGCTTTGAACTGAGCCGAGACACCGCCCATATAGGTGGGGGAACCGAATACGATTGCATCTGATTGATTCAGTTTCTCTACAATTGCTTCATCCTTCCAGCGACCTTGGGTAATTTGTTCACCCGCAATTCGCAAGCGTTGAACAGTCGTACCGTCAACTTGTTCAGCGCCTTTAGCGACGGACTCGGCCATGCGTTGGGTATGGCCCATGGTTGAGAAATAGATAACAGAAACGGTGTTCATAAAAAAATCCTCGTATTATTGAAAAATGGTTGGACAAACGATCAACAGGAAAGCCTAAAACGCTCGGAATCTGGCTAGGTAAAGCTCTTGCTGGGAGACATTCAGGGGCCAACTGGCATATCACCTCAGAGGCCTACTCACCTCGTGATTTTGGTATGACTATTGTGTGATTAGTGTTTGATTATGCTTGCTTGCTATGGCCTATCGAGGACTAACATGACAGTCCACCTGCAAGACAGACTGTCATGCCTTACCTCAAAGGTCTTACGGTGCCTGGCTATGGCAGAGAGAACGTAAACATCGCTGCGGCTAAAAAGGCGGCTGCGGTGCGAACGTGGTTCCAAAAAGTCCAATCTATGAGGTATTTACTCCATAGCTGTGCCCCTTCTGTACTGGTAGGGCGCAAGATGGCTAAGGCGTCATTGAGCGGGACATTGCCTAATGCGGTAACCCCCAATGTTCCAATCAGATACAGTAGGCTCCCAGCTATCAAGTAGAGTGCTCCTGGCTGTTCCCAATTGCGCAGCGCAGCCACCGCTAGCAACACACAGGCGACTGCTGGGCCAAAGAACGCCGAGTAGAACCACGGGTTAAACACCGTGACGTTAATTGACTGCATCGTAGCGATACCTGAGGCAGAAGGTTGCAGTGCGAGTGCTCTCATCACAAAAGTAGAAAAAGCAAAGAAAATGCCTGCGCTGAGCGCACTGCTAATAACGGCAAAGTAGATGAGAGAGGTTTGAAAGTTTTGAAGAATCATTGTCGGAGTTCCTATGAATGATTGAAGTGAATGGAAGTGACTGATTAAAGCGGGAAGTGTTCTTAGCGGAAATAAGGTAGTACTGGTAGGGCAAGCGCGGTGTCTCACCTAGCGTATGTAGCGGTCTCTCTAATTTTTTAATGCGTTGTCGAACCAGGATAAGGCTGGCGGCAGAGAATGACGAGTCCGATTGAAGCGACAATCAGCTCGGTCACGGTCGCTAGCAACAAACTGTTAGACGGCATGCCATCAATCGCTACACCCAGGAGGCGTGAGAGTCCAAAAGAGCCGTAGATGAGGATGCTCAGCGTGACTGCCAGTGACTGTAGCGTAGGGCGAAATGTCCCAATGAGAATAATCAAAGCACCTCCTGTCAGTAGTCCGCCAGAAGCGCGAATTTCTGAAAGCAGGCTAGGATCGCTGCCCAGCAAGATACCGTCACTGGAATAGGCAACATGGGGAATGAACAGGATGGCACTGCCAATGGTCAGTAGCAGCAGACCTGCAAGGAACAGAAAAATGACAGTTAGCGAGCTTTTCATACGATGTTTCTCCGGGTATCAGTGGCTGTTAATTCAGTGGCTGTTAATTCAGTGGCTGTGACGCTACCGTTCAAGGCCGACATTCAAGGTTAAGGTCAGGAGCTGAGCCTCTAGCGCGGCTCTTTTTCACCGTTGAAAAAGAGCCGCTAGAAAGAGCCGCTAGAATGGCACTCACTAATAAGACAAGGCTGGCGTCTTACCTAGATATGTATCTGTCGTCAGTTGTTTCAATAGAAAGTCTGCGACATCAGCTCGGGAAATTTTAAGCGTTAATGTTTTGTCGTCACCTGGAAAGCCGTGTCGATAGGAACCTGTGCGAGGGCCGTCCACAAACGCACTGGGGCGAATAATGGTCCAATCTAGTTGGCTCTGCCTGACATAGCGCTCTTGTAGCTGATGATCAGCAAAGACCTTGCGCAAGATGAAGCCAAACATCACGTATTTCCAGTAGAAATCCAGATTGCCCCAGCTATCGCCTGCCCCCAGCGTGGATTGGCAAATGAGCCGCCTGACGCCAGCTTGCTCCATCGCTCGAATGAGTTGCTGGGTTCCCTCTGAGCGGACAGTGCTATTCAGGCTTTTTCCAGAACCAAGAACGCAAGCAACAGCATCTTGACCTTGGATAGCTTGCTCTACCGATGAAAGATTCATTACATCGCCCTGAAACAGAGTCAGGTTAGGATGTTTGATCTCAAGCTTGGCGGGCATACGGGCAAAGGCAGTGACGATATGTCCCTGTTCTAGGGCTTGTTCTACAACCTTTGCTCCAACGCTGCCGGTTGCACCAACAATAACGAGTTTCATTGCGGTTGTCTCCAAAGTTTTGACGCTTTTAGCTTATGAAAACTGCAATGCCGTCGCTTTCAATTTCTTGCGGAACTATCACGATCTTGCGATGGGTCAGCAAATTTTGCTTAGAAGGGCTGTTAAAAGTGCCTATAAATACCGCCACTGAGGCAAACATAGAATATATTTGAGCATAGGTAGCGTTGGGCTAGGCCATGAAGAATACGGCTACAGAAACGACGAAAGAGCAGGCACCCGTTCAAATCGATCTGCTGCAATATCCGTCTGGGGGCGAGGCACACTGCCTTTTTGAAGGAGAGCATACCCTGTTTGTATCGATGGCGGCTCGGCCCATTCATTACTTACAAGCTCAGGACGGCAAGACCCATACAGGTTTGTACCGACGAGGAGAGATGTTAATTACCCCGGCAGACACACCGCTGTTTGTGCGGTGGGAGGGGGATGAAAATTGCCTGCAAGTTCGGCTGACGGATGAGTTTATACGTAATGTTGCAAGGGAAACGGTAGTTGGAGATTGCGATCGCATCACCCTCAAACCTGAATTCCAAACCCGTAATCCCCAGCTAGAATCTATCAGCACAATGCTGCTAAACGAACTTCAGCAAGGCTCATTGTCCAATCGCCTTTATATTGATTCACTCTCTAATATTCTGGCCGTGAACTTGCTTAGGCAACACGCTACAACAAGACCACAGTTACCAATTTATGAAGGTGGCTTGCCTTCTCGCCAGCTACGACAGGTTTTAGACTACATTGATGCTCATTTGGATCAAGAGATTAAGCTAGCCGACCTGGCTCAATTGTTAGATATGAGTCAATTTCACTTCAGTCGTTTGTTCAAGCAGTCTCTGGGCGTATCGCCCTATCAGTACCTGCTTCAGCAACGAGTAGAGTGCGCCAAGCAGTTGTTGAAAAGCACAGATCGGTTAATTACTGACATTGCTTTAGCCTGCGGCTTTAACAGCCACAGTCACTTGAGTAAGCAGTTCAAACAACTCACCGGGATGACACCCAAAGTTTACAGGTCGAGCTAGCTCTAGCTAAGACTTATTCGAATTTGCTATATCATCCTTTCTAAAACCCATAAATTCCTCAAAACCTATACAATACTGTGAGTGAACTGAGACGAAGGACTGAAAGTCACTACACTGAGGCGATTACGACCACTTAGAAGATAGTTCATGGCTACAACAACATCTCTAGGGTGAGTTGTGCTGCCATTTTTTCAGCGTCTTTTTTGCTGTGGCCGTGGCCACAGCCATAGGGCTGATGATTGATTCTCACTTCCACCACAAATTCTTTAGCATGGTCAGGTCCCTCACTCCGGAGCAGAACATACGCTGGCACTTCGCCAAAGCGTTTCTGGGTTAGCTCCTGCAACCGGCTTTTGGCATTAATGCCCGCCTGCAAGGCTTGCTCTACCACCGTATCGAACATGGGCAACACGTAGGCCTGCACTGCGCTCACATCACGCCCCGCATCTAAAAAATAGGCCCCAATCATCGCTTCAAACGCACTGCATAACAAGCGCGAGCTTTGGCGGCTGCCTTCTTGGTCGGCCCCCTTCCCTAACCGTAGCTGCTTGCCTAGGCCGAGCGATCTCGCAAAATAACAGAGCTGTGGCTCATCAACCAACGCTGCCCGTAAAGGCGTCAGCTCGCCCTCAGAGAGATCGGGGTAACGCTGGTATAGATAGGCCCCACTCACAAAATTAAGAATGGCATCCCCCAAAAACTCCAGCCGCTCATTGTGCACCCCCGCAGACGGCTGCTCATTGATAAACGAACTGTGGGTCATCGACTGTTGCCACAGCACTTGATTCGTAAAAGGGGGTAGGGAAAAAATTCTCATATGGCTAAGAGACACTTGAAGAAGAGACACGGCTCGCACATCCCTATATAAACGTACGGCCAAACGGACTGTCTACTCACACCTTACAAACCGCTTCCAGACACCGCAAAAGCTGGCCAACTCTTGGTCTAACGAACATCTACAAACAACATCGTCTTCACAAGTGCTTTGTGCTCCAATCATTTCAGATAAACAAACAACAGTTTTTCTTAAGGATTATACGAAGGAGCAAAAACAACATGAACCTTTCCAAATGAGCCCTGTCAACAATCCAACAGAGGGGGAAAACCGCTGCCTGATCTGTTGCTGTGAATCCCACAGCAAAGTGCATCACCTTATAGAGCCCATTTGAGATCTTTTGAAAAATCCGTGAAAATGATAGAGCCCCTCTATCCCAATCATTATGGCCTACTCAAGCAGTCTGACTGATGCCGAATGGGAAATTCTAGAACCGCTGTCTTGGTGCGCGTTCCCTAGCGCCGCAAAGCGACGCGGGG